>NZ_CP071608.1 GCF_017357225.1 Rhizobium binae | reverse complement strand
ATTTTTCGCGAAACCGGTAAAGTTCCGCCACCGGCAATAAGCGCCGATTCGAATTTTTGAGCAAGGGCTTTTAGGTTAACGAAAGGTTAACGCTTAACCCCCGGGAAACGCCAAGCCCAACAACTTTTACGTTCTTTATCTGTAAGTTAGCAAGGCTGGCATCCCGGTATGTTCATGATCTGTTTTACTGTGAATCCTACAACCGTCCCGGTCGCTTCGGTGCACAGGGAGAGCATGACCCACTGTTCGCACGATGGCGACTCCATTCCCCTTCAAGAGCTTAGCCGGTTCGTACAACATTGAGCATATGCGCTGCGTACGGGGGTCATTTGCTCCGCTCTCTGGATTGGGGTTCGCCTCACCCTTAGTCGTCGAGCGCGAAGTCTGCGAGACATAGATCGGGGGACGGCGCCCCGCGCCTGCACTGCGTGCCCAGAGTTCTTTGGCATGGCGCTGAATGCGCTCCGAAGTGGTTTCCATTTGATCCTCCGCTACCTTATAAGGTGACTCTAGCTTTTCAAGCGTGACGGTTTTTCAGTCCCGTGACGGGTTTTTAGTCAATAGACGGTTTTTACATCACGTGACGATTCTACCCGCCTCTCCCGGGCGGGTCAATTGCCAAAAATCATTTCGCAAGCTACGAAGCGCCCATCCGTCGGCGCAGGCCTTTCGTGAGCCTCAATTGGCCTTGCCGAATTTGTCGCGTGGGATCGGAACGCGTTTCCAGTCCAGTCCATCGAACACCGCCAAGAACTGCGCGGATGTCAGATACAACCGTCGTGCATCCGGGCAATGGAACTCGACATCCTCATGCCGCTTGGCGACCAGGCACACCAGAAGATCAGCTTGATCCGGTCCCTTCGTTTGGCCCGGAACACGTAGATCGTGCCAGAGAATGGGTCGGCACCCATCTGGGCCTTCACCAGCTTTACCGCATCGGACTTACCGATCAAGATTGAGCCTTCAACGCCTGGATAACGGCGACAATCGTTGTGGCATCGGTGCCGGAGGCGATGCGCAGCGTGGCTCCATCAATTTGCAATTCGATAGCCGCTTCCGGAGAAGCTTTCCTTGGCGAACGTGCCCGCCGCGCCTTCTTCGGCTCTGGCTTCCCGGGCGACACGACGACCGCTGGCGCAAGCATAGGATCTTCCTCGGGCACAGAAAGTACCTCGGCTGCTTTGGGGCGAGCCGTCGCCATGTGAACAGTTGCTGCGGAGTCACCCCATGCCGCTCCACAGAGCACACCGTCCTTCTGATCGTCGCTCCATTCGCGGCGACGGCCATTGCCAGTGAACACCTCAACCCGGCGTACCGGCTCACCCTTGGATTTAAGCGTAAGCTTGGAAATCGACATATGTTTAAGCCCTCTTTCGAGGTTGAACATCGATGATCAAGCGATGATCCGGTCGGTGGGATCAGGACATGATTACTGGCATTCTCCACGGTCGACACTTGCTAATGGCTGCATTCGACAAAATAAGGAATTTGTCGAAGCGACTCACCCCCTGCAAGTTTGTAGGATTCTACAACTGCCCCTCGGTCCCGATCTATGCTGATTTCCAGCCGTCCAACAATGACGGAGAAAATCATGCAGGTCCTCGCGCTCTCAACACCCCGGACGATCCAAGAGGCGCATCTCCTACACATCCACTATCAGCTTCGTGCTCGGGTTTTTTCCGATCGCCTGGGTTGGGAAGTGGACGTAACGGCCGGCCGCGAGTCCGATCGTTTCGACGCGCTTCGGCCGACCTATGTGCTCGCCGTCGCAGAGACCGGCGAATTGGCGGGGTGCGCGAGGCTTCTCCCTTCGCTTGGTCCAACAATGGTGGCCGACGTTTTCCCGTCTCTGCTCCCCGGCGGTCAACTCAATGGGCATGCCGCGATGATCGAGAGTTCTCGCTTCTGTGTCGACACGACTCTCGCTGAGGGGAGAGGGGACGGCTCGGTCCATGAAGCGACGCTGACCATGTTCGCTGGCATCATCGAATGGTGCATGGCGAATGCGTATACTGAGATTGTTACTGTGACCGATCTTCGATTTGAGCGCATCCTCGCTCGCGTGGGATGGCAGCTTCAGCGTTTGGCCGAACCCAAGAAGATCGGCGTGACGATGGCCGTAGCCGGGACGCTGCCTGTCAATGCGGCCACGTTCCTAAGGCTCCTCCCCTCAACCTACCGCTCTGAATTCACCCCCTCTCGGCCAGGCAGCCTAAGGAGAAATCCGTGAACCAGCTTCGCTCTCACCCTCGGCTCGTCCGCAAACTTCAGGAGGCGCTCGGCGATCAGCTTTGTGTTGCCCTGGACGACGCGAACGTCGTCGAAATCATGCTCAATCCGGACGGCAAATTATTCATCGAACGGCTAGGTCACGGCGTTGCGCCCGCAGGCGAGATGTCATCCGCTGCAGCGGAGATGGTGATCGGTACAGTGGCGCACGCGCTTCAGTCAGAGGTCGACACGGAACAGCCAATCATCTCCGGCGAGCTGCCAATCGGTGGCCACCGCTTCGAGGGACTGTTGCCTCCCGTTGTCACCAAGCCCGCCTTCACGATTCGTCGCCGGGCATCGCGCCTCATTCCACTTGAAGACTACATTCGCGCCGGCGTGATGACAGAATACCAAGCCACAACGATCCGCAGTGCCATTTCCACGAGGCTGAACATCATCATTTCCGGGGGGACGGGCTCGGGTAAGACGACGCTTGCGAACGCCGTAATCCACGAGATCGTGAAGTCCGCGCCACAGGATCGCCTCGTCATCCTTGAGGATACCGCGGAAATCCAATGCGCAGCCGAGAACGCCGTACTCCTCCATACCAGCGATACGATCGACATGGCGCGGCTCCTCAAGAGCACCATGCGGCTGCGTCCCGACCGGATCATCGTTGGCGAAGTCCGCGACGGCGCGGCCCTGACGTTGCTCAAGGCCTGGAACACCGGTCACCCGGGCGGCGTAGCGACCATTCACTCCAACACCGCCATGTCGGCGCTGCGCCGCCTTGAACAGCTGACGGCCGAGGCAAGCCAGCAGCCGATGCACGAGGTGATCGGAGAGGCCGTCGACCTGGTGATTTCGATTGAGCGGACGCCGCGTGGGCGGCTTGTTCGCGACATCATCCAAATCGAGCAGTTCATCAACGGACGGTACGAGATCGAATCCGACCAGCTCACCGAAGAACAGGAGGCGCGCCATGTCGCGTAAGCATACCCTCATCGCCGCCGCGCTCGTGGCGACGCCCATCATTCTTGCCTCGGTCGCGCCGGCGCTCGCCAGTTCCGGCGGCAGCCTCCCATGGGAAGGGCCACTGCAGCAGATCCAGGAGTCGATAACCGGCCCGGTCGCGGGCGCGATCGCGCTTGCAGCCGTGGCCATTGCCGGCGGCATGCTCATCTTTGGCGGTGAACTGAACGATTTCGCACGGCGACTTGTGTACGTCGTTCTCGTCGCCGGCATCCTGCTCGGCGCCACCAACATCGTCGGCCTATTCGGTGCGACCGGCGCTTCGATCGGGCTGACCGAAGAGCAGGTCATCTCAATTGGTTCGAACGAAGGAGGGGAGGGGGATCATGGCTGAGTCCCTGTCGGGCCTGCGGCGTAACCGCATCCATCGCGCGCTCTCCCGCCCGAACCTACTCATGGGCGCCGACCGGGAGCTGGTGCTGATCACCGGTCTTGCAGCGGTGATCCTGATCTTCGTTGTGCTTACGGCCTACTCGGCGCTTTTCGGCGTCGTTGTCTGGGTCGTGATCGTCGGGCTGCTCAGGATGATGGCGAAGGCCGATCCGCACATGCGGCAGGTCTATATCAGGCACATTTCCTACAAGCCCTACTACAAGGCAACCACTTCGCCTTGGCGTCGCTATTGAGGAGACCGCCATGGTAGCTCTCAATCGCTTCCGGGTGACCGGTCCATCCTTTGCGGATCTCGTTCCCTATGCCGGCCTCGTCGACAATGGTGTTCTCCTCTTGAAGGACGGAAGCCTGATGGCCGGCTGGTACTTCGCCGGACCGGACTCCGAAAGTGCGACCGACCTCGAGCGCAACGAGCTGTCGAGGCAGATCAATGCGGTCCTCTCGCGGCTTGGAAGCGGCTGGATGATCCAGGTCGAGGCCATCCGCGTTCCAACGGTCGAGTATCCATCGGAAGATCGCTGCCATTTCCCCGACCCAGTGACCCGCGCGATCGATGCCGAGCGCCGGGCGCATTTCGAGCGGGAGCAGGGACATTTCGAGAGCAAGCACGCCCTGGTCCTCACCTACCGGCCGCTTGAGTCCAGGAAGACCGCCCTCAGCAAATATATCTATTCGGATGAAGAGAGCCGGAAGAAGTCCTATGCGGACACGGTGCTCTTCGTGTTCAAGAACGCGGTGCGAGAGCTTGAGCAGTATTTTGCCAACACGATTTCGATCCGGCGCATGGAAACCCGCGAAACGGTCGATAGGGGAGGGGAGCGAATTGCCCGATATGACGAGCTGCTTCAGTTCGCCCGCTTCTGCATCACAGGCGAGAGCCATCCGATCCGGCTTCCGGATATCCCCATGTATCTCGACTGGATCGCGACGGCCGAGCTTGAGCACGGCCTGACGCCGAAGGTCGAAAACCGTTTCCTCGGCGTCGTTGCGATCGATGGTCTGCCGGCGGAGAGCTGGCCAGGCATTCTCAATAGCCTCGACCTCCTGCCGCTAAGCTATCGATGGTCATCGCGCTTCATTTTTCTCGATGCCGAGGAAGCCCGTCAAAAGCTCGAGCGCACGCGCAAGAAATGGCAGCAAAAGGTCCGGCCGTTCTTCGACCAGATATTCCAGACACAAAGTCGATCCGTCGACCAGGACGCGATGACGATGGTGGCCGAAACTGAGGATGCCATCGCACAGGCCTCATCGCAGCTGGTTGCCTATGGGTATTACACGCCGGTCGTCGTGCTATTCGACAACGATCGCGAAGCACTGCAGGAGAAGGCAGAAGCGATCCGGCGGCTGATCCAGGCGGAAGGCTTTGGGGCGCGGATCGAAACGCTGAACGCCACCGATGCCTATCTCGGCAGCTTGCCGGGCAACTGGTATTGCAACATCCGTGAGCCGTTGATCAACACCAGCAATCTCGCCGACTTGATTCCGCTGAACTCGGTCTGGGCCGGAAACCCGGTCGCGCCATGCCCCTTTTACCCACCGAATTCCCCGCCCTTGATGCAGGTTGCGACCGGCTCGACAGCGTTCCGTCTGAACCTGCATGTCGATGATGTCGGCCACACGCTGATCTTCGGCCCAACCGGCTCAGGCAAGTCGACGCTTCTGGCTCTGATCGCCGCGCAGTTTCGCCGATACGAAAATGCGCAGATCTTCGCCTTTGACAAAGGCAGTTCACTTCTCCCCCTGACGCTCGCAGCCGGTGGTGATCACTATGAGATCGGCGGCGACAATGCGGAAGAGGGGAGGGCGTTGGCTTTCTGCCCACTCTCTGATCTCAAAAGTGATGCCGACCGGGCCTGGGCGACCGAGTGGATCGAGATGCTGGTCGGTCTGCAGGGCGTCACCATCACCCCCGATCATCGCAACGCAATCTCTCGGCAAATCGGACTGATGGCGAGCGCATCCGGTCGCTCACTCTCGGATTTCGTCAGCGGCGTGCAGCTACGTGAGATTAAGGACGCGCTGCATCACTACACCGTCGATGGGCCAATGGGCCAGCTCCTCGATGCGGAGGAGGACGGCCTGACACTCGGGGCCTTCCAGACTTTCGAGATCGAGCAGCTGATGAACATGGGCGAGCGCAATCTCGTGCCAGTGCTGACCTATTTGTTCCGGCGGATCGAGAAGCGTTTGGATGGGTCGCCAAGCCTGATCGTCCTCGACGAGGCGTGGCTGATGCTTGGCCACCCAGTTTTCCGCAGCAAGATCAGGGAATGGCTTAAGGTGCTGCGCAAGGCGAATTGCGCAGTCGTTCTGGCGACCCAATCAATCTCCGACGCCGAACGGTCAGGGATTATCGACGTGCTGAAGGAATCCTGCCCCACCAAGATTTGCCTTCCGAATGGCGCCGCCAGAGAGCCGGGGACGCGGGAATTTTATGAGCGTATCGGTTTCAACGAGCGCCAGATTGAGATCGTCTCAACAGCGATCCCGAAGCGCGAATACTACGTCGCCACGCCGGAAGGCCGTCGTCTCTTCAACATGTCGCTCGGACCCATTGCGCTGAGCTTCGTAGGAGCTTCCGGGAAGGAGGACCTCAAGCGCATCCGCGCGCTGAAATCCGAACATGGCCGCGACTGGCCAATCCGCTGGCTTGAAACGAGAGGAGTTCACGATGCCGCATTGCTACTCAAGTTCGAATAGATGGTTAGCCTGCCTGGCGGCCGCAGCCCTGACGATCGGAGCCGTACCTTCAGCACGGGCCGGGACCGCCACCGGTGCTGCGACGGAGTGGACGCAGCTCGCCAACAATGCGCAATTGGTGGACCTTCTCAAGAGCTCGGGCCTCCAGGTCGACAATCAGCTGACGCAGATCAGCCAGCTTGCGGAGCAGATCCAGAACCAGCTTAAGATATACCAGAACATGCTGCAAAACACCGCGCAGCTGCCTGACCATGTCTGGGGGCAGGTCGAAAGCGATCTCAATCAGCTCCGCGGCATCGTCGACCAGGGTCAGAGTATCTCATTCTCTATGGGCAATGCTGACGACGTTCTTCAGCAGCGCTTTCAGAGCTACGCCGATCTCAAAAACAACCTGCCGGATAACGCGACGTTCTCCTCGACATATCAGTCCTGGTCGAACACCAACCGCGACACGATCGCCAGCTCGCTGAACGCTGCGAGCCTCACGGCCGACCAGTTCGATAGCGAGGAAGATACGATGTCCTCGTTGCGGTCGATGTCCGAAACGGCGGATGGGCAGATGAAAGCCTTGCAGGTCGGCCACGAGATCGCCGCTCAGCAAGTTGCCCAGATGCAGAAGCTTCGCGGTCTCGTCTCGCAACAGATGACGATGATGGGAACCTGGCTTCAGACGGAGCAGACCGACAAGGACCTGGCACAGGCGCGGCGAGAGAAATTTTTCAGTGCGACGGCTCCCTCTACTTCAGGTGGCGAGAAAATGAAGGTGGAATGGTGAGAACGAAAGCACTCGTCATCGCGGTCGCAACGATCCTGGCAGTCGGAAGCGCCGGTGTTTGGTTCTTGATTTCCGAAAAGCAGGAAGCTCAGGAACGCAGGGCGAAGTTCTTCGGTTCGTCAAAGGAATATCCGACATCGGGCGGCGAGAAGATGAAAGTCGAATGGTGATTGGATGAGTGGCACGACGACACTTCATCAGCTCCGAGTAGCCATGTTGTTTGGTGCGTTTGCCGTGGTGACGACCCATCCCGCGCTGGCCCAAGAAGGGTCCGTCTTGACGTCCCTCCAGAGCCAGATCACGACCGCCGCGAAGGGCTGGGAAACCACCGTAATGGATGCGGCGAAATCCCTGTTCTGGATCCTCGCAACGATCGAGATCGGCATTGCCGCCGTCTGGCTGGCGATCCAGTCAGCCTCGCTGGACAGCTGGTTCGCCGAGCTTGTGCGGCGGATCATGTTCATCGGGTTCTTCGCGTTCGTGCTGGCGCAGGGACCAACCTTCGCCAAGGCTGTCGTAGACAGCCTGTTCCAGATCGGTGCCGGAGGAGGGACGGCATCACCGGCTGACGTGTTCAATGCCGGCCTCGCAGTCGCAACGAAAATGTCGGAGAAAGTGCAGTTCGGCCTCTTCGAAGACAATGCACTCGCGATCTCGGCAGCATTCGCCATGGTAGTGACAGTCATCGCGTTTTCTCTCGTCGCTGCTATTTTCGTATCCGTGATGGTGGAAATGTATATCGGGCTGCTTGCCGGCATGATCATGCTCGGACTGGGCGGCTCGTCCTTTACCAAGGATTTTGCGGTTCGGTATCTCGTCTACGCCTTCTCCGTCGGGATGAAGCTGATGGCCCTTGTGATGATCTCGCGGATCGGATCGGAAGTCCTGATCGGTCTGGCAAACGATCCGAATGTCGGCGACCAGTTCCAAACCGCGCTGGCTATTGCGGGCATCGCGGTCGTTGTGTTCATCGTCGCAATGTATGTGCCAAACATCATCCAGGGTGTCGTCCAGGGTGCTTCCGTCACCGGCGGTATGGAGACAATCCGCCACGGCGGGCAGGCGGCGTCCTTCGCCGCGGGCGCCAGCTTCTTGGCAGCCGGCGCCGCCGGTGCCGGCTTTGCGGCCGCGCAAGCCGCACGAGCTGGCGGTTCATCCGTCGCCGGTGCTGCCCTGCGGGGGATAGGCGCAAGCTTCAGTTCCGGCGCACAAGCCGCAGGCTCGGCCGCGAAGGAAAAGGCAATCGGATCTCCCGGTGCCTATGCGGGGTCCATCCTCGGACTAGCCAACGCCAAGCTCGATGAACAGCGCAGCGGTCACAGCGGCCCGAAGCCTCCTCCCGAACGCAACGACAAACCATAATCGAGACAAGGGAAGAACAAATGGCAGCGAACCGCGCCCCTGATAATCCGTATCTTGCCGCCCGCCAGGAATGGAACGAGCGCTACGGCACATATGTGAAGGCTGCTTCCGCATGGCGGATCGTCGGCATTCTCGGCCTGGCGATGGCCGTCATCGGCTTTAGCTACGCGATGTATCTCAGCACTCAGGTCAAGCTCGTGCCCTATATCGTCGAGGTCGACAAGCTCGGAACGGCGGTCACGGCAGGCTTTCCGGAACAGATCGAGTATGCCGATGTCCGCGTGGTACGCGCCACACTCGGCAACTTCGTGACAAGCTTTCGCTCGATCACGCCGGATGCGGTGGTGCAGAAGCAATATATCGACCGCACCTATGCGCTTCTTCGCACCTCCGATCCGTCGACCGAGAAGGTCAACGCCTGGTTCAGAGGCAATTCTCCCTTCGAGAAGGCGAAGTCTTCGACCGTCGCCATCGAGGTCAACAACATCGTCGCGCTTTCGAACCAGACCTATCAGATCGACTGGACGGAATACGAGCGAGACCGCAAGGGCAAGGAAACCGGCACACGCCGCTTCCGCGGCATCGCAACGGTGGCGCTCACCGCGCCGCAGGATGAGGCGACGATCCGCCTCAATCCGATCGGCCTCTACGTCCGGGATTTCGACTGGACGGCACAGCTTTAAGGGCAGGGATAATGCAAAAGACAGGATTGATCGCAGCCGCCGGCTGCATGGCCGGACTCGCCTTTGTGGTGGGCGCGCAGGCGCAAAGCATGACGAGCAACGAGGTCAAGGGCACGAATATCTCCGGGAAATGGCGCGGCACGCCGGGACTGGTCACGACAGGACCGGATGGAAAAGTCATTTTTCTGTTCGGGGAGACCCAGCCGTCCGTCGTCTGCTCGCCGCTGCAGGTCTGCGACATCGAGCTTCAGGGCGGCGAGATCGTTCGTGACGTCTTGGTCGGCGACACCGTGCGCTGGAAGGTGGAACCGGCCACCTCGGGGGCGACAGGCGGGCAGGCCATCCATCTGATTGTCAAACCGTCGGAGCCAGGTCTTCTCACCTCGATGGTCGTGACGACGTCACGGCGAACCTATCATATCCAGCTCAAGTCCCATCCCAGCCAGTACATGGCGCGCGTTGGTTTCGAGTACCCCGAGGACGCGTCCACCAAACTCGCCGATATCAACGCCCGTCTTGAAACGGGCGGCATTCCTGGCACCGCGCCGGACAAGCTGAACTTCTCCTACTCGGTGAGCGGCAGCGCTCCCTGGAAGCCGAAGCGGGTCTATTCGGATGGAGTGAAGACCTACATCCAGTTCCCGAAGTCGATCTCAGGTCAGGATGCGCCGGTGCTCTTCGTCGTCTCCGGCGGTCAGAACCGCATCGTCAACTATCGCATGAAGAACGACATGATGACCGTCGACTATGCGATCGACAAGGCGATTCTCGTTTCGGGGGTCGGCTGGCGGCAGCAGAAGATCACCATCCGGCGGGGAGGGTGATCGATGGGCAAGATCTTCGGATTTCTGATCGTGGCGGTGCTACTCTCCGGCTGCCAAACGGCCGACGACGCAATGACCACCAGCTCAACCCCGGTCACCGTCACCGGACCCGCGGCAAGCGCGATCGCCGGTGACCTGGCAAGTCGTCTCGCCGAGCAAATCGGCCCGGCCAGCGCTGCGACGGCGATCAAGATGGAAAAGGAGCAGTCGGAATTCGCGACCGCCCTCGAAGCGGCATTGAAGGGGTGGGGATATACCGTCGTCACCGACGGCAAAGTCGCCAAAGACGTCAAGCCGATCGAACTTGCTTTTGCCGTCGAGGGCTTCGATGGGCAGGTTTTTGCGCGCGTTTCGACGCCTTCCATCGCTCTTGGCCGCGCCTATACGCCAACGGCGGCCGGCGCCACGCCGGCCAGTCCGCTTTCGATCATGCAGCGCAACTGACGGAGGGGAATATGGTCCAGTCGCTCCAACTTGGCGCGCCAGCCCAGGCCGACGATCAGAATGGCATGCGCCGGCTCAACCGCCTGCCGATCATCATCGCCATCATCGTCGTCGCTCTGTTCGTCGGCGTCGTCGTGATCGGCCTGTCGCTGCGGGGGCTGTCCCTCCATCGCGGCGACATCGAGGGGGCTTCCAACACCCCTGCGACCAGCTTCGGCGAACAGCTCAAGCGGGGCGTAACCGACGGCATCATCGGCGAGCCGGAGAAGCAGGAGGTGTTTCAACCGACCCCTGTCGTCGAGCAGAAGGTCGAGAAACAGGAATCTGTTGTTGAACGCCGGCCGAATGACCGACAGGAGAGACGCTCGACGCTCGAATCCGAGGAGGAGTGGAAGGCTCGGCTGAAGCGGGAGCAGGACGAGCAGTATATCCGGGAAGCGCAGCGCCAGCGGATGGCTCGCCTCCAGGCTCGCGCTACAGCGCTGGATTCGCCGCTAAAGGTAGACATCGGAGATGTCGAGAAGGCAAGCTCCACCAATGACGCCGGCCGCCAGCCGACAAATGCCGTCGTGAACAGTGCGTCGGACCTTTATGCCGCCGCCATGAAATCCGGGCTGATGGGCCAAAACGTCGATCAAAACGGACAAACGTCAAAGGAGGATTTCTTCAATCAGGACATCAAGGATCTTGGCTACCTGCCTAACCAGGTCGTGCCGCAGATATCACCGTATGAACTGAAGCGCGGGTCGGTCATTCCCGCCACCTTGATCACCGGCCTCAATTCCGATTTGCCTGGGCGGATCACGGCCCAGGTCAGTCAGAACGTCTACGACAGCGCCACCGGCTATCGCCTTCTCGTCCCGCAGGGCGCAAAGCTGTTCGGCCGCTACGATTCCAAGGTGTCATTCGGACAGGAGCGCGTTCTTGTCGTCTGGACCGACCTTATTTTCCCGAATGGGTCAACCCTACAGATCGGTGGTATGGCGGGCACTGACGCAGAAGGTTATGGCGGCTTCCAAAACAAGGTCGACCGACATCTCTGGAGAACATTCGGTTCTGCAGCCCTGGTGGCAATCATCGGGGCGGGTACCGATATGTCGATGCCTGAGAGTTCGACGCTCGCGACGCAGGACACGGCTTCGGATGCAGCGAGACGGAATTTTGCCGCGTCATTTGGCCGCGTAGCAGAAGAGACGATCTCGAAGAATCTGAACGTTCAGCCGACGATTCGCATCCGGCCGGGCTACAAGTTCAATGTGTTGGTCGATCAGGATGTTATTTTTCATTCTGTCTATAGCGGCCGCTAAACAGCTAACGGACGCTCAGATTTTCGCTTGTCGCTGAACGTCGCAAGTACATTCCGCGCGGGGGCGCAGGTGTGACTAAAAATCTCTATAAAAAATCATCGTCTTTAGATCAGAAAGAGTTGAATACCCGGCAGAGGTCAATAGACCTAAGCGATGCAACGAACGTGGATCTGCTTCGCGTAGAAGCAACTGCTGTATCGTCCAATGTCCCATGTGGTTCCGGCTAGCCGAACGGTGGCAACCGGTACCTCGCGGCGTCAGAACGGCGCGACGAGTGGGAGGCTTGCACTGTCGAAAAAAGGAGAAAAGTTAGTGGACGGTGACCTTCGCTCTCTCATCGATATGACAGAAGCCGCGCATGATGAACGTATGATCAAAAGTGCTTTGAAAACATTTGCGCACGCGTGCGGCTTCGACCGTTTTGCTTATCTGCAGACTGAGGGGTTGGAAATCCGCACATTCAACTCCTATCCGGAGGAATGGCAGGGTGTTTATCTCGAAGGCCATTACTCCCGCATCGACCCGGTCGTTACTGAAGCCAAGCGTCGCATGGAAATGTTTTCCTGGACGGCCGACGATTGGCCCGCTCGTGGAACCTCCGAACTCAGGCGTTTTCGGGACCAGGCGATCGAGTACGGAATTCGGAGTGGGGTGACGATCCCCGTCGAAGGAAGTTTCGGGTCGACGATGATGCTGACGTTTGCATCTTCGGCGCCGACGGCTGACGTTTCAAAACTGCGGGATGCGCAACAAGCGATCCGAGCGGTGCTGGTGATCCATTACTGCCTGAAGATTATCGCTGCGACGACCATTGTCGCTCCGAGACGGTTGCTTTCACCAAGAGAAGCAATGTGCCTCATGTGGGCGGCAAAGGGTAAAAGCGCTCCGGAAACCGCAATGCTAACGGGGATCAACCCGAGGACAGTGCAGCACTACCTTGATAAAGCGCGCGAAAAACTTGAGGCTGCGACCGTCCCACAGCTCGTCGCAATTGCTAAAGATCACGGGTTGGTTTGACCGTCATTCATGTTTATCGAGTGGAACCTCGGGGACGTAGCCTAACGCATCGATGATTTCCGAAAGTTCTTCTTGCTGGACTTCAGATTTCTTTTGGCGCGCGACATACTCCTCCTGCAGGCTCTTGAGCACGGCGGCGGAAATTGATGGGTCTGCGGTCGCGCGAGCCCATTCCTCATAGACAGCTTCGTCGGCGGCGATCAGGAGGCGGTGTTCGAGAATTGCCGAGACAGCCAACGCCTCAAGCTTCGACTGTTGCATCGAGCTGAAGCGCGATTCTCTTTTCTTTTCTCGACCATTTGCATCGGATGAGCTCGCTTTGTTCACCCGCTTCTCCCAAACTTTCATTCTCTCACCAAGCGGCCCCGAAGGTTCGCCTACATCAAATGGGACACCGTTACATCCGAAATCTCTTAGTTGCAGACAATGTGCTGATGCTTATATCGACAACTAACCCCATTACCCGCCCGCATTGGCGGGATTTACGGGAAGGAGCTTTACATACTTTAGTTGATAAACTCCGAGTGTGTAAACGGCGATCTTTCGGCGCATGGACATGCGCAAACTGGTCGGCTCGAATTTTGCCCGCCTGCGTCGGGAGAAAGGCCTGACACAGGAAGAGGTCGAGGCGCGTTCTGGTTTCAGCCAGCAATATCTCAGTAGCCTGGAGCGAGGTCGTCGCAACCCAACTTTGATTACGATTTATGAACTGGCTCAAGCCTTAGATGTCAGCCACGTCGAATTAGTGCGACCGATTGGTGAGACCCAAGTGAGTACGCAAACAGGCGCATAATCTGGGATCTCAGCAGCTTCAATCCGGCCGGCGACAACGAGAAATCGTCGAAGCAAGCCAAATGGAATTGAGATTTGTGCTCCTCTCGAGTCCGAACAATCGCTGCGATGAAATTGCAAGGCGCTGCCGCAGACGAGATCGTCGAGGGTTATCCGGCTCTCACTGCGCGCATAGTGGACCTCGCCGCAAGCTACATCTTTACTCCAGGCGACCACTAGAATTGTCAACTTTGTCCATCGAGGCAATTAGCGTGGTGAAGAATTCATAATGCGAGGGCTTTCTCGGCCCCAGGGATTGTGATACAAATCCTAGGATAATAGATCCTATTCTCCGAGCTTTTATATCAATGCCCAGTTCAGTCACGCAACGCCAAATCGCTCGGACCGTGCTAACCGAGCGCGGAATAGCACGTTTCGTCGAACTGCGGAACGCAGGAGTCACGGCTGCCACCATGAGCCGAATGGAACGAGATGGTGAAGTGCTGCGGCTTGCCCGCGGTCTCTATCAACTTCCTGATGCGCAGCTCGACGCCAGCCACAGCCTGGCGGAGGTTGCCAAACGCGCGCCCAAAGCCGTTATCTGCCTCGTTTCGGCATTGGCATTTCACAGCCTGACAGATCAGCTCCCCGGACAAATCTGGCTTGCCATAGGCCGTAAGGACTGGCCGCCGAAACTGGAAGCCCCCGCTGTGCGCATCGTGCGCTTCACAGACAGCCTTCTCAACGACAGCGTCGAAACCCATATCATTGAAGGCGTTCCTGTGAGGGTCTTTGGAATCGCCAAGACAATTGCCGATTGCTTTCGATATCGCAACAAGATCGGCCTTTCGGTAGCGATAGAAGGGCTGCAGGAGGCGCTGCGGCAACGAAGGGCTACTCCTGGCGAAATCGCCAACCAGGCCGAACGCGGTGGCGTTGGCTCTGTGATCCGGCCGTATCTCGAGGCGCTGACCGCCAATGGCTAAAGAAATCAGAAACGTCGGCGCCTCGGTGCGCGCCCGCCTGTTGCAACTCGCCAAGGCAAGCGGGCAAAGCTTCGATCTCGTCCTGACGCGTTTCGCCCTTGAACGGTTATTGTTCCGGCTTAGCCAGTCGCCCCACGCCGATCGCTTTGTTCTAAAAGGGGCGATGTTGATGATGAGTTGGTTCGACAATCCGCACCGAGGCACGCGCGACCTGGATCTTTTGGGTTTCGGTGATCCGAGTCCGGACCCGATGCTTGAGACATTTCGGGAAATTCTGGCGCAAGAGGCCGACGATGGCGTTACGTTCGACGCTGATACGCTGCATGTGGATCGTATTCGCGAGGCACTGGATTATGGTGGGCTCAGGCTGCGGGTGATCACTTCGATCAGCGGAGCCCGGATCAACCTGACCATCGACATCGGTTTTGGCGATGCGCTTGAGCCTGGGGTGGAGGTTTTGGATTATCCTTCCATGCTCGATTTTCCGATGCCGCGGCTTCGGGCCTATGCGCGAGAAACGGTCATTGCCGAGAAGTTCCAGGCAATGGTGATGCTGGGGCGAGTGAACAGCCGCATGAAGGATTTCTACGACATCTGGATCCTCAGCAGGTCTTTCGACTTCAGCGATGATCGGCTGGCGCGCGCAATAGCCGCTACCTTTGATCGCCGCGAGACACCGATCCCCATTGACCTCCCCGACGCCCTAACGGACGCCTTTGCCAAGGACCAGCAAAAGCAGCGACAATGGCGTGCTTTCATTGAAGGCGTTGCACACAATCCTGGCGATCTGATCGACGTCATCGCGCAGATTGCCACATTCCTGATGCCGCACGCGGTTGCGGCTGCGAGGCTGGACGAATGAGCGGTTTGGTCGCAACCACGCGAGTTCATGGCTCAGCGAGCAGAATTCAGATCCTGTCGGGTTTTTGTCGGGCAACTTCATAGCTGGAACCCGTCAGTACGCGGGTTTTACTGGCTCGCCGCCATTACAACCGCGGACGAGGCATCTGGAAGGGCATTAATTTCATGCTTTGGAGTCGCCTAAACTTTGGCTTGGCCGGAACATGCCTCGCCAATGCGAGGTGAACTCAACGCTGTTGTTGACCAATGCGGGAAAGATCGATCCGTATCCCCGCATGCCTAACATCCTGCATCGTCTCTGGTTGTAAGTCTTTCGGCGTCGCTTCCTCGCCATCCACTTCCTTATCGCTTTGCTGCGGCGCTTCGATGGGTATGCCAGGATCCTCCGCCTGAAACACGCCGACACCCCCCCGAACTCGCCGGTCTTCCATGCGTAGAGCGCGTCCTCGAAGATTTGCGGGAAGATGTCTTTGCTCGTGGGGTTGCCATACCATTTTGCAACGATCCTCAATACCTTGGCAAACATCGCCGTGCCATTACGAAGGTTTTGGCAGGCATCGACAAGGTCGGGTTTCAGATCCCCCGGTTCCTTGACACCAACGCCTGCGGGAAACTGTGTCAGGCCGACACGAACGACGGCCTGGCCAGCATATTGCCGCACGATCGCCAGCGCCTCCTCGGCCGATGCCGCTTTCGGAATGAGAAGCAATCGGCCGCCTGATTTGACAGTGACGGCGAGGGGATCATCCGAGCCCGCTGCCATCACGAACTGCTCCACTATCGCGGGCTTGAGGGAAGGGTCTGCGCATTCTTTTATCAGGGCAGCGTCGAGCATGGTGTCTCCTGAGCAGTCAGGTGTTGAAGGAAAGGACAAAGGGCTTTGCGAAAAGTTTCGCCCAGGCCGTGGTAGCGGCGCGCTGGATAGCGACGATCGACGTCCCTTCGGTCCACCAGCCGTTTCCCACGGCGACGACAAAATCCGGATCGTGGAGCATGGACTGAAGGATCGGCCAAACGATCAGTTGCTCGTAGCAGATCAGCGGTGCTGCCCGGCTGGCACCGATCGCGACGACCGGGTTCGCGAAGAAATCCGCCTGGGCGCCGCCATTCTCCCCAAACCAGGATCGCCAAGGCTGCCACATCGAACCGGGAACCGGCATCCGTTCGCGATAGAGGATGCGGCCGCCCTTCCTGTCGATCGCGACGAGCACATTGTCGTAGCCTCCAGGGGCGACCATCGCGGCGCCGGCGATGACTCTGGCATCACCATCGCTGAAAGCGCCTATCCAAAGCCGCTCCACGGTCGGTGTCCAGAAGCCAAGTGCACTTTCCGGCAGCACCACATAGCGGGCGCCGTCGCTGGCCGCATTCCCCACCGTTGCGATCATGTCACGCTGACGTTGAAGACCGGCCTCCCGGCCGAGCGACGCGCCCAACTGGAGGTCGACGCCGCGCCAGCCTTCCGGTAGTTTCGGATCGGTACAGATCGCGGCGGACCATAGCCAAACGCCTGCAAAGGCGACGGCGACAGCTGGCCAAATGCGGGTTACGAGGCCCGCAAGGCCAGCTGTCATGAGCCCTAGTCCCCACCATCCCCATCCCGGGAACAGAACACCCGCCGCCGTGACAGGATGCGCCCAGCCTGTGATGCCGAATGGCGGGATGGCCATGACGACGGCCGCAAGCAGATAGCGAAACGGACGAGCGCGAGCGGCTCCGGCCCACAGGACCGTATGAACGGCGACAAAGCTCAATGACGCACACAACCAGAGCAACAGGCCCGGCCAGATATCCGACGAGTAAAAGGCGGCCACGCCTTGCGGCAAACCACGTGATGCGGCCAGGAAATATCCGGCTGAAATGAGTGCCGCCACTGATCTCGTTCGCGCGATCGACCAAAGAACCGGAAACCCCAGCGCGACGGGTAGAAGCAACACATGGCCGCTCCAGCCCACCACGCCGATCGCGATCGAAGCGAATATCAGCAGCGCCGGCTGAAGGTAATCACGGCACATAGGTGAACACCTCCTGCGCCAGCCCGAGAATGCCGGAGATCGGCACCGGGCCAAAATATCGGGAGTCATAGGAGCCGGGGAAGGCGGAATGCAGGAAGACATATCCTGGCGGTATGATGCCGCTCGGAAACGGCGTCAACGGCCGGCCTTTTCCATCTCGTAGTGCGAGACTGGATGAGGAAACCACCCGCCCATCCACTCTCACGTCGACGCCGATTTCGACACGCTGTCCTACAACGGCGATCACTGTCTTGATCAACGGTGCGACGTCGCCCGGGCAGAAACCGGAACGGAGATAGCCGCGCGCTCGCGCCTCCCGCATTTCTGCGGTTGCCGGTGGGCAGATGAACACCAGGTCATTGACAGCAACGGGACGATCGAGCGGAACAATGCGCCACAGGCCGAGTGGCTTGCTCGGTGTCAGATTGACGCGGTAACCGCCGGCGAGGGCGGTGCCGATCGCCAGCATGGCGACCAATGCGGCAACCAAAATGATCCCAGTCGCTTGTCGTTGTTGCGCGGTCATCGCCTGGCGCGTTCCAGCTCCCGCCGTCATTTCAGCGAGAGTCCTTGGCTCCTAGTTTGCCGCAGCGTCTCGGCCTGCTTCAGCGCTTCGGTCGTTCGTTCATGAGCAGCCAGCTGCTGAACCGCCCGCATGGCGTCCCAGGCGTTCCGGACCTCGGCCTTCTGGCCGGCCGTCATGCCTGCCGTGACGGTCTCGAAGGTCTTGCCATCAGTGTCTTTCGCCGCCAGTGGCAGGAACGTCCGTTCCCCGAAACGTTCGGAAACCGCCTTGGCGAAACCTTCCAGTTCCGCTTTCACCATTTTGTCGGCGAGCACGTATTCGAGGCTTGCGGACAAATCGTTGCGATCGATCGCATCGCGCACCCGTTCGAGCGTTTGCTTGGCAGATGGGGAGAGCGCCGGGACGTCGACCGAAACCTTGAGCCGGACCGCGCGCTCCTCCGTCTCATGTTTCAATTCGGCCTCGGTCCGCTCACGAAGATAGCGTTCCAGGTTCCGGCCGAGCGCCGGCACATTGGCGCTCGCTCTTTCCCGATCCTGCTTGTCGGCACGGCTGGCGAGAAGACCGGTCTTGCCCTTGAGCGCGCCAATGCTCTCTGGCTCTCCGGCAATCCTTGCCAGGGTGGACTGCGCGACCGACTGGTCCTTGACCATGGTGTTGACGTCGATCGCCTTGAAGGCAGCTTCCGGCTGCGCATAGACGAGCTGGAAGCGGGTTGAGACGTCTTCCCATTGCTTCTTGAGCCCGGGATCGGCGGCGAGCTTGTCTTCGACCGCCTGATCGAACGATTTCGGGAAGGTGGTGATGCCTGATACCATGGGCTTGGCCTCCTTGATTGTATCCGGGATGGATTGCTCGTTGCTGCTGCGGACCAATCCGAGCGTCGCACCGATTGCGACTAGACGGGCGCGAAGGTCGGAGAGTTTCTGTTTTTGCCGAACGGCCCATTGGAGGCGATCGTGTGCGATCGTGCGGGCGACGTTGACAAGATGAAGGCCCCGCGCTTCCGCGAAGCGCAGCGCCTGGCCGTAGAACGACCCCTTCTCGTAATCGAGGGTCGTCTCCTTGGCGTTTTGGCGAGACAGGATCGGGACGAGGCCGCCGGATTTGGCGAAGGAGCGTCGGCCGTAATAGACGGCGAGATCCTCGCGATGGCGCGTCATGGCCACATAGATGAGATGCTTGTCCAATGAAAGGGAAGCAAGCACCTTCACCCGATCGACGGTCGCGCCCTGGCTCTTGTGGATGGTCGTCGCGTAGCCGTGGTCGAGATTGCTATAGAAGCGCTGCTCGACCGTGACCTGCCGGCGGTACTCGCCTTCACCGACCTCGGCAATAATCCGGCCAGGCGCGGCCTCAAGCACCTTTGCCAGCATGCCGTTCTTGACGCCAAGGCTACCTTCGTTCTTGAGGAACACGATCTGGTCGCCGGTCGCGAACATGCGGTTTCCGTCCTCCGTCTTGAACGCAAATCCGTCTGCGACGATGCCACGCTCGACCAGCTTGGCACGCGCCATATCGTTGAGCTTTCGGACGTCGCGGCGAAGGTGTGCGAGGATCAGGCTGGTCTTCGAAGGGTCGTAGTCGCGGTCCCACGCTGCGATCAGGCTTTCGACCGCCTCGTCCTTCAGTCTCAAACCAATCATTCGACCATGGGCGGTGTAGGCATCGACAGCCTTGCGGACATTGCCACGCGCGAGATCGAGCGAGGCGTCGCGCATCCATTGCTGACGCTGACGATAGATCGTCTCGAGTTCGGCATAGCCGATGCGATCGGCAATGGCGCGAAAGGCCGCACCCGCTTCGATCGGTTGAAGCTGTTCCGGATCGCCGACAAGGACGAGTTTGGCGCCGGCCTTGGTGACGGCTTCGACCAACAGCGCCATCTGCCGTGACGAAACCATGCCGGCCTCGTCCAGCACGAAGACGGTGTTGTCGTCGATCAGGTTGCGGCCCTGGTTCCAGCGAAGCTCCCACGACGAGAGCGTTCGGGAAACGATGCCCGCTTCCTTCTCCAAACCTTCGGCGGCTTTGCCAGCCAACGCTCCGCCAACCACACGATAGCCGGCGGTTTCCCACGCCTTGCGGGCAGCCTTCATCATCGTGGTCTTGCCGGCGCCAGCGCGGCCAATGACGGCGGCGATCCGTTCGCCGCCAACCACATGTTCGATCGCCGTTCGCTGCTCATCCGACAGACGGGAATGGCGCGCAAAGGTCGCCTGCCGCACCGCCTCACGGACGCCATGGGAGGCGCGGCCGGCGAGCCAGATCGCGCGATTGGTCATTTCGGCTTCAAGCCGGATCATCTCGCGCGTCGTATACTTGGCGGGTTCCCGAATACCGGTCGCAAAGTTGATCTGCTCGCGTTCGAGCCGGAGCGCTTCCGGACTTTGCAGAATGCGGACCATCAGACTTTGGAACAGAGCGACATCGTCGATATAGCGATACAACACCTTCGCAACATCGCGTTCGTCGAAGACGCTCTTCTCCCGCGTGATCAGGTCGAGCACGATCTCCGGACGGCGCTGGATGCGCCGCGCGTTCTCGCTGCGGCGCTCCTCCTGAAGCTCGATGCGTTCGAGCTTGGGAGTCGAGGTCTCCGACTTGTGGTCGGATTGCTCGGCCTTGCGCTCGATGGCTTTGGCGCCGACGCCGAGGTGAATGGTTGGCTCGAGGTCGATACCCTGCTTTTCGAAGGAACGGCCATCGATGCGGATGTCGAGACCGGCCAGCGCCAGATGCGTGTTCTGGCAGGCAAACCAGCCGCCGCGAAACGCATTGAAATCTTCAGTACTGCCGGCCCAAAGCTCATAGACGATCTTGCCGGCGTCATTGCGGATCGGCTTGCCGTCCGGACCTGTTACCGCGACCTTCTTCGAACCGAAACCGTCTTCGGTGAGTGGCCGCAATGTCGTCATCAGATGCACATGCGGATTACCAGGCGCGTCGTGATAGACCCAGTCGGCGACCATGCCCTTCGCGGTTATGTGCCGCTCGACAAAGTCGCGCATGAGCGCGATGTTCTGCGCGGCCGTCAGCTCGAGCGGCAGGGCTATGGTGACGTCCTTGGCGAGCTGCGCGTCGGACCGCTTCTCGAAGCCTTCCACTTTGTTCCAGAAGGCCTCGGATGCGCCGGCGACCGAGCCATCGGCAATCATGGCGCGCAGCCATTGCGGAGCATCTGCCGGGATGACGAACTCTTCGTGCAGGAGCCCCTGCTTGCGGGTGTAATCGATGACCCTCGCTTCCCGCTCATACTCCATCTTGGCGCAGTGTCGATAGGCCGCGGACAGCACGGCGCTGCGGCCGGAGCCACGGGCGACGACGCTGACGGAAAAGTGAGGGACGGCCACGGCGGAGTTCTCTCCCGGTTGCGAACGAAATCAAAGGGTTCGTCGGGAGCGGCGGCCCCACCAGGCTCTCTCAGCAACACGTCGCGCCAGCGACGTATAATTGCGCCCTTGAAAGCCGCTCCTTCGGAACGGCCGGGATGATCCACCAAAGCATCGCCGTTGGCGATTGTAGGATTCACAGTGATGCGTTCGCTACTTAAGTTCCGGAAACTGGCTTCGAAAGACACGCTTTCTCAGCCAGGGAGACGAACGGACATGAAGAAGCCATCCGCGAAAATCCGCGACGAAATTGCCAAGCTGCAGGAACAGCTCAAGATCGCCGAGACAAGGGAAGCCGAGCGGATCGGCAGGATCGCGCTCAAGGCGGGACTGGGCGAAATCGAGATCGACGAGGCGGAACTTCAGGCAGCGTTTGAGCAACTGACCAAGCGATTTCGCGGAGGGCAGGGCGCTACGACCGGAGGGAAGAAGGGCCCCGGCGACAGCAGCGGACAAGCGTCGACCGCGGCGGACGCGTCTGGCGCAGGCACGGGCAGCGGTGGTGAGGCTTGAGCGAATGGCGAGAACGATGACATCCGACGCCCGCAAGAAGGACACGCGCGAAAAGATCGAACTCGGCGGCCTGATCGTAAAGGCCGGTCTGCGCTACGAGAAGCGCGCGCTGTTGCTGGGAGCGCTCATCGATGCCGCCCGCCGGATCAAAGGCGACGAGGGCGAGCGGTCCAGGCTCACGGCAATCGGCGTGGAGGCCTTCGGCAATGACTATCAATAGGTTTGCGCTCGTCGTCGTACCAGGGACATTGATGATCCTGGTCGTCATCGGAATGACCGGGATCGAGCAGTGGCTTTCCGGTTTCGGTAAGACCGAGGCCGCGCGACTGGCGTGGGGGCGGGCGGGCATCGCATTGCCCTATGTCGCCGGTGCGACGATCGGAGTTCTGTTGCTGTTTTCGAGCGCCGGTTCGATCAGTATCAAGCAGGCAGGTTGGGGCGTCGTCGCGGGATCGAGTGGGACAATCCTGGTCGCAGCAGTCCGTGAAACAATGCGCCTTCCCGCTTTCATGAAGTCGGTACCGGCCGACAAGACGGTCTTGGTCTTTCTCGATCCGGCGACGTCGATCGGCGCGAGTGCGGCGCTCTTATGTGCCGGCTTCGCGCTTCGCGTGGCGCTCATCGGCAATGCGGCATTCGCAAGGGCCGAGCCGAAACGCATTCAGGGCAAGCGAGCGCTGCATGGCGAAGCGGATTGGATGAAGCTCACAGAGGCGGCAAAGTTGTTTCCCGATGCCGGTGGCATCGTCATCGGTGAGTGCTATCGGGTCGACAAAGACAGTGTCGGGAGCCAAGCGTTTCGAGCCGATAGCGCCGAGACGTGGGGCGTCGGTGGCAAGTCGCCGTTGCTGTGCTTCGATGGCTCGTTCGGCTCGTCGCACGGGATCGTCTTTGCCGGTTCCGGCGGTTTCAAAACGACGTCGGTGACGATCCCGACGGCACTCAAATGGGGCGGCACGCTGATCGTGCTCGATCCTTCGAACGAGGTCGCACCGATGGTCTCCGTGCATCGCGGCGGAGCCGGAAGGGATGTATTCGTCCTCGATCCAAGGAAGCCTGACATCGGTTTTAACGTGCTGGACTGGGTCGGTCGTTTCGGCGGGACGAAGGAAGAGGATATTGCCTCGGTCGCCTCCTGGATCATGAGCGACGGCGGAGGCGTGCGTGGTGTCCGTGACGACTTCTTTCGCGCATCGGCGCTGCAACTGCTGACGGCGCTGATCGCCGATGTCTGCCTGTCCGGCCGCACGGACGAGCACGACCAGACGCTTCGGCAGGTGCGCATGAACCTCTCGGAGCCGGAGCCGACATTGCGCAAACGGCTGCAAGACATCTACGACAATTCGGGCTCGGATTTTGTGAAGGAAAACGTCGCAGCCTTCGTCAACATGACGCCGGAAACTTTCTCCGGCGTCTACGCCAACGCGGTCAAGGAAACACACTGGCTTTCCTATCCGAACTACGCGGCGCTAGTATCGGGAAAGAAGTTCGCGACCAACGACATCGCGGCCGGCAATACGGACGTCTTCATCAACATAGACCTCAAGACCTTGGAGACCCATTCCGGTCTTGCGCGCGTCATCATCGGCTCGTTTCTGAATGCGATCTACAATCGCGACGGACAGATCAAGGGGCGCGCCCTGTTTCTCCTCGATGAGGTCGCGCGCCTCGGCTACATGCGGATCATAGAGACGGCACGCGATGCCGGTCGCAAATACGGCATCACGCTGACGATGATCTATCAGTCGATCGGCCAGATGCGCGAAACCTATGGCGGTCGCGACGCGGCAAGCAAGTGGTTCGAGAGTGCCAGCTGGATTTCGTTTGCCGCGATCAACGATCCAGAGACCGCCGATTACATCTCCCGACGCTGCGGCATGACCACGGTCGAGATTGACCAGGTGAGCCGCAGTTTCCAGGCAAAGGGATCATCACGAACACGCTCGAAGCAGCTCGCTGCCAGACCACTCATTCAGCCCCATGAAGTTCTGCGCATACGCGCCGACGAACAGATCGTCTTCACCGCAGGAAACGCGCCGCTCCGATGCGGACGAGCCATCTGGTTCCGGCGCGGCGACATGAAGGCATGCGTCGGCACGAACAGGTTTCACATGATCGGCGATACGCCAAAGACTGCATGATCCAAGCCGGCGCGCAGTGCAAGCAAGCAAGGCTGATCCAGGAAAATGAAGAGTATCGGAGAAATCAGCATAGCGACGCCCGACGGGCGGGATTTCGGGAATTCTCGTCGTGCGACGGGCGGGAAACAGAGCAGCCGCAGGAGCCTCAATATAGTGGCCCGAAGGGGAGGCGGGATCGACTGCTCCCCGCCCCTCGCACACCATTTTGGCGGCAACACCGCAGCCCGGAGACAAGCTCCTCCGTAAACGCAGATGAAACCGGGTCCGACATAGGGTGAGGCGAAAGAAGGGATCGGATAGTGGCGAAATCGAATATAGTTCCGTTCAGAAAGCCGCCAAAGGCCGGACGCGGTCGCGATCGGCAGCGCGCGGGTGGAGCGCTGCTGAGATCTGGGCAGAACAGACGGCTTAAACGCTCAACGGCAGTTCTATGCACCGTGATCATTGCTGTTGGAGGTTGGCTTGCCTATGGCGGCGCCGACGCTCTCCCCGGCTTCGCCACTTTGGCCAAGACACCGACGACGGATTCATTGTCGGCGGCATTTTCGATCTGCGACGACAATCATCGAGCGAACTGCGTCGTCGACGGCGACACATTCTGGTTCGAGGGCCAAAAAATCCGCATTGCCGATCTCGATACGCCTGAACTCAGCCCGCCCCGCTGCGAGGCTGAACGGATCAAAGGTGAAGCGGCAAAATCCCGCCTCGTGACGCTGCTCAACGCGGGAAAATTCTCCCTGGCGGCCGGATTCCGTGACGAAGACAAGTACGGTCGCAAACTTCGAACGGTGTCTCGTGCGGGCAACTCGCTGGGCAACGTTTTGATCAAGGAAGGCCTGGCCCGGTCATGGGATGGCGCGCGACACGGCTGGTGCCAAAGCGGGCGTTAGCTAGCCATCGCTTTCCCAGCACGGGAGAGGGGGTTGGGGAAAGGCAGGAGGGAACCGTCCCCTTTCTCCATGGGAGGAAGTTTGAAGGAGGGGCGCTGCTCTTCCTTCATGGGGTGAGGTTTGAGAGGGGCGGCAGAGCCCCCTTTCATAGCCGCTCCGGCCGGTCGATCCGGCTGGACCGGCTCACGCGACAGGCAAAGACCAGAGGCGGAAAGCCGCCTCTGGTCCCGACCTCAATCGCCTGGGTCGAAAGGCTCTTTGTCCTCCAGGCCGATGTGCCACCGTTTGTCGGACCACAGCGACGGGAGGTAGATCTCGTCACCGCCGAAATGTGCGATAATGATCTTGCCGGCTTCGTGGAACAGACCGAGATCCACTTTATGCTCGATTGCCCAAAGCAGCGCCGCAGACAGAAACTCGCGCGAGATATCCGCGGGCAAAT
Organism: Rhizobium binae; assembly: GCF_017357225.1. Lineage (NCBI taxonomy): Bacteria > Pseudomonadati > Pseudomonadota > Alphaproteobacteria > Hyphomicrobiales > Rhizobiaceae > Rhizobium > Rhizobium binae. Next base: position 286,858 of record NZ_CP071608.1, on the reverse strand, counting down.
GAACTTCCGCATCGAAATTTCCGCGCAAGCGTTCAAGCCAATCCGGCTGTTGATCCGACCGCTTCTGGTCGTCTCCAATCTGGTGAGTCATTTGATGCTTTGTCATCAGGGTCTCCTTTTCGTTTCTGACGAAAGGTGTCCGCACCGTAGTCCGTGAGGGGTCCGGGACCGCGGAACGCGGCCGCCCTGCGGCGAGCGGAGGAACCGATTTTCTCTGTGCCGCTTGCGGCGTTGGGAAAATTGGGGGGGCCGCGATGTCCTTGACGCCGGAGTGCGACCTGAAAGTCGCATGAATCTCTGTTTCGAGAGGAGAACACGTGATGTGAACTTTACGAAACCGACCGTTCCATCGGTCGTTCCCTACCCGAACATGCGAAGTTGGCAACGACTCCGTGTGGAGCTTCGGGGACAACGTAACCACCGGGTGACCGGTCCACCGAACCGTGAGGCGAAGTGGAAACTGCCAGCACAAAGGCGGTGAGGTGCAAGGGATGAGCAATGACGACCAACACAAGTGAACTTCCGATAAACGCCGTAACAAGGAACAAGCCAAATGTGCTGATAGGCTTGAACCAAAAGGTGTGCAGCAAGGTGTGGTCCTTTCCGGTTGGACCTCCATGGACGGAAAGCTGCCGGCGAAAAGGAAGGGTCCGACTGGCTCTGAGATTCATGCGGAACAGGGTAAGCCCATAGCGCTGCCGGTAACGGCAGGCGAACCGTAAGGAACGCTGTTGGTGTTGTGGGTAAAGGAAGGCGGAGAAAGCGAAGGCCCGGCTGTAATGGTCGGGATACGGGCTGCAACATCGCCCGACACGAAAGTGGGCAGACTTCCGCTCGGTCATTCATGGCGAGAGAACATGACTAATTGCTGGACGAGGAAAAGCAGATGACGGCAATCGGTGCGAAAGCAGCGAATGCTGGTGCGTCCTCGCACGGAGGGCAGATTTGGGATCAGACAGACTGGTCGCAGATTGAAGCAACCGTGAAGCGACTTCAAGTGCGTATCGCCAAGGCCACTCGCGAATGCCGATGGGGCAAGGTAAAAGCCTTGCAACGTCTGCTGACCCGCTCGCACAGCGGCAAGATGCTGGCTGTGAAGCGGGTGACGGAGAATCGCGGGAAGAAAACGCCGGGAGTGGACGGAGAAATCTGGACAACCCCGGTGGCCAGATGGAAGGGAGTAATGTCGCTGCGGCATCACGGCTACCGTACCATGCCGTTGCGACGCGTTTATATTCCCAAGAGTAACGGCAAGAAGCGCCCGCTCGGGATACCCCGTATGCTGTGCCGCGCAATGCAAGCCTTATGGAAGCTTGCGCTGGAACCAGTGACGGAGACCTTGGCGGACCCGAATTCCTATGGATTTCGGCCCAAACGCTCGACAGCCGACGCCATTGAGCAGTGCTTCATCACGTTGGCAAGACGGAAGTCCGCCACGTGGGTTCTAGAGGGCGATATCAAAAGCTGTTTCGATGAAATCAGCCATGATTACATCCTCGAGCATATGCCTATGGACAAGGCGATCCTGCGGAAGTGGCTTCAAGCCGGATATGTTGAAGAGGGAACTCTGTTCGAGACGCGGGCGGGAACCCCGCAAGGGGGCGTGATTTCGCCCACAATCGCTAACAGAGTGTTGGATGGGCTTGAGGCCGCAGTCGATGCAAGCGTGGGATCGTCGAAATCCACGTACCGAAAAGCCAAGCCCCACGTCATCCGTTATGCCGACGACTTTATCGTAACCAGTGCATCGAAAGAGGTGCTGGAACACAAGGTCTTGCCGGCGATCAGGAAATACCTGGCTGTTCGTGGACTGGAACTCTCGGACGAGAAAAGCAGAATCACGAACATTGCGGATGGTTTCGATTTTCTGGGCCAGAATGTGCGAAAGTACAACGGCAAACTTCTCATCACGCCGTCCAAACACAGCGTCAAGGCGCTGCTGGATAAGGTCCGGAGAATCATCAAAGGCAACGCCGCCATCGCGCAGGAAGGATTGATACAAATGCTGAACCCGATCATTCGGGGATGGGCGATGTATCACCGCCATGTCGTGGCGAAGGCGACCTTCTCTTCGATAGACTTCTACATCTGGCGCATGCTCTGGAGATGGGCGTGCCGACGACACCCTAACAAAGGAGCACGGTGGATCAGGAGAAGGTATTTCAGGGTCAACGGTAGCCAGTCATGGGATTTCAGCACGGAGGACGCCAAGTATGGGCTTGTCCGTGCAGCGGCTGTCCCAATCAAGAGACATGCCAAAATTCCGGCGCTGGCTAACCCGTTCGATCCCACATGGGATGACTACCTCGCCCGCCGTCAGGACGCGAAACATACCGCCGGGGAGCCCGGTGTCACAACGTGGCGCTGGAGAATGGCTTGAGCCGGGTGCGGAGTGATCCGCACGCCCGGTTCTTAGGGGGCGGCGGGGCAGCAATGCCCCGCTGCTACCCGACACGGCGGGTGCAAAATGGGGTGTCAGAGAGAGATAGAACCGCGTCCTGTAGGGACGCGACCGCTTGCCATCTCCGATGGCCATGACCTTTTGGCTGTCTCCGGACAACAATTTTTGGAAGAGGCATGCTTCTTGCCGCGAGAGGATCGTAACCCGACAGGGCGGAGACCGCGTGCGGGCTCCGGTCGCAGCGCGACTAGAGCCGTGCGCCGTCGGCGCCTCGCTCGAGCGCCATTCTTCACGAAAATGAATCGGTCGCACTTGTAGGATTCACATATGTCGTTGGACGTGGCGACGCCGGGTGACGATCATGTCGGCATGATTTCGCAACCCTACCAGCTCTATGTCGAACGATCGGATCCAGCCAAGAACATGGCTCGGTATTATGCCATGGAGATCGAGCAGACGATGTTCGGAGAGGCTTGCCTGATCCGGCGATGGGGAAGGATAGGCAAGCGCGGGCAGGAGAAACATCATGTTTTCGAACGGGAAGAAGAAGCGGTTCGCTTGTTCCTTGAGCTGTTGAAGCAAAAACGTGCTCGCGGCTATCGGCCCAGAACAACTCTGCGATATTTGCAAAACTGACCCAATCGTCTCCGATCTCTCAAACGGCGAAACAGGGGCCGCCGAAGCGGCCCCTGTTGGCGCGTTATTCTCGCCGGTTCCAGTCGGTCTCGAACGACGCCCCGATCTCGACGAAGAACGGGATCTTGATTGTGAGCTTGAGACCGAGTTTCCCCTTGCGGAAGAAGTGACAGATCACCTTGCCGAGGACGCGGAGCCGACGGCCGGTGGCGGTGAGGAATTGAGCGAGCTGTTGCACGGTATTTTCTCCCTTCGAAATGCGGACATCGCGGGGATGGGCCGCATGACCGACAAGGAGGGGCGCACCTCAAAGGCTGAAACGGAGGTGGAGGACCTGCCGGCGCCTGAATTTTGCTCCCGCGAGGAGCCGCAATGCGGCGGGGAAAATTCTGGCGCCGGCAGTTTGCGGCGCGACGGACGGGATGCAGCATCCCATGTCGATGACAGGAGATCGAAAGGAAAGTTGCAGCGGATCGCTCCTCTCCGTACTGTGGATGGCGGCGGACTGGCAGCGCCGGTGATATGCCGTCCTCAGAAGGGCGGCTCGGCCTCGATGGAACCGTCCTGTTCGGCAAGCACGACGATCAGCTCGGCCTGGGCGATTTCAAGCTCGGCCTCGATCTGGCGGCGCTCGCTGGGCTCAATGCAGGCGTTCAGCTCGGCGCGCAGTTCTTCGATTTGTTGTTCGATCGTCATCGTCGTCATCTCCTTGATGTCTGAGAAAGATGACGCCCGCCGGCGTGGAGTTGGGTCAGGGTCAAGGATCGCGCATGCGACCGCCAGCGGCGGCGAGTGGGGGAGCCGAAATGCGCCAAGCATTTTGGGGGGACCGCTCGTCCTTGAGGCTGGCCCGGCTCCACGGCACGATTGGCTTGATATGAGCAGACCCCACTTCCCCGTATGGCACCCAAAAAGCTGGAAACGGGCTCGACGCCCGTTGCCTGCTTTCTCAAAGCGGCCCGTTGGCCCCGCCTTAGGCGGCGGGGCCTTGGTGGGATCTCAATCCCGGTTGGGGCGGGACCAGATCAGCTGGTAGCCGTCCTCGCCTTCGACCTCGGTGAGCGTTGCGTAGATCGGCGCCGGGAAGCTCGGGTCGTCCAGCTTGACCGAGAGGTAGTCGCGGTCGGTCTCGCTGGAGCGCTTCTGCCAGGCGGCACCCAGCTCGACATTGCCGGCGTAGATACGGAAGTGCGGACCCTTGTCGGAGGGGTTTTCGATGCGGGCGATGCGGGCCTTGACGTTGAGTGCGAGGGTGCGGATCGAGCCGGTGAAGCCGCTTTCGGTGGAGGTGAAGGTGCCGATGGTAGCCATTGTCTGTTCCTTTCTTTCGGTTGTTTCGGGCCGCGCCCTTCGCGGCCTCGATGGCTGTCGCAAGGATCGGGGACGATCGGACCGCACCCCGAAGGGGCTGAAACGAAGAGGAAGGCGGCCGGGAGCAGCTTTCTTGGGCCGCGAGGAATGCGAACGCAGTTCGCAGGGGAAGAAAGTTGCGGACGGCCGTTGCGGGAGAACGATCGAGGCGAAGCCGGTCTCCGATCAGACATGCCTCATCGAGCCCGCGGAGGACGTGGCCCATGACAGCGGTGTGAGGAACAGGTCGATGGCGCCCTCGCCAGTATCGTTGCCCCGGCGGAACAGCCCGGTCGCGAAGCCGTTCCTCTGTCTCTAAGTCTTAGCGGTGACTTCGGATACGACAAACTCGTCCAGCCGGGCAGTTGCCTCCCGTTATCAACGCGATATTGTCGGGCCGAGATTCGTCGCTTGGAGGATCTATGCGTCAGCAGACAAAGCCGTTTACCGTCGAAATTAAGCAATGCCGAAAGCTGAAAGCCGCCGATCGGAAACCATCGATCTGGGGGAAGCTGGACCTCACGTCCGATCCGCATGCCCTGGCGGAGAGAGAGCCGAATGAGCTGTTGGCCGTTGCGGGTGACAACGACCGACCTTAGTGTCTCCTACGCAGCCGCTCTGTTGTCGGCCTGAACGCGCTGGAGTCCGTGCAGAAAGTTGACAGAACGCTGGGCATGTGCCGCGGCTTGGAAGATAGCCCGCCTGTCGTCGGATAGAACCTTCAACCACGAGCCGAGGTAAGACGCATGGTCCGGCCGTGGCTCCAGCTCCGGTGCGATCCCGAGATCAGCGCAAAGGAAGCAGCTTCCAAGTTCGGCGATCAGTTCTTCGCGAGCCCGCTCGCTCTTGTCTTTGGCATATCGGCTGAGATCGCGCCCGACGCGATCGGCGCGCGCCGTCCAATGGCAACTTTCGTGACTCAGGGTTGCCACGTAAGACGCGGCGTCGCGGAACGTCTCGAACTGCGGCATCTGGATGTGGTCCGTGACTGGCGAATAATAGGCCTGCACCCCACCATGGCGGATGACTGCGCCGGTGTTGCGGAAAAAGCGATCGGCGTGCTCCATGCGCTCGTCAGGATCGAGCACCGGACCGGGTTTGTGATGGTACGGCTCCGGCAGCCCGTCGATCTGCTCGATGTTGAACACTGTATATGCTTTCAGAAACGGGATTTCCCGGTCGACTTCTCCACCATTGCCGTCCGCCTCGGACTTGGTGAAGCGGCTGGCGAAGACGACCGTCGAACCGGTCTCGCCCTTGCGCACAGCGGCTCCGAGTTCGAGCGCCTGCTTGAAGGTCATCCACATGGGTGAGGTGAAGCCGCGGGCCATTCCCTCCGACCATAACAAGAGAATATTCATGCCCGAATAGGCCTGACCGTTGTGGCGCAGCGGTCTGGTAATCCGGCGATCCGTGTTGGCCGTGTGCCAGGGTTTCATCCAGGGCTTCACGCCTTTTTCGAGATCGGCGACGATCCTATCCGTGATCCGCGCATAGATGTCGGCGCGCTCGCCTTCGGCTTTCCTGCTCATGGCCATTTCCTCCGTTTTGGAGCCGCGCCAATCGCGGCCCCGTCGCGGAGGTCCGAAAGCAGGACCGATCAGGCGGTCGGCCGCACCGGAACGGCCGGAACGGAGAGAAGGACGGCGAAGCCGTTGCGGCAGGCCGCCGGCTCCTGCAGGACCGCCGACCGGGACGGGACCGCGTGGCGGGCAGGGTCCTTCCTCTTCCCTCTCTCTTCCATCGGATGACATGGAAAAGGCCGGTCCGAAAGGAACCGGCCTAATCAGAGAGACGGAAGAAGAAGCGGAGCCGAAGCTCCGCCCGAAACGGCTCAACCGAGAGCCGCCATCTGCGCCTCGGCCGCCTTGCGGTCGAGCGACTGGCCTGGGTTTTCGACCGGGCGGTCGAAAGGCTTCCAGGCTTCGCCGATGACGTGGCCGTAAGCTGCGACTGCGCCCTCGGCGGCCATCCGCAGCGCGTGGGACTGTATGCCCATGTCAGCGGCGAATTCACGCTTGCGTTGGGCGGCGCTGTCGTAGCCGACCGGGCCATCGAGATCCTCGTCACGGGCATCGTTTGCCGATTTGGCGGTGGCGTCTCGCGCCTCGGAGACTGCCCGACTGTAGAACTGGCCGGCTCCGTGCGCCGAGCCGACATAGGCTCCGACGATGCGCTGGAGATGGATCTGCATTGCCTTCTCACCGAGGCCTTCCGAGAGGCTGTCGGCGGTCTCAATGATCAGACGCTCGTGGAGGTCACGGATGCCGTCGCTGTCGCCCACCGCGGTCCCGAAACTCTCGGCGATCAGCATTGCCTGCGTGGTGTCCGGGCAAGTGAGCCTGACCATTTCAAGGGTGGCACGACGCGGGCGGCAGGTCGATTGGTTGCGGGCTTGGCCATGGGATCTTCCTTTCGTGGTTTTCACCGAAGCGGCTCCGGCCCCTGCCGGTCTGCCCTTCGATGCGGCGACAGGAACCGGTTGAGGACGGGCGCTTTCACAGGTCCGGGACGGCCGGACGAGCGAAACGGGTTTGCGGACAAGCGGGGTAAAGCCCTGCGAAGGGCGCGAACCCGTTTTGCGAGGAAGGCTGCACCGGCCGCTCCGCGGCGCGCCAGCGGCCTTGAAACGACCGGCCGCCGGTTCAGACCCCAGCGAAAACGAAGGGCAGACCGGCGGGAGCCGGGCTAAGACTCCGAAACCCGGGGGAAAGAACCCCTTGCGACCGACAGCCCGCATTCCTCCTCCAGCACATCAGCTCGCACTAAAAACGCGCCCTCCTGGCAAGGCTCACGCCGCCGCGCTGTCTGCGTCATCGCACGGCGCAGGCCCCCGGCTCCGTCAGGATCAGGTTCCAGCCTTCGGAAAGTAGACTTTCCTCGGCACCGATGCTTGCCAAACGCCCCCGCATGGTCAGATCTCCGGCCTCAGATTCGCCCCGCAAGCGACCCCATCATGGAATCCCATGCATCGGCGGCCGGATCAAGTGCTGCCTGCAACGGCTCGAACTTCCTGCGGGTGACGGCGCGGGCAAGCTGGAACTGCACCGACTTCGCCACCTCCGAAATGCGCCCGGCATGCTCTGCGGCAGCCGCGAATTCACCAGGGGAAAGCCAGGTGAGATGATCGGCCGCCAGCTCGAAATTGGCGCCGACCTGGCGAAGCGTGTTGAAGGCGTATTTGTGGAAGAAGCCGAACGGCTGTTCCGCCACCGCTTCGACCTGTTGCGGAAAGACGCTTGCAAAGGCGCGGATCGGGTTCTCGCGGGGACGCCGGGCAAAATGAAAACCGGCAAGCCGTCGCGCGGTCGCGCGCAGATGCGCTTCGTCGGCGGGCTTTTCCGGAAACCGGGCAAATTCCGTATAGGGCAAGAAGGGTGGGTCGTTCTCCGTCAGCTGCTGCTGGAACAGCCCATCGAAATCCTCGCCTTCGAGGCGGAAATAGCCGGCATTGTGAAAATACTCGACGCGCTTTGCCGCAACATCAAGCCGGTTGACCGCAACCGTCGTCTTGCCATGCTCCTGCCGGTAGGCGGTGCCGCGCGTATCCGGCATGTAGAAGGAATCCATTTCGATCAGGCAGAGACGGCCCCGCGCGATCTGCACCTCGACATGGCGTTCGACACTGTCGTAGATGGCAAGCTCGGTCGCACGAATGCCGTAGAGCGCTTCGAGATCCTCAAGCGGCACCTTGAAGAAGGTGAACTGGTCGCCCTCGAAATCCTGCGTCAGGGTAAAACCCAGCATCGCCTCCGGCGCAACGCCTGATGTCGCCAGAACCTCGATCCAGAGATCGACATAGCAATTGGTTTCCGGCCAGGCGCGCTCACCGGAATGCAGCGCATGCGCCCGGTAGGTTTCCGGGTCGATTCCCGAAAATACCCCCGAAAATACCGATGTCATCGATTTGCTCAGCCCCATAGCGCTTTCCGGACGCTGGCCGGCCATTGCTTTACGTCGAGGCCGTGATGGTGGAAGAGGGCGAGCGCGATGCGCTCCAGGCCGAAGCCGACGCAGGCGGTGTGCGCGACGCTACCGTCTTCGAGATTGAGAGCCCACTTCAGGCCGAAAGAATCCTGATGGTAATTGAAGCTCATGCAGGCCGTCGGATTGGCGGTCGACGTGATCGGGATCAGCAGTTCGAACTTCAGGTTCTGGTCGCGCTGATTGTTGACCATCATCTTGCCCGCACGGCCGAAGAACGGGTCGTTGGCAACATCGATGGTCACATCGAGGCCGACCTGCTTCATCATCTCGACGCCGCGGTCCATCCATTTCTGGCGAAAATCGGTGACGTGCTGCTCCGTTCCCATGCAGACATATTCGCGCATGCGAAATAGCTGCTGGCGGGCAGGGTCCTTCGACGGCTCATGGCGGAAGCAGTAGGACTGCAGATCGAAGAGGCCTCCCGTTTTCGGCAGGTTGCCGCGCTTGGCAACCGTCGGATAGAGCGGGTAGCAGGCGGCCGGCGTCAGCACGATATCGGTCGCCTTCTGATCCTTGGTCCAGTCGTCGCCGACCTCCATGCATTCAAGCAGGCTCATATGATCGAGCTCGCTGCCGCAGAAGCTGTGCACCGTGCCGGCAAGCTGCGGAAAGCTCTTCATGTAACCGCTCTTTTCGAAGAGCGCGCGGTTCATGCCGGGCGGGAAACGCATCGCCTCGGCGCCGTCGGCGCCACCGAATGTATCGATCAGGCGTTCGAAGGCGGCGATGACATCTTCGAACTGGCCGCTGCGGCCATAGAGACCGTCAACACCGGTATCGATCAGCAGGCCGGACTCGAAGAGCCGGTCCAGGAACGAGGTCTGCATATCCATGACTTTACCCCAGTAGGCTAGTGTCCTGCTTGTGGACGAGAAGCATGCTCGACGTATTGCCGAGGATGCGGTCGTTCGAGATCATGAGCTGAGCGGAATGGGCGTCGCGCAGATGGCGTCCGAGGCTGAAGGGCGTGCCGTTCTTGTAGCCCATGATGCCGCAGATCAGCATCGCATGGTTGACGATCTCCAGGATCGTCTCGGAAGAGGCGATCTTGACGTTGTTCATCGCCACCGCAAATCCCATCGACGACAGCCTGTCCGGATCTGATTTGGCGTCTTCATAGGCCTTGAGGCCGGCAACGACGTTGGATTTCACCATTTGCAGGAGGTTCGAGACCTCGGCGAGGCGCAGCGCGCCCGGCGGCTGGGCGTCCGGCGCCTTGCGGGCAGCGGCGCGCACGAAGGCCTGGGCGCGCGCAACAGCATCGACCGCGATGCCGTACCAGACGCCGCTCCAGAGCAGATGCGAGGAAGCGAGCATGGATTGCGCCGCGATCTCGGCGAAAGGCTTCGGCAGGATCTGTCGCGCCGGCGCCCGGCCCTTGAAGAGGAAGCCGTCGGAACAGGTGCCGCGCATGCCGAGCGTATTCCAGGCATGCGTCTTCTCGAGCGTGTACTGGTCCTTGAGGAAGGCCGTCAGCACCTGATCGGAGGAAGCCGCCTGCGCGTGGGCACGCGAGGTGATGAGAATGGCGTCGGCGTGCGAGCCGTAGGAAATGACGGTCGCATCCTTTTCGAGGCGGCACGTGTCGCCATCGACCTCGACCGCACAGATGCTGTTGCGCAGGTTTCCGCCGATACCGCCTTCGGTGGTGGCGGATGCGATCAGCAGCTGTTCGGCGGCGATGCGGCGCATGAAACCGCGATGCCATTCGCTGTCGGCGCCGTGTTCAACGAGGCTCGACAGCTTAATGTGGTGCATGGCGAAAACCATGGCGCTTGCGGCGCAGGCCTGGCCGAGCATCGAGCACAATTCGGCGATCTCGGTGATCGAGGCGGATTCGCCGCCGAGATGGCGCGGCACCTGGATGCCGAGCAGCCTTTCGGCCTTCATCGCATCGACGGCTTCCCGAGGGAAGCGGGCCTCGGCATCAACGGTATCCGCGTGTTTCGCCGCAATTTCGGCGACACGGGCCACCCTTGTGACAAGACCGTCCTGCATGATCTTGACGGGGAAATTCATCAGGTGACCTTCCGGCTGTCCCGGACGAGATCGACGGTCCTGGCAATGGCCGAGATGCTCGCGAAGGATTTGCGGTCCAGGAGATTGTCGGGAAAATCGATGTCGAAGGCCTCTTCTAGGCCAAGCATCAACTGCACAGAAGCAAAGGACGTCAAACCTGCCGCATAAAGATCGGCATCGTCGGCAACCTGGTCGATCGACACAGGAAGCTTGCCGAATTTGGCTACGAGGTCGCGGATTGCCTTATTCATCCCATCACTCCAAGATTCTCATGATCCCGAACCGGCGTTCATCGGCAATCTTTCGCCAGCAGCGCAAGGTTCGTATTTGCAGCCTTGTACAGGAATCAGGTCGAGCCGCTTTGATTTCGGTCAATCGTGCGCCGGAAACATCAATAAAAACAACTGCGCCTGGCACGCTCCTGAACCCTCGCATCACAAACGATTGTCGGGCCACGGGGCTCTCCTCTCAAGATCCATGCCAAATCGGCTGGCCTTATTGAAATGTCATCAGTTCCAGCGGTTTTGACGCAAATGCAGCCCCCCGGGATCGCCCAGTGTGGCGCGGGTCGACCCGACATATTGGCCGTGAGTTTAGTGACCTGCGGGATCGGTTGTCGCGTAAGATCGGGCTAGCCGAGCGGGTCTGGTTTCTCTCGAACGAGATCCTTGATCTTCGGCTTCAGTTCGGCCGTTGTAGAACATCGCGTTAGATATACCCGCTTGGGCTGCGATGCGCCGGCTGCTCCAGAACAACGGCGAACTGCGCGGGCGGGCGGGACGTGCCGTCGACCCCGGCGACAATCGAGCCGAGCGGGGGCAAGATCCTAAATCAAGGACGCAGACATCTTGGTTCTGCTGTTTTGAGTATGGAAACAAAGGCGCCGCCGGTGATGGCCGGCGGCGGTGTCAGTCGAAATGAATTGAGGAGATTGCTACTCGGCGGCGATCCCGTAAGCGGTCTCGAGGCCATTGGCGCCGGCGTCAGCGTCGGCTTCGTCCAACTCTTCGTGCTCGGCGTCCGCCGCGTTGCCGTCGTCCTCGGCTCCCGGAACACGCGGATCCATCGCTTCGTCCTCGACCGACGGCTCAGCCTCAACAACGGCGCCGTCCTCGCTGCCGCCGGCCAGCCAGTCGAAGGGGGCTTCGCCGTCCTCGCCACCATGTTCCATGTTCTTGGCAAGCCACTCGGCCAGCTTTGCGTCCTCGGGTGCGAAGAGGGCAGACGGATGTACGCAGCGTTCATCCTTGAAGTGCTCGACAAGGGCAGCGAGGGTGTCCCTGACACGCGGGCGGGGAACGACACTCGTGCCGCCGCAGGACGCTTCCAACGCCGGGCGGGAGAGGCACGCGAGGAATTGCTCCGTGCCCATGTTCGGAAGATAGGTGTCGGCGCCGATGGCATCGCCGGCGATCCGGGCGGCAATGCCGCTGTCCGTGCGGTTGGTCCGCGCCGACAGTGCGTCGATCAGGGTCAACCTGGCCACGACACGAAGCGTATCCGTGGCGAACTCCAGCTTGCCGCTTTCACCGATCAGCCGGGCGGCGTGCCGGGCGAAACGCCTGGAGCCGTAGAGATGGTTGGAGGTTTCGGAGCCGGAATCGACCGAGACGTTCTGCCCGGCGAATGCGAGGACGAGCAGCGCCATGAGCGTATCGTCCTCGATCGGCGCTCGTGCCAATGCCTCGTGCAGAGCGTCTGTGCGGAAATCGCCGATCATGTCGAGGTCGTTTCGAGTCACGTCGGGCCGGGTCTTGGCTGCAACGTCGATACCCTCGTTTCCGTCCTCGCCGCCGAGCGCGGTCGGATCGGCGCTGCCCCTGACTTGTCTGACCTCCGGCATCCGGAAGTGAGCAGTCTGCACCTTGCCGTCACGGTCGAGATACATGGCGGTGCAATCGCCATTGCCGGGCTTGCCGTAGACGCGCTCCGCCTTCGGCGGCAATTGCGGCTGGCCGAAATTGCTAACTTCGACGATGGCGCCCTTCTTGGGAAGATTGCTAATCATCCATTCCTGCTGCGCACCTCGGAATGCTTCGACGTTGGTGGTGTAGCGGTTATCCTCGTCGGCCGGTCCGAACAGGTCTTCCGCCCACTCGATGCCGTAGGCCTGGCGGAGATCGTCGCCGAAACTCGCATCGCGCGCGAACATGGGGGTCTTGGTGAGGCCGTTGGCGATCGCCCACCAGGACGCCGTGTCACCCTTCTTCGGCTTGTGGGCCTTCCAGACTTCCTTCTGGTCATCGAGTGACGCCGCGGAAATCGTGCGAAGCTGCTGCTCGCTCGGCATGTCGCCCCTGGCCATGTGATCGAGCATCGCCGGCAGCACGTTGGCGAGCAGGCGAAGCTTGCGGATTTGTCTCACCGGCAGTGCCAGCGCGACCGCAATCGCCTCCTCGGTCCAACCGAGTGCAATGAGGCGCTCGATGCCGCGCCACTGGTCGACCGGGTTGAGCGGCTCGCGAGCGATGTTTTCGATCATCGAGCGCATGGCGCCATTATCGTCGGCCGCCTCGACGACGATGACATCGATTTCCTCGATGCCGGCTGCGATGGCCATGCGGGTGCGCCGGTGACCGGCTTCGATGATATAGCCGTTGCCGCCGGCTTCGGCAAAAATCACGGGCGGCTGGATGACACCGACGGCCTTGATGGTCGCGAGCAGCAGCGCGTCGGCCTGGGGCGTCGACTTCGACTGGCGCGTGTTGTCGGGGTTGTCCTTCAGTGCACGCGGATCGACCTTCATGAGTTGCATGGGAGTGTTCCTTTCCGGGGATGCGGACCCGGCCCGCTGCCGGTCCTTCCTGTCTTCATTTTTTCCTGAAGACATCTCCCGGACCGCAAAGCGGCCCGACCGGCGCAGCTGCGGTCGAGCAGCCCTGCCGCGAAGGACAAGCGGGGCTAACAGCCCTGCGAAAGGACGAGTGGCCGGGATGCGGAGGCGGCGGTTGAGCGACAGCGGCGGTGGGAGGACCGATCTGCGACCGGTTTTCCTTCCCTTTCCCAACTTCTTCTGATAAGCGCTCTGCTACAGAGCTCGCAATCTGGTTGCGAGGGAACAAAAAAATGGGCCGTCGGAAAAACCGAGGCCCATGAAGTGTGAAGGTCAAAAACCTCCAGAGGGGAACAGCTGTTGCGGCGGCACTGGGAGGAGACCGCCATGTGCATCAGCTGTGTACACTATGATCATTTTTTGATCAGATGGGAAACACTTATTGTGCAATGCACCTATGCGCATGCTGCGCTGCTTCCAAGATCAAGCTGATTACGTGGCAGAGGTACCTGCCTCGCGCGCCTCGGCTGCGAGTTCCGCCTCAACGTCCCGAAGCTGGCGACGCTTTTCGCCCAGGTCCCCGGCAAACGCGAATTCGCCACACTCACGGGTTTGGTATGAGGCAAGACGTCTGCGCGCCTCCTCCAGCCGCTGGCGATAGCGTTCCCGCTCCCCGTCGCAGTCGTCGAGCGCGTGCTCAAGGCGGGAGACCGCGCCGAGCGGCGTCACCGTGACAGCGAGATCGATCTCGTAATCCGCGCCCGTGCGCTGAAGCATGGTCGTGTAGCGATAGCCGTCAGACCTGCCGAACCGCTCGCCATCATAGACGAGATCGAAGCCACCAATGGAAGCGATGACGATCTCACCCTCCTGTTGAAGCTGGACGAGGGTAAGGATTTCCTTCATCAGCGCGCGGCCGGCTTCCTTTCGCTCGTCGTATGAAACGCCCGTGACGGTCATCGTGAAGGCATCTCCCGCAGTCGGAACCAGCCGTTGGATATCTTTGCCGATGTCGCAGATGCGCCGGGTCGACACCTCAATGTCGCGTTCGGCGTCCCGGACCTGCCGGCGCACTGCGAACAGGTCGTCATCATGGGCGGCGCGTAACCGCTCGAGACGAGCGATATCGGCTTCGAGACCAGCCTTCTGCATCAGGCGCTCGTCGCCCGAGGCAATCGCCTTGGCCATGGCGAACTGGTTGGCCTGGCCTTCGCCGAGATCGTCCAGCCTGCGGATCGATGTATCGCCGGAAAGAGCCGCAGCGATGAAGCGGGCCTTGCGTTCGTTGTTCTACCACATGGAGGCATCAAGTGACCCTTGCGTGGCGTAGGCGAAGATGTCGACGACATCGTGCTGATTGCCCTGCCGGACGATGCGGCCCTCGCGCTGCTCGATCTGTGACGGCAGCCACGGCACATCAAGGTGATGCAGCGCCTTCAACCTGAGCTGGGCGTTGACGCCAGTGCCCATGGTCTCAGACGAGCCGATCAGGAAGCGAACCTTGCCCGAACGGACGTCACCGAACAGTCGCTGCTTGGCGTCGGTCTTCTTGAAGTCTTGTATGTAGGCGATTTCCGAAGCGGGCACGCCCATGCGGATCAATTCGTCACGAATCCAGCGATAGGCGCTGAAGCTTCGCGTCTTCTCGACATTGATGGTGCCGAGATCGGAGAAGATCATCTGCGCGGCGCCCGGAAGCTCGTAGGGCTTACCGTCACGACGGACATAGGTGTTTTCGCTCGTTTCCGTCCAGATGCGAAAGGCGTTATCGATGAGGAGATTGAGCTTGTTGTCTGGCTCATTATCGTTTGCCGGAATGACCAGGCGCAGGTCGATCGCCGCGTGGCGGCCGTCGGTGATGACGGACAGTAGGATATCGTCACCGGGCTGGGCTGGCCCCTCCCGCATCTCGATTGCCTTGATGCGGCTGTCGAGGATCTGCTGATAGAGTTTGAAGGCCGGCGTCGGCTTGGCCGTGAGAATTTGGCGCCGGCCGGTCGAGAGGTCCGGAACCTTCACATATTGTTTCAGGTCCTCCGGCATCACCACGTCGGCGAAGGAGCGGAACATGGCGATCAACTCCGGCACGTTGACGAAGCTCGCAAACCGGCTGACCGGCTAGTATTTGCCGGACGGCTGGATTTCGAGTTCGGTCGTCGTGTCGCCGAAGGTCGAGGCCCAGGCGTCGAATTCGTGAAGCCCGCGTTCGCGGAGCGCCTCGTGGCCGAGCAGGCGCTGGATCGAGAACATCTCACCGAGCGTGTTGGTGATTGGCGTGCCGGAGGCCAACACCAGCGCGCGGCCGGGATTCTTGGTCTCGATATAGCGAGACTTGACATAGAGGTCCCAGGCCCGCTGCGATCCGTTCGGGTCGATGCCTTTCAGTGTCGACATATTCGTCGCAAAAGAGAGTTTGCGAAATTCCTGCGCCTCGTCGACAATGATCTGATCGACGCCGATTTCCGAGATCGTGAGAAGGTCGTCCTTGCGGGTCGAGAGCGCTTCCAACCGCTCTTGCAAACCTTCCTTCAGGCGCTCGAGCCGCTTGCGCGACACCCGATCCTCGCTGTCCACCTTGGTCAGAAGATCCTCGTAGAGCTCGAGCTCATCATGGATCATTTGGCTCTCGAACACCGACGGAACGGCGATGAACCTGAAGGCCGAATGGGTGATGATAACAGCATCCCAGGTGGCCGTGGCGGCGCGCGACAGGAAACGTGCCCGCTTGTCCTTGGTGAAGTTGGTTTCGTCGGCGAGGAGGATACGGGCGTTCGGATAAAGGGCGAGGAACTCGCGCGCTGCCTGTGCGAGGCAATGGCCTGGCACAACCAGCATCGCCTTGGCGATCAGGCCGAGACGGCGCTGCTCCATGATTGCCGCGGCCATCGTCATCGTCTTGCCGGCACCGACGGTGTGAGCGAGATAGGTCGAGCCGGCGGAGATTATCCTCCAGATTCCGCGCTTCTGGTGCGCGTGAAGCTGGAAGGCACCGCTGGCGCCGGGCAATTTCAGGTGCGAGCCGTCGAACTTTCGCGGCGCGATATTGTTAAACCGGTCATTGTAGACTCGCGCCAGCCGGTCGGTCCGATCAGGATCGGTCCAGACCCAGCGCTGAAATGCCTCTTTGATCTTCTGGAGCTTGTCGCGGGCTGCTTCGGTATCGACGACGTTCAGAACGCGGCGTTCACCCCCAACATCCCTATACACGTCGAATATCTGCGGAACCCGACTGTTCAGCGCATCGGCCAGCAGTTCGCCGGCGTGACGGCGGCTTGTGCCCCACTCGGAGGTGCCGCCGGCGCTATAGCCAAACTGGCGTGCCTCGACGGTCCATGACCCGAGTTCCGGCATATGGTGGATCCGGATGTCAGCATCCATCGTTTCCTTGACGAAGGCGACAACATCGGAGGCCGGAATCCAGGGTGCACCGAGGCGGGCGGTGATATCCGACGGCCGGAGGTCGGCCGGCTGGACGTCCTGCAACGCGCGGACATTGCGCTCAAAAGCCGGATCGAGAGCAGCGGCCGCTTCGGCGACCATGAGCTTGGTGCGGACCGAACCGGAGAGATAGGCGTCGGACGTCAGCCATGACCCGCCGGCTGGATCGCGGAAGATGGCGTCACCGAGTTCCCCGATTACAGCGTCGGGGTCGCGATGCAGCAGCTCGGCAATATGGTCGAGATCGACGCGGCCACGCTCGTTGAGAACGACGGCGAGCGCGTCGGCTGCCGAGGTTATGACGGGCGGTGCCGGAGGAGAGATGACCCGCTCGGAGAAGATCGGACCGGGCTTTGCCGTATCGGTTTCGAGGTCGTAGTCCTCGATCGAGGCCACCAGCCTGCAATCCGGGTCGTCCAGGAACGGCTGGAGATTGGACCGGCGATGGGTTTCGCGGACCTCGCCGGTCTCATCATCCTCCGAGATCGACGCCGTCGTGTGGTTGATCGGCCCGAAGTCGCGCACAAAACTCGACCAGGCGATGCGCAGCCGAACCTGCAGTTCCCGCCACGGCTGGTCGCATTCCTGCGCTTTCAGCACCTCGCGCACGGCGTCGCGGATCGGAATCAGCTTCTTGATGATCCGGACATGCTTTTCGCTTAAGCCGTCGCCTGACCGGCTTTTCCGCACCGAAACCACGAGCGGTGCTCCGTCGATCATTTGCATGAGGCCGTGCCTGACGTCGATGAAGAAGCTGCCCTCGCGGACCTTGTCGTTGCCGTAGCGGAGATCGACGATCTCGCCCAGTTCCTCTTCCAGATCGATGTCGATCTGCGTCGGCTCGCCGTCATACCGATTCTCAGGCAGAAGAGCGATCACGGCCTTCAGTGCCGTTTCCAGGTCTTCACCGGCGCGTGGCCGGCACGTATCGGTCTCGCCGAACGGGCCAGACGTTAGGGCGTCTCGCCGAGCACGAGATCCGGGTGCTCTGCGAACCAGCGGTTCACGCAGATTGCACCGTCGTCGGATGTGGCCGGGCGCACCTCCTCCAGATCGAGCCACGACAGTTCGCCCTCCGGCTCGGCGATCCGGCGCTTGCGGAGGAACAGAATGTCCACCACTACATCCGTGCCGGCA
This sequence comes from Rhizobium binae, assembly GCF_017357225.1. NCBI lineage: Bacteria > Pseudomonadati > Pseudomonadota > Alphaproteobacteria > Hyphomicrobiales > Rhizobiaceae > Rhizobium > Rhizobium binae. The sequence goes on along the minus strand of NZ_CP071608.1, from coordinate 269,117 downwards.
TCTGCCTGGAAGCTGCCCTCGGGCAGGCGGACAGCGGCGATCAGATCGGCGGATCTGGCGATATGCTCGCGGGCAGTCGCGTCCGCCTTGTCCATCGTGCCGGCGCTGGTCACGAACGCGGCGAGTGCACCAGGCTTCAAGAGATCGATCGACCGGGCGATGAAGTAGTCGTGCAGCCGCAGACCGAGCGGACGGTACTGCCGATCCGAGCGAACCGTGCGATCGGAAAAGGGCGGGTTGCCGATCGCGAGATCATAGATCGCGTTGAGTTCGGTGCGCGCGAAGTCGGCGTTGATGATGCGCGCCTTCGGCTGAAGCAGCCGGACAATCCGCGCCGTCACCGGATCGAGTTCGATCCCGGTAACATAGCTTGTGTCGCGGAGCGCCGTTGGCATCAGCGCCGGAAACAGGCCCGTGCCAATTCCCGGCTCCAGCACGCGGCCCCCGCGCCATCCGAGCCGCCGCAAGCCCGCCCAGATCGCGCGGACGATGAACTCGGGAGTGAAGTGAGCATACTGGGTGCAGCGCGCGAGCGAAGCATAGTCGGCATCGGTGACGGCGCTTTCGAGCGAACTGCCGAGGTCGTCCCAGCCTTCCCTGAAATCGACTTCGCCTGGACGCCGGAACATGCCGTTTGCGAGTCCCGATGCCCCAAAACCGGTGAAGCGGATCAGCTTCGCCTGTTCATCGCGGGTGGCGGGTCGATCCTGCTTTTCGATTTCGGTGGCGGTCAGGATGGCCGCAAGATTTGCCTTCGCCCGCTCCTTCCAGGTCTCGGCCAAGCCGCGGTCGTCGCCGTCGTCGAGATAGAAGTTGGTTCGCGCGCCTTGTCTTCGCTTCGCCGGCCGCTTTGCAGCTGGCAGAGGCAATGCCGGCGTAGGGGAGGGCGGCGGTAGATCGGGATCGTCGTCATTGGCGGCGAAACCGCCAAACGCGGTGACGCCCAGGCCGAAGCCGGACGACAATGCGCTGCTGCCGAACACATCGAGGGTGAAGGGATCGTGGGACATGAAAGCTCCTTTTCGAGGATGTGCGCCATCGCCACGGAACAGGTCCCGTGGCTGCGAAGGCGGATGAAAATGAGTTGTGGAAATTTGGACCTGGTTCGTCCGGCGGCAGCGATCGCGAGCTACGAGCGCGTGATTACGGAGAGCTGCATTGTTTCCGTCGCAAACTCCGCCCGCAGATGCGTGGCTTCCGGGTTTGTGGAAATCATGGCTTCCAGGCTCTCTGCGTCGATGAAGACGATGCCGTCGTCTCTCCCGAAATACCGGGGCTTGTAGTGCCAGCAGTCTGGATTGGTCTTCGGCTCGCACTCGTCGGCATAGACCGCGAGTGCCCTTTGGCCCTCTGCCAATTTTCCGTTAGAAAGCAGATAGACGCCTTCATCGCCGACGATCCACAGGCCTTGCCGTTCGTCCTTATCCGGGAGAAGCCCATAGTGAGGATTGCGGAAACCGCCATTGGCTGCCGCGTCGGTGCGTCCGCGCGCGATCACCACACGAACGTCCACCACGCTAAAAGTGAACATGGCGTCCTCATCACGCGGCGATCGGGGAGGGAAGGCGGTGAAGATGCACCGGCAGCTTCACAGCGATCTCCCCGTCGGTGAGTTCCTCGAGTAGCTTCAGGAAAGTGCCCTCGTTGCCGCCATAGAGCACGACGGTGCGCTTGCCGCGAGCGGACTGCGGCCACTTGTCTCCGGCATAGCCGCGGTAGTCGTCGGCAGTCGTGCTCCAGATATGCTCGAGCCGCTCTTGCCGCGTCATGGCCCGGACCGGACGGCTTTCGCGCTCGATGATGGCGACGTGCATCGTTTCGACGGATGCCTTGCCGGAAAGATCGCAATAGCCATGGAAATACCGGATCGCCTCGTCGATCCTGAGCGCGAATAACACTGATGTCACCGAGCCGGTCATGTATTCGCGCATCGCAAACATGGACCCTCGGATCCACAATGGCGGTAGGATCTCGAACATGTAATCATGCTCGGTCTCGCCGATCTCGAACCATTCGTCTGCGTAGAATGGCGCGGCATCACCATCCCAACGGTTTGGGCGCTGCGCGTGGCGATCGAACATGCGGAACATCTGCTGGCGGCTTGCGACGCCCTGAAAAATATTGGCGATTGCGGGAGAGGGGATCATCTGCGGCTCCTTGCGCGTTTTCGGACCGAAGTGCGGCGCCGTCCTCTCGACCTCGCCATCCTCTTCAATCCTTCATGACCCCTTCCGAGCTGCCGGCATCGCGACCGGCCGGGTCAAGGGCCGGCTCCGCCGGGCGAAGCCTCCCTTGATGCGGGCGGTGCGAATGCGGCACGCCTCTTTCCTTTTCCCGTTTTTCCTTTTCCCCAATCTTCAGGGTCTCGTTCCAGTCCTCCTCGGGCGGGCGCAGCCGCGTCCAGTCGCACCCGGTATCCTCGGCGAGCGCCCGTAATCGCTCGGCAAACAGATCGCCTTGTGCATTGGCGTCCGTTGCGGCGACGAGTTGGGCGCCGGGCCGGAAGGTCAGTTCCCACAGCGCGGCTTGCGTGGCCGGCGACCATCCGCCGCCGGTGCTCAGATAGAGCGTGCCGTCGCGCAAACCCTCGATCGCCGCGAGACTCATGACGTCAATCGCAGCTTCGGTGACGGCCAGGCGCCACGCAGTAGGCGGCCCGAGACGGAAAAGAACCTTGTTCCCTCCAGAGGCGAACCCTCGGTATTGCGGACCTCGCGCCTCCCAGCCAGTCACAACGCCGACACCGTCCGTATGAGCTGCCCACATGCTCCCGTATGGCCCTTCCCGCAGAAGGTCGCCTTTGATCGCCACGCGGAGCAACGGCACCGGCAGGCAACGATCGCCATGGAGATAATGCCATGTCGGTGATCCGTGCCATGGGCGCCGGCGCGCCTGCCAGCGCTCGGGAAGAGAGAGGTTGTATCCTCCTTCACGCCTCGCGGGCTGCCACTCCGGATCTGTGATCCTGACACCGACGAGATCCGCGACCCTTTCGGCGCCTTCGAGAAAACCGACATGGTCGAGATGCTCGACAAGCCCGAACACGTCGCCTTTCGCATCGCTGAGCGGATCGAACCATCCGCGCCCCTCATGCGTGACGATGATGATTTCACCGTCACGGCGAAACTTGATCGCCCGCCGGGTGCTTTCCTTGATGTCGATGGCGAAGCTCGCCCTTTCGAGAACGGCCGCGCAACTGACCCGTTCGCGCAGCGCTTCTATGTCTCTTCTCTTCATTTTATTTCCGATCGCCCGGCGATCGGCCCTCGTTGCTTCTTTGCCCGTCGTTTCGCGGGCACCCTTCGGCCAGCCGCGAAGAGCAAAGGCGGCAAGGGCGCGGCTGACAAGTGTCGGATCATGCTATGCTCGACCGCGGCGAAGCCTCCCTTGCGGCTTGCAGTTCGCAAGCGGTACGCCAGAGGCAGGGGCAGGTTCAATGAGCCGGCCAGGGAAAGAATTCGTGAACGATCGCAAGATCGTTGTCGGGGTCGATTCCGTCAGAGGGTAGAACGCCGTACTCGCCATCGGCTTCGACGCGGGAGAGCTGGAAGGCGTTGGACCGTGCGAAGGAAAGATCGCGCGACTTTAAGGAGGTTCAATGGGAGCTGGCCAATTCCCGCTCAATGGCTCCTCAAAGGCAGGGGACGGACGCGATCAGCCCGACGCGGAGCGGCAGCGGCCACAACTTCCTAGCGGACCTTCAGCGGGTTGACCGTAGAATCCGGAGCTCGGCCAGGATCTATCACAAACACGCGGATCGGCCTGCTTTCGTGCCACCTCTCAGCGGCGTGCCGCACCGACCTCAGGAGCCAGTGTCTCCGTACTTTCAAAACCGATGGCGCGATCTTGCTGCGGGCTGACGTTGCCAAGACGACGCATTTAAAAGCAGCATGCAAAGCAAGGTGAAAGCGTCCGGCGCCAGCGACCGTGGCGATCAATCTGACCGCGTGATCTTCATTTTCTCGAGCGCCTGTTCCACTGAGTCGGCGTTGAGCGAAATAACCGCACGCTCCACGCACACCTCAATTTCAGCGGTATCCTTTCCCTCGATCAACGCGATATCAATCACCGCCCAGCCTCTAGATATCCAATGGAGGCAGGTTCGTTCAAGCGGCGAGAGTATCGCAATCTTCATGGCGTGCTGGTTCCACTCAGCCAAAGCCAGCAGGTTTCCGAGCGGAAAGCATCGACCATGAGATTGGAGAACCTGTGCAAATTTGATCCAAGATCACCATGATCGCTTGTCTCGAAACCCTTTGGCCTACCTGTCCAGCTCGACTTCAACTCAAACTTAGGGTCAACACCAAGAGATCTGCGCCGTCTTCAGGCACAAGCCGACCTTTGTGCTCAGCATGCTCATGGCGTTGGTGGGTCCCGCAAGCGGGAAGCGTATTTGTCAGAGCAATCCAAGCGGCGACGGCGCGCGTGGCTGCCTTGGGAAGGCGGCCCGCGACCAAGTTGGGCTCGAGACCGTAGTTTGATGCGAGTGACAGCCGAATCGAAGCGACTGCAATTTCGCGCTTAGCTCGATTGAATATTTCAGGGATATGTCGGCGTGGTCGGACAAGCCTCGAGCGACTGTGACGACGAATTCGGAGTCCAGGGCGCGCAAACCGCATCGAAGGCAGCCAAGTCATTCGCTAAGCGACCGAGCAATCTGGCCGCAGCTTCTGAACTTCGTCGATCTCTCGGCGCATGTTCGTTTGCATGGTGGCGTGCATGATAGGATCCTGTCTTGTAAGAAAAGGGGTCAGTTTTCGAGAAAGGTGAGCTCGCTGACGAAACCTTCGGCATTGCCTCGGAAAAGAGAGCGGGTGAATTCGATCGCGCGGCCCGAAGCAAGATAGGCAACGCGTTTTGTCAAAAGCCCAGCCGTTCCGACCGCGACGCCAAGCGTTGTGGCGTCCGGATCTTCGATGTTAAGTGCGAAAGTGCGTTGGATCGCACGAACGGGTCTAAAGTTTGCGTCCGCGAGTGTGTTACAGATGGAACAGGTAACGGTACGAGCGTCGGGCAGGAACTCGGAGGAAATGCATATGCGTTCAATCGCAATCGGCTGGCCCGCCGAGCTCCGCAAATGGGTGATGCGCACGACGCGACTGTCGCTTGACAGGCCGAGTGTCATCATCTCCTCTGGTGCGGGATGGGACGTGCTGCGCTCGATGCACTCGACTCTCGTGCCCGATCCAAGCCAGGAAATGCCACCTGTCAAAAGATACGCGCGTGACGGAGGCTGATCTGCGCGGACCGCCGATCCGGCTACGAAGGTTCCTGAGCCGCGCCGGCGAACCAGAAATCCGTCTTGCACGAGATGGTCGATTGCTTTGCGGACCGTTACACGGCTAACGCGGAGATGTTCAGCGAGGTCTCGTTCGGGATAAAGAACGTCGCCCACTTTGAGTTTACCCGACAGGATCGCCTTTTCAAGCGCCAGGCGAAGCCTTTGATAGAGCGGACCGGCGCCGTTGATGTCTGTGCCCCATCCTGGAAGCATAGCCGCAAGCGTGTCGCTCATTCGATCGCTTTCAGATGCCCGAAGCGCGACACAGCCAGGGCCACGGCCCCGCTCAGTGCATCGCCTTCGGGCGTTACCAGTAGACTTTGATGCCGTGCAGCGATCCAGGACGAATACAGCGGCCCCAATCCCCCGAGCAGGCAAATCTTCTGCGTTCCTCGAGCGACTAGACGATCAAGTGCTTCGTCAACTGAAACAGCGGCTTCTTGCAACAGGCGCGCGGCGACAGCATCGCCCCGTTTCATGTGCTCGAATACGCGCGGCGCATAGCGGCCGAAGGCGCCGGGCTTTGCATGCCGCGCAAACTCGACGATATTGCGCGGGTCATTTTTGAATTCCGCAAGGACGGAGGCGGTCATCGCGGACATGTCGTGGATGCCGTCATATGCGAGCAGCGTTTCTTGCAAAAGCGCATGTCCAATACGAGCACCGCTGCCGAGGTCGCCCACAGTAAAGCCCCATCCGCCGACGTAGGTCACCGTTTCGCAGTGGCGGGAAATGTAGATCGTGCCTGTTCCTAAAATGGCGACGGCTCCGTCTTTATCACCAAGCGCGCCTTGTAGCGCGATCAGCCCGTCTGACTCGATGTCCGCCTGGGCGAAGGGTAGCCTGTTTTTCACGTAGTGAACGGCCTCGCCGACATTATTGCCTGCGACCCCAAGTACTGCACGCGCCGAGGCGATGCTACGCGCATTGATGCCAGCTGCGTAGAAAGCCGCGCGGGTCGCACTGGCAATGTTGTCGACGGCCGTATCCGGATCGGAGAGAATGTTAGCTGGCCCGGCTTGAGCGCGCGCAAGGATACTCCCGTTCGCACCGGCGACTGCAGCTCGGCAGCTGGTGCCACCGCCGTCGATTCCGATTAGGTAGACAGTCATCCGCCCGTTCCTTCAGGATGTCATCTGACACAACGTCGATCGCGTTCAGGCCGCACCAGCCGCGCGCACCGCCTTAGTACGTACGTCGCACAAACATACTGGGCTGTCAATTCGAAATCGGCTAGGGAGAGTATGGGCGACCCAGCTGAAGCAACCCATAATGCCTTTCGACCTGAACCCTTTCCCCGTCGCGAGTAGCCGTCATACAATTTGGGATATGCTCGTGCGCAAACACGTCGGCAGCTTCGTCGCCCAGGGTTGGAAGATCTTTGCTTCGTCGTTCAAGTTTGAAGAATTCTGCGGGTCGGCCTCGTGTCGAGGCAGGCGCTTCCAAAACAGCATGGCACGGAAACTTTGATCTGGATCAACTCGCGGTCCCGGCGAAATTGGTAATCATCAAGCCGCGCCGGAGGAAATCGGGATAGCCGAACCCGCAATCGCGACGTAAGCGTCTGAGTATGCCCAGCATGCGCAGCCACATCCGGCACACGCGGATTTTGAAGGGATCAGGACATGGACGTTGCACGCAGTAAGGGTTCCGACGCCGGCACTCCCGTCGCTTGCGCTTCCTGCCAGGCGCGGCACGGCGTCGTCTGCGGCGTACTGTCGAGCGGTCAGTTAAAGGATCTCGGCCGCCACTCGCTGCGCCGCAAGGTCGATGCCGGCAGCGAGATCATCGCTCAAGGGTCGGAAAGCTCTTTCTATTCGAACATAATGCGCGGGGTGGTGAAACTCTGTAAGGTGATGCCGGACGGGCGCCAGCAGATCGTCGACCTGCAATTCGCCCCCGATTTCGTCGGCAGGCCCTTCGTGCGCGAAAGTACGCTGTCGGCTGAGGCTGCGACCGATGTCGAAATCTGCGTCTTCCCCCGCGACCTGCTCGACCGCATGATATCGGAGACGCCGGAACTGCGGCGCAGCCTGCACGATCTGGCGCTGAAGGAGCTGGACGCCGCGCGCGAATGGATGCTGACGCTCGGCCGCCGCACCGCCGAGGAGAAGGTCGCAAGCCTGCTCTACCTCATCGCCACCCACGCCGAACCGCAAACGGCCACGAGCACCGCCTTCGACCTGCCGCTTTCCCGCGCCGAGATCGCCGATTTCCTCGGGCTGACGATCGAAACCGTCAGCCGCCAGATAACCAGGCTGCGCAAGAGCGGCGTCATTCGCATCGAGAAGTTTCGACATATCATCGTCCCCAACATGGATGAGCTGGAGCGGATGATCAGCGCATAGAACGGGATCAGCTGCCGAATTCGGGATCAGCGCGTGATTACGACGCGGTTGTTGGCGAGGCCAGCCTGTGGCGCCAGCAGCGCTCCTCATCACGTCACCCACCCGGGACCCCGTCCCCCTTCAAGCTCGAACGAGGCAGATACATGAACAAGATCAAGGTCGCCAATCCCGTCGCCGATCTCGACGGCGATGAAATGACGCGCATCATCTGGCAGCTCATCAAGGACAAGCTGATCCATCCGTATCTCGATCTCGACATCGACTATTTCGACCTGTCCGTCGAAAACCGCGACGCCACCAATGACCAGGTGACCGTCGATGCCGCCAATGCCATCAAGAAGTACGGCGTCGGCATCAAGTGCGCGACGATCACGCCGGATGAAGCCCGCGTCAAGGAATTCAACCTCAAGGAAATGTGGAAGAGCCCGAACGGCACGATCCGCAACATCCTCGGCGGCGTCATCTTCCGCGAGCCGATCATTTGCCGCAACGTGCCGCGCCTGGTTCCCGGCTGGACGCAGCCGATCGTCGTCGGCCGCCACGCTTTCGGCGACCAGTACCGCGCCACCGACTTCAAATTCCCCGGCAAGGGCAAGCTGACGATCAAGTTCGTCGGCGAGGACGGTACCGTCATCGAGAAGGAAGTCTTCAACGCGCCGGGCGCCGGCGTCGCCATGGCCATGTACAATCTCGACGAATCGATCCGCGAATTCGCCCGCGCTTCGATGATGTACGGCCTGATGCGCAAGTGGCCGGTCTATCTCTCCACCAAGAACACCATTCTCAAGGCCTATGACGGCCGCTTCAAGGACATTTTCGAAGAAGTCTTCGAGACCGAGTTCAAGGATCAGTTCAAGGAAGCCGGCATCACCTACGAACACCGCCTGATCGACGACATGGTCGCCTCGGCGCTGAAGTGGTCCGGTGGCTACGTCTGGGCCTGCAAGAACTATGACGGCGACGTCCAGTCCGATACCGTCGCCCAGGGCTTCGGGTCGCTCGGCCTGATGACCTCGGTGCTGCTGACGCCCGATGGCAAGACGGTCGAAGCCGAAGCCGCTCACGGCACCGTCACCCGCCACTATCGCCAGCACCAGAAGGGTCAGGAAACCTCGACGAACTCGATCGCCTCTATCTTCGCCTGGACGCGCGGCCTGGCGCATCGCGCCAAGCTCGACGACAATGCCGAACTCGCCCGCTTCGCCGCGACGCTCGAAAAGGTCTGCGTCGACACCGTCGAATCCGGTTTCATGACCAAGGATCTGGCGCGGCTGATCGGCCCCGACCAGCCGTGGCTCTCGACCACCGCCTTCCTCGACAAGATCGATCAAAACCTGCAGAAGGCCATGGCGTGAGCCGGCCTTTCCAAAATAACATCGAAGCGGCGGGGATTTCCCCGCCGTCAGATTGCTGCGAGTGTTCGACGCCCCGACGCTCAGCCCAGAACCGCCGCGGTTACAACGATAAATCGGTTGCCCGGGACATCTTCGATTACATCGTCGAACAGGCGATCGGCCACGGGCTGGTCGGCACGGTGGCGTTACACGGATTCGACCCATCTGAAGGCCAATGCCAACAAGGGCGAATACGATCTTGCAATGGTCGAGAAGTCGCGCGCCGACTACTTGGCCGATCTGGATGCGGCGATCGAGGCCGAACGCAAGCTGCACGGCCAGAAGCCCTTGAAGGACAAGGAACGCCGGCCGGAGGTGACGACGACTAAGGTTACGCGCAGCGTTCAGACAGCGGCTATATGATGCGCGACGGCAGGCCGAAGGGCTTTTTCTCTCTCGATCATCGCACGATGGACGGCAAGCTCGCCATCATCACCGATACTTATGTCACGCCAGCCAATGTCCACGACTCGATCGTCTATCTCTCAAGGCTCGACCGGCAGCAGACCCGTTTCGGCTTCGATGCCGGCGCGGACGGGCTGGATGCCGGCTATGCTACGCCGGGCATCGCCAAGGGCCTGGAAGACCGGCAGATCCTTGGCGTCACAGGCTATCGCAATCCCACTCCGCCCAAGCCCGTCATGATGCGCAAGTCGACGTTCGTCTTCGAACCCGAGACCGATGGCTTTCGCTGCCCCGAAGGCCATTTGCTGACCCATTCGACGACACCGACGAAGCCGACAGATTCTTTGGTCTAAACTGTCCATCCATCTGGACCGCGGAACGGTTCAAACGTCAACGCTGCTACCTTTGTCACGACGTAGTGAAGAATTGTCGAGGGCAGGCGCATTCGCCATCACTGCTTTTCCTCTCGCGCGCCTCGGCTACCATCTCCTCAAGCCTAACAGCAACACCGTGAGCGCGGCGATAGTAGGCGGATTCTGGTATCCCATACCGGTCAATTGGCGTCTCGAAGTTGAGCGGAGTCTGATAAGGAGTTGAGGCGATCGCCGAGGCGATCGTGTGCCAATCTAATCGTCCGTCGAATGGCAAGAGATGGTCATCCACTGCTCCGAAATTGTCGTGAATGTGAGTAGCAATGACGCGATCCGCGAAACGCTCCAGCACGGTGAGCTTGCCTGGCTCGATCAGTTCCCAGTGGCCGCAATCGAAACAGACACCGATGAACTCCTTGCCATAGCGAGCGAAGAGGCGATCATAAAGGTTGAGAAAATTTTGGGCGTTGGCGCAAAGAAGAGTTTCCGCGGCGATCTGCACGCCTTTTTCGATGCAGTAGGGCCTGATCTCGTCGAGAGACTGAAATAGGGGATCGAAGAACTCCTGTTCGGCGGCTTCGCTGCGGAACACGTTGTCGGTGATATCGATGTGCAGAACCACGTTGGGGGATTGGAAAGCAGCTGCCAGGTCGATACGGTTACGCAACAGCTCGACACCGCTGCGGCGCTGCCATTCATGAGGCGACAGCAAGTCTTTGCGCATCTCCATCGCGAAAGGACCGTGATTTTTGTGGCCGATCTCGGTGATCGGATTGCGGCCATTGCTGCCATGAACCGAGTGCACCTTCAGCCCAGCATCGGCCACGATCTTGCTTGTAAACTCGATCTCGGCGTCGGCCAGCCAGTACGAACTGCCGGAGTCGGGATTCCAGTTTATGTGTGTGAAGCCAGCTTCCTTGATCAGGGTCAGCGAGTTGCGAATGCCTTCGTCGTACCAACGCTCCTGGTGCGGCCAATGCCAGACGGTGATGCAGGTATCCAATGGATCAGTCTCCTGTTCTAAAGTGTTGTGGTTTCCGGACCTTTGCCGAGGCCGATGCGCTCGGCCAGCAGAATGATCGCCAGTGAAAACGCCATGATCAGAGTGACGTAGACGAGGTTGAGCGCGGCCTGCTCAGGATCGACGGACAACGAGCTGTCTACGATTGCGATCGGCAGCGGCTTGTTGTTGACGTTGTATAGAAACGCCGACAAGGGGTATTCCGACAGGAGATCGTTGAATGCCATCCCGGCCACGAGGATAGCTGTCGGTGCAACTATCGGCAGGATGATGCGGCGGTAGCGATACAGACCCGTGGCGCCCATCGAGCGGGCCGCCTCGTTATAGGCCGGATCGATCCCCATGAAGGCCGCCCGCAGGAATCTCACCATAAGCGGCAAGGCAACGATGGCGTAGCCGATGGGCAGTAGCCAGTAGCCCCCGAGGAGGACTGCGTTTCCAACGAGCGGGTTTGGGGTGTCGAAGGTGACGATCAGCCCGACTGCAAGCAGAATGCTGGGAACGACCCATGGCAGGAAGAAAGTGATGTCCAGAAGGCGCGTCAGCCAACTGCGGCGGCCAAGAGTAACCGGGACGGCAAACAGTGTAACGACGAGCGCCGCCGATACCGCGACAAAGCTCATCACTATGGAGTTGAAAAACGGAAGAAAGGCGCTGCCTTCGGTGAAGACGCGGGTATAGTTCTTCAGTGTCAGGCTGGATGGGATCACTTCGATGCCGATGCTCGCGGCAGGGGCGAAGGAGAAGAGTACGACAAGCGCGATCGGCACCGTATAGATAGCCACGAGAAGATAGGCAAACAAATGTAGCACTGCATTGCCGATGGGGCTGCAAATTTTGCGTAGCTGGATGGGCGCAGTCGCTTTCGCGCCGCCGACATAGGAGCCGCGCGCTTCGAAATATTGAGACAGCAGTATAAGCGCCATGAGACATAGTCCCATCATAAGCGCGAGTAAGGCGGCCATGTCGGGACGGCGCAGGCTGTTCAAGGTCAGCACCATCTGGCTCAGCATGTGGAAATCGCGACCGCCCAGCACCTGAGGGGCGGCGAAAGAGCTGATTGCGGTGTAAAGGGTGAGAAGGGTGACGGCGAGGAACGTCGGCATGATCGCGGGCAGTACCACACGCCACAGGATCGTATATTCCGAGGCACCCATACTGCGCGCAGCTTCGATTGTTGCGTAGTCGACGCGGCGCATCGCAGCGCGCAGAAAAAGATAGTAAAAGTTGGTCATCAGAAAGGTATGCGTGAAGAGCACGCCAAACCAGCCGATGAACCAGGCTTGCGGGAGGCTGGAGACGGCGGCCTTCACCAGATGTGTCACCGCACCGCTGGGACCATAGGTGAAGTTGTAGCCCGCCGCCGCAACGACACCGCCGAAGACCAGGGGCGTTGCATAGGCGATTTTCAAGAGTGCGCGACCGCGTACGTGAAAATATTCAAGGACGACGACCTGGAACATCCCGACAATGGTCACCGTAACCATGGTCGCTGACGTCATCCAAAGCGTGTTCCAAAGGGCAGCGCGCACTCTTCGTGATCTTGAAAGTTCGCTTGCGATCTGGCCGACCACCAGGCTGCCGTCCTTGAAAAAGACCGCATGAAGTGACGCGACTAGCGGCAGGATCAGGAAGGTGATGACGATCCAGATCAGGGCCGCCACTCCGATCCAATAGACTACGCGCTCGACGGGCGCCGCGCGGTTCATCTGCCCGCTTCCTCGAAGATATGCGCCGAGCCCGGCCGGACCGTCCAGGACACGGTCTCACCGATTTCAGGTAACTCGTGCCCCATCCTGGCGGCCGAAATTAAGTGTCCGCCGGCATCCAGGTCGATGCGGCTGTGGGCGCCAAGAAATTCCACATGGCGGACGGTCGCCGGCAACCCGGCTTCTACCGCTTTCCCGACGAACACATCTTCGTGGCGGACAAAGATGCGCCCCCGAACGTCGCGGCCCAGAATTTGCGCGACAACCGGTGCGAGCAGCTCGTTGGCGGTGCCGATAAACTCGCAGATGAACGGCGTCGCGGGCTTTCGATAAAGAGTACGTCCGTCACCGATCTGTTCAACGCCACCGTTCGCCAGCACGACGATCGTGTCGGACATGGTGAGTGCATCTTCCTGATCATGCGTGACAAAGACCGCCGTGAAGCCAAATTCCTGCTGGAGCCTCTTGATCTCGCGGCGCATCGTCACTCGCACCTTGGCGTCGAGATTGGACAATGGTTCGTCGAACAAAAGCAGCTTGGAGCCCGCGACGAGCGCGCGCGCAATCGCGACCCGCTGTTGTTGCCCACCTGACATGGTCGCGGGCTTCTTGTGCAGTTGCTCCGTAATCCCGGATGTTTCGGCGATCTGGGTGACACGCTTGACAATCTCGCCCTGCGGGATCTTCGCCACACGCAAAGCAAAGGCGATATTCTCGAAAGCCGTCATCGTTGGAAACAGCGCATAGTTCTGGAATACCATGCCGACGTTGCGCCGCTCCGGAGGCTCGATGGTAATATCTTTTCCTTCAAGAATAATCCGACCGCTCATGACCGGATGAAAGCCAGCCAGGGTCCTTAGGACGCTGGATTTGCCGCTGCCGGAAGCCCCGAGCAGAGCAACGAACTCGCCTTCGTGAATCTCAATCGAGAGGTCGCTGATGACAACCTTGTCGCCATAGCCAATATGCAGTTTATCGATGATGAGGATCGGGGTCGGCATAAACATACTCCTGAGAAGCCTGGCGATCTGCGTCGCCCGGCCCTACATCCTCACCGGATTTCTAGCTCGATCTTCTGCAACCAGCCGTCCAGTTTGGGCGCGACGGCATCCCAATCGATCGGCTGCGCCTTGACTAGTTTCGCATTCGCCTGCACCTCTGGCGGTGATTTGGCCAACGCCGCCGGCAGCACCGGAACCTGACCGAATTTCTTGGCGTAGCCGGCCATGACATCGGCAGAGCCGAACCAGTCGACGAATGCCTTTGCCTGCTCCAGTTGATCGGTTCCCGCCATGATCGCCACGCCTTCAGAGATGACGGGCGTGGCACCTTCCGGGTCAATGACCTTGACTTGCATGCCGAGCTCCTTGGCGTCCTTGATGACGCCGCCGAACCAGTTCAGATTGATGATCGCACCGCCCGATTTGAAGGCTTCCTTGCGCGCATCGGCGTCATCGACAACGATCGCGTTCGCATAGAATGCGCCAAGAAAATCCCATCCAGCCTGAGTGACTTCGCCCTTGTCGTCGAGGAACCGGGCCAAGATGCCGGCAAGATAGACCCTTGTCGTCTGCCAGGCGGTGTTGCCGATGACGTATTTGCCTTTGTATTCGCGCCTTGCCAGGTCCAGCCAGCTTTTCGGCGCCTGCTCAGGGGCAAGCTTTTCGGAATCATAGGCAATGACGATTGGTGTGCTCCAGAATTTGTAGACAATGCCTTCTTTGTCCTTGTATTGCGCAGGGAGGTCCGCCGCCCAGGCTGGGGTGTATGGCTGGAATAGTCCGTTCTTTTTGAGCAGAGCCATAGACGTATCGACCATGCCAAGTACGACATCGGCCTGGGGGTTGTTCTTCTCGGCGACCAGCCGATCAAAAAGTTCTCCTCCGGGTGCGCGCAGAAACTGCACATCGTGACCGGCCGCTTTAGCTTGGGCGACTATCCATTGAACGTTCTCTTCCCCCTGAGGTGAATAAACGACGAGACTCTTTGCCAAAGCCGGAGAGGCGATCGCGATCAGCACGGCGGCGAGGCTCAACAATCGTTTGATCTGGTGCATGGTGTTCTCCCATTTCATTTTGGCGGTCATTCCGGTTTGGCTTTCTTAAAGGATCCTCATGACAGTTTAATTACATTGCGTAATTTAATATATATTGCAATAGCTGTTTGGCTGCTGACAATTTGACACTCTTGGAACCAATGGACCTTTCACGGAACGAACGACGACTGGTCGAACTGATTTTCGTAGGCAAGCAGATTGCGCGGGTCGACCTGGCGGAACGGTCCGGCATGACAGGTGCTTCTGTCACTCGGCTGATAGGTCGCTTAATTGAGATCGGACTTCTGATCGAGGTGGTCGAGCGGACCGGCGCCCAAGGCCAGCCTCGGCGCTTGCTGAGCTTGCGGGCTGACCGATATCTTTCCGCGGGAATAACATTCTCGGTCTCCCGAATGGAGGTAGCAATTGCTGATCTAGCGGGTAAGATTCTTACCTCCCGATCTGTAGACATCGAGACCAGCACAGCTTTGTCTGTGGCAGAGGCGGCGCAGGCTGCTATCGCAGCGATGCTGACCGATCTTGGCACGCCTAAAGATCGCCTTCTCGGGGTCGGCTGCTCGGTGCCCGGCAATTTCGGCACGATGTCGCACATCCTCAAGGCCCACAGCTTCTTCCCGGCTTTCGATGATGGTGAGGCGGACCTAGCTTTTAAAGCGACTTTCGAAGCGCCCTATTACATCGAGAATGATGGAACAGCTGCATCGCTCGGAGAGTATGTGTTCGGCGGACGCATCCCGCAGCCTGATCCGATGTTCTTCATTCACATCGGACACGGTGTCGGGGGAGGGGCGGTTATCGACGGGCGGCCGTACCGCGGTGTCAATGGAAACGCCTGCCTGCCCGGAGTTCTCTACCCGTACGACCAGCCGCGCCCATCCGGCCAAGACCTTTTTGCCACCCTCAACAGTGCCGGCTTCGCCATCCACGACTTCATCGACCTCGATCGGTTGCCAGATAGCGCCGAAGCGGCGTTAGAAATCTGGATTGAACGCGCCGGAAAGCAGCTCAGCGAGACGGTACGTGTAGCTACGGCGATGTTCGACCCCGCGCTGATTGTCCTTGGGGGACGGCTGCCAGAACTAGTGACAGACAGGCTGGTACGCGCAATTTCCAGTCAGCCAATCCTTGGCCCGTCGCGCGGCTTGGAGGCTGCCGCAGTTGAGGCCTCTCGACTTGGCCCTCGCGCCGGCGCGATCGGGGCGGCCTGCATTCCGTTCTTTGCCTCTCTCTTTTCCGCCGCCGTCGCAGACGATGGCAGTCCTTACCTTAACGGTCGCAAGCCCAAATCCCGACCTTAGAAAATTCGATAGCGCGCCTGAGTCTCTTTAAGAAGCCTACCGGACAGGCCTTGCCCGGCGCGAATCGACACAACAGGTCCGCAAGCCCCTTCGTTGCATATCGGTGTCGCTACAAAGCCTCAAATGACCAGCTTGAGGTGGCTGGATAAAACCAGACCGGCGGCGCCGCGCAGAGCCGTATGGCCTTCGCCGATACCATTCACCGTGATCGATATCTCCTGACCAGGTCTCTTCACCACTAGCTGCTCTACATGCTGCCTGATCAGCTCTGCTGCCTTCATTCCGCCTCCGGCGATGTCTCCATGAAGGACGTAGGAGTTGAGGGAGAGTGTTTGCTGCAGATTGACGATGCCGAAAGCCACGTTCCGTGTGTAACGGACGAGAAGCTCCTCTGCCGCATTCGAGCCTTCGTCTGCTTCCTTGACAAGCCTGGCACAGCTGACGCTCTTGGGATGCGGCAGGCCCATTCGGGCGGCTTCCTTTCGTAACCACGGAAGAGCAGCGACCGTCTCCCAGCAGCCGTGCTTTCCGCAGTTGCAAGGGGCACCATCGATCTGCACCACGGTGTGCCCGAGCTCGCCGCCGGATCCGGCGAGTCCACGATAGACCTTGCCGTCGATGAAGAAGGCGCCGCCGAGAACCTCGCCAGTATAGACCGCTGCGAAATTTTGTTGACCGCGACCGGGTCCGAACCATCTGTCCCCAACAAGCAAGGCACGGGGGTGGTGATCGATGGCAACCGGAAGAGAGAAGCGTTCTTGTAGTATTGCTACGAGGGGAAGTCCCGTTAGAACGGGAGCAAGATTGACGGTGAGAATGGTTCCATTGTCACTGTCGATCATTCCAGCAGAGGCCACGCCAATGCCAAACGGCGCCTGCTGGGCCTGAGACAGTGTGGCAGTAAGCGTCTCCGTCATGACCGCGATGAATGCTTCTGTG
Organism: Rhizobium binae; assembly: GCF_017357225.1. Taxonomy (NCBI): domain Bacteria; kingdom Pseudomonadati; phylum Pseudomonadota; class Alphaproteobacteria; order Hyphomicrobiales; family Rhizobiaceae; genus Rhizobium; species Rhizobium binae. The sequence goes on along the minus strand of NZ_CP071608.1, from coordinate 252,295 downwards.
TCGCCATGCGTATCAAATTCAGCTTTCGCAACGGCCTTGATCTCACCGGTTAACGCCACGAGGCATGTTTGTATCGTGCCGGGCAGAAGGAGGACTGCGCCAAGCATTGGTGCATCGGGGTTAAAATAAAGCGGACGAGCCGGCTTGCCGCCTTTGACGTCGGAAGGCGACGCATCTCCCTCAATAAGAAGCTGGTCTTCGATCATCGGCTGCACAATACCGGTTATCGTGGTCCGGTTGACACCTGCAAGTCGAGCGAGATCTGCCCGGCTTTTGGGTCCGTTGTCATATAAGGCTTGAAGGACGCGACCGCGGTTTATCGCTCCAAGCGCCGATTGGGAGACAAGTGTCACGTTACCGCCGTTCTCGCCGACGGCGACTTCTCTGCTGGCAGGGGTGCGCTGGCCCAACGAATAGGACGGCTGGCTCTCAAACTTCAATTCTCTTCTCCAATCTACCGGATCCTTTTAGCCCGTACATTATCGAACGGCCATACAACATAAGGCCCTTTCCGGTGATGCAAGCAGGACCTCGATGACAACCGCAGTACCCGCCGGAATTTTCGCCGCGACAACTTCTTGACACTAACATAAGTTTGTGCGAGGTACAAACTAACTGCTTACAAAAAGCACATTAGGGGTAACAATCTCAGTATCGACAAGCGGAAGCCCAGGGGCTGCGCTGAAGGGCCGGGGTTGGGATACGAAGCAACTGAGGAGGCTGTTTATGACAATCGATATCGGAAATATGTCGCGACGTGACCTGCTGAAAAGCGCTTCCGTCGCAGCTCTTGTGGCTGGCGCGGGATCATTGGCCATTCCACGGAGGGGTGCCGCGCAGGATGCGAACACCGTGCGCGTCCTGTCCGTTGAAGACCCATTTTTTTTCTCAATGAAGGCGCTGGTGCCAGAATACGAGAAGGAAACCGGCATCAAAGTCGAACTGGAGAGTCTCTCCTATGACGCCCTTCAATCGCGCCTCGTGTCTGCCTTTGTCGCCAAGACCTCCGACGCCGATGTCATCGTCGTCGACCAGATGTGGCTCGGGCAATATCTCGACAACGGCTGGATCATCTCGCTGAACGATTTTATTGTCAAGGACAGCGAATTCGACCTCTCCGACTTCATCCCCGAGGTCCTTTACTCCTCGAATATGTGGCGCGGCCAGGTCGGCACATTGCCGGTCGCCGCCTATGCGCAGGGTGTCATGTACCGCAAGGATGTCTTTGACGAACTCGGCATTGCGGCACCGCCGACCGAGACGTCGGAAGACTGGACCTGGACGAAATACATCGACACCCTGAAGTCGATGGAAGGCAAATCCTTCGGCGGCAAGCCGCTCTTTCCAACCGTTGTTTGCGGTTCCCAGCCGTCGCCGATCGTCCACATGTTCACGCAGGTGTCGGCAAGCCACGGTGCGAACTGGTTCAAATCGTTCCCGGCCGCTCCGTGGGACTTCGCCCCACAGCTGACAAGCCCGGCCTGGATCAAGTCTGTTGAAGTTTACAGGCAGCTCTACAAGCTGTCTCCTCCAGAAGCGATCAACTATGTCTGGTTCGACGCCGGGACCCGTTTTGCCAAGGGCGATATCGGGATGTTCTACTGGTGGACCCCGTACTTCTATCTGATCAAGAACTCGGGCTACATGACCGGCAAGAAGTCGGATGTCATGGACAAGTACGCAACTGCGGCCTTGCCGAAAGCCGAGGGGGTGCCTCAGACGGTCAGCCTCGGCGGCTGGAGCCTTGGGATCCCATCCAGCTCGGAACGGCAAGAGGCAGGCTACGCTTTCATCAAATGGGCGACCTCGAAGGCCACGCAGAAGAAAATGGCTCTTTGGCCGGACCTCAACTATCAGTTCTCCGACTTTGCGCGCGTTTCGCTCTATGAAGACGAGGAAGTCAAGGCGATCTATCCTTACCTCGACGTGCAATATGCGATGATGAAGCAGGGCAATGGCAAGGTCACGCGCCCGCCTGTACCTGGTTACACGGCCGTCGAAAGCGTGCTGGGCCTTACATTGAACCAGCTCCTGACCGGCACCGAAGAGCCGAAGACCGGCCTTGAACGTGCCAACAGCCTGTTCGAGAGCATCCTGAAGGGCAATCTAATGATCCCTTATCAAAAGGACAGCTACGCAGATACTCTTGACGGGGCCAAAGCCCTGATCGCCAAGAAGTAATAGAGTTCTCCTCGGGCCGGCGCGACCGCGGTCGCGCCAGCAGCCACGTGAAGAAGAACTGGATCTGGCCATGCACACGACAACTGTTCGCTCTCCGCGCGCCCTCGGGCCTGCCCGGAAGAGCTTTATCCGACGAAACCTGCCTTACTTGTTGATCGCGCCTTCGGTCGTGATGCTGCTCGCGCTGATCGCCTACCCCTTGCTGTTTGCGCTCAGATCGAGCTTCTACTTCTGGAATCTGCAAATCGGCCCGGAGCCGCTCCAGTTCGTTGGCTTCGAAAATTATGTGCAGGCCCTCAATGCATTCGACTTTCGCGCCGCGCTTACCAATACTCTGATCCTGTCTATCCTTGGCACGGCGCTTGAGTTCATATTCGGCCTGGCGATCGCGCTCATCCTGCTCAAGGCGTTGCCCGGCATGAACATCGTGCGCGCCTTGTTGATCCTGCCCACAACGATCGCGCCGATCGTCGTCGGATTTTTGTTCCGCTACCTCTACGATCCCGGTGGCGGACTGTTAAGCTGGGTGTTGCAGTCGCTCTGGCTCCCCGTTCCCGCGGAAGGCATTCTCGGCTCGCCATCGACAGCGCTTGCCGCCATCCTCTTCGTCGACATCTGGCAATGGACACCGTTCTTCGCAATCGTCCTCTATGCGAGCCTTTTGGCCGTTCCCGATGAGATTTTAGAGGCCGCGCGACTGGATAGGGCATCTGCGTGGACGATCCTGATGCGGATCAAGCTGCCGCTGATCAAGCGCACTGCGATCATCATCGTCATGCTGCGCTTCATGCAGATATTCAACACCTTCGACACCTTGCTTGTGCTCACCCGCGGCGGACCGGGGACTTCCACGCGTACCCTTGGTTACTCCCTCTACGAACAGGGTCTCGTGAACTTCAACATTGGTCTCGTCAGCGCCATGACCTGGATCACGGTCCTGATCGTCAACGTCATCGTTGCCCTCTATGTCTTCTTCGCGTTCCGAAACGAGGAGTGGTAAAATGTCCCGCCGCCACACAAGCTTCAACACGGCACTCACCTACGCCGCCGGCCTCCTCTTCCTGGCAATCTTCGTCGGTCCGATCCTTTGGTTCATCGCCCTTGCGATCCGCCCGGCCGAGACGGCATTCACCATGCCGCCACAACTTACCTTCGAGCCCAATCTCGACGCATTCCGGCACATCCTCGTCGATCCCGGCACCAACGCACCGCAACTGTTCAACAGCCTCATCGTCGCGATCGGTGCTGTGCTACTCAATCTGCCTTTTTCGGTTCCCGCAGCCTACGCGTTGTCCCGTTTCAAGCTCCGCGGCAAGAAGAACATCATGTTGTGGTATCTCGGGCTGTTGATGGCCCCGCCGGTCGCGTTTCTGATCCCATATTTCATCCTCATCACGCGCATTGGCCTCCAGGGTTCCTACTTTTCGATGATCCTGGTCCTACAGACGCTGACGATCCCGTTTTCCGTCTGGTTGATGAAGAGCTTTATCGATGAGGTGCCAGTGGAACTGGAGGAAGCTGCCCGGGTCGACGGCGCCCGTTGGTACACGATCATGTTGCGGATCACGCTACCGATCGTTCGTCCTGGGATCATTGTTACCTCGATGTTCGCCTTCGTGTTCGCGTGGAACAACGCCGCTTTTCCGCTGGTGCTGAGCTCACGCTCGACCGCCACCCTTCCGATCGGAACACTTGGGTATTTCGCAACGAGCGGAGTGACCTGGAACTACATCGCCGCCGCCGCAGTGCTCGCGATGATACCTCCGATGATCATCTTCCTTGTTTTCGATCGATACGTCGTACGAGGCCTCACCTTTGGTTCGGTGAAGGGCTGAGCTTTCCTTTATGAATGGAGTAATGAAATGAATAGACTGCGAATTGGCGTCATCGGCGCCGGTCTCTGGGGCGGCAATCATGCCCATACCTTTAATGTCTTGCCGGAGACCGATCTGGTCGGCGTCTGCGATCTTGATGAGGGCCGGGCGCTGAAGATGAAGGAAAGCTACAGCGCAATGCAGGCCTTCACCGACTACCAGAAGCTGATCTCAAGCGATCAGATCGACGCCATCTCGGTCGCAACGCCTGACTTTACCCACACGCCGATCATTCTAGCGGCTCTGAAAGCCGATAAACACGTGTTGAGCGAAAAGCCGCTTGCGACGACGGTGCGTGAAGCCGAGGAAATCGCTGCGGCTGCCGCTAAGTCCAAGGGCAAGCTGATGATTGATTTCCACAACCGTGTGAATCCGATCCTCGCCCAGGTTCGTGACATGATCCAAAATGGTCAGATTGGCTTGGCCAAACACGGGACCGCGCGTCTTTCGAATACGACATTCGTTCCGCTCGAAATGCTGAGCTGGGCTGCAAAGTCTTCGGCACTCTGGTTCCTGGGCAGCCACCTCGTCGATGTCCTACGTTTCATTCTCGCAGACGAAGTCGTGCGTGTTTATTCGGTTGCCCGCTCGGGTACCCTATTTGCCGCCGGCGTGGATACGAAAGACTTCCATGTGTCGGTGCTTGAATTTTCCAAGGGCACGGTCGTGACCATGGAGAACAGCTGGATCCTGTCGCGTGACAATCCTTCGCTTGTTGATTTCAAGATCGAGTTCGTTGGTGAAAAGGGCCAGGTCCAGGCGGACCCCACCCATAATGGCGGCCTGCGCAAGATCGTCGACGGCGGACTGAAATACAATGACTACATCGGCATAACACCAACCGGCGCGACACGGATCGGCGGTTTTGTCTTGGAATCCATTGCCCGCTTTGTCGATAGCGTTGTGCGAGACGCTCCGCTGCTGGCAGATGCGCAGGACGGTCTGGCAAACACAAAGATCCTGGCGGCGATCGAGGAATCCGTCGCGACCGGCAAGGCTGTGAACATCGGCTAAAGCCGGAACCAAAGGCGAGGGGCATGTCCGCACAAACGGTGCGGCTTGCCTCGCTTGAAAAATGCGGGAGTACATAAAAATGGCGTCCATGACCTTCGACGGGATCGGCAAGACCTTTCCGGACGGGACCGTTGCCGTTGCGAATGTAAGTTTTTCGGTCGCGGACGGAGAATTCGTCGTGTTGGTCGGCCCGTCGGGTTGTGGCAAGTCGACACTATTGCGGATGGCAGCGGGTCTTGAAGCGCTCAACAGCGGCCGGCTGCTCATGGATGACGCTGACGTGACGGAGACAGAACCCCAGGACCGGGATATTGCGATGGTTTTTCAGAACTACGCGCTTTACCCCCATATGACCGTTTACGACAACATGGCCTTCGGTCTGCAGCAGCGAAAAATGCCCAAGGACAAGATCGACAAGCTGGTTCGCGACGCAGCGGAAATGCTTGATCTTACCCGTTATTTAGAGCGCAAGCCCGGGGCATTGTCCGGCGGTCAGCGCCAACGCGTGGCGATGGGCCGGGCGATCGTTCGCCATCCCATGGCGTTCCTGATGGATGAGCCTCTTTCCAACCTGGATGCAAAACTCCGCGTGCAGATGCGCGGCGAGCTGAAGCTCCTTAATCAGCGGCTCGGCGTCACAACCCTTTATGTGACCCACGATCAGGTCGAGGCTATGACCATGGGCGATCGTGTGGCTGTGCTGAAGCCGGTGTTTAATGGACAGGAGAGTAATCTTCAGCAGATCGATACGCCGCAGATGCTTTACGACAAGCCGTCCAATCTGTTCGTCGCGGGGTTCATCGGTTCGCCCGCCATGAATTTTGTTCGGGTCGAGCTGACGGCGGAAGGCGGGTCGCTAAAAGCTGCGGTAACTGGAACGAAAATATCCTTCTCGGTCCCAGCCCAGGGGGCACTGTCGGCCTTCGCCGGGCGACAAGTCATTGTTGGAATTCGCCCAGAGATGTTTAAGGTTTGTCCCGAGGCCGAGGCGTTGTTCAACGAGCAGATCCCGGTTGCCGAAGCGCTTGGAGCCGACACCTTCGTGTTCTTCGACATCGCGTCACCGTCGGTCAATATCAACGATGCTGAAGATACCGAAGACTTTCTCAATAAGGGTAAGAACCGGCTCGTGGCGCGTATACCACCGGCGCTGACGCCTCGACCCAATCAGGTGCTGCCATTGACTGTCGACCTGGAGAAATTGCACTGGTTCGATCCAGTAACCGGGACTGCGATCCGCGACTGACAGAAAGTGCACTTACTATCGCCATCTGGGGTTTCAACTCTTTTCTCCTGCCCTCCCAGGCAACTTGGCTGTCGTCGATTAGGAGGTCGGCGGCAGCCATTTTTTTAAAACCCGAGACATCAAACCATCAGAATCTGAACATCCATCTGCCGTAAGTGATCTTAGAGGAGTGGCCTGTGAAAAACGTTTCCATTGTCGGTAAGTTCTTTATCATCGTGGCTGTCTTCGGCATCCTGGCACTCGGTCTGACGTTCTATCAGAACCGGCAAATGCTGAAGGTTAACGACAGATATCAGGAGCTTCTCGATAGAGATGCATCTGCAGCACTACGCTTGACCCAGTCGAACCGAAGTCTGGAAACAGCGCGTGCCAGCATCAGCGACATGGTGATGACACGGTCGAAAGAGGCGAGGGCGCGCGCTGAAGCTGGCTTGAATGACGCACGAGAAAACTTCGTCAGGTTCATGGATCTGGCGATCGCTGCAGTTCCTGGGCAGAGCGAACTGCCGAAGTTGAAGGCGGATGGATTCTCCGTCCTGACCGATACGTGTGGTGCAGCCATCGCAGTTGGTCGCGGCGCAACTAGTGAAGCCGAGCTTGCCATGGTGCAGCAACTCTATCTCACTCTTTGCCAACCCGCCTTTGCTGCTGTCTCACCGAGATTCACATCCGTCACGGAAAAACTCGCTTCGGACGCAGAGCAAAAGCGTGGTGACGTTTCAAGCGTTGTCCGTGACACGTCCGTGCTGAGTTTGGGAACAGCTATTGTGGCACTCTTCGCTGTCTCGTGCTTCGGCTTTCTCGCAATTCGCTCCTGGTTGGTCAAACCGATCAAGCAGATGGTTACGACAATGGAGGTCATAGCCGACGGCGATCTCATTTCGACTGTTAAGGGAACGATTCGCCGCGACGAGATCGGATCGATGGCCCGGGCAGTACAGATATTCAAGGACAACGAGTTACGGGCGCGCGATTTCGAAAAGGATGCAGAGACAAGCCGTGAAGCAAATGAGATTGAACGTGCGCGTCTCGCCGAGACCGAGCATCGGCGAGCGCAGGATATGGCGGAGGCAACTTCCGGGCTTGCAGAAGGCCTAAGGCATCTCGCCGATGGGAACCTCCTGTTCAGCCTCGACGACAAATTCGCCGACGACTTCGAACCGTTACGGGCGAATTTTAATGCTGCCGTTGCCCAACTCGCTGAGAGCTTGAGAGCTGTGTCGTACGCAACTGAATCGATCGATGGCGGGGCGCAGGAAATCAGTTTGAGCGCGCAGGACCTGTCACGCCGCACAGAGCATCAGGCTGCTTCACTGGAGCAAACCGCCGCCGCTTTGGATCAGATTGCCCAGAACGTCGCCAGTTCCTCAAAGCGCACAGCGGAGGCGCGACATGTTGCGATCGAGGCAAACAAGTCGGCGCGCCACTCCGGCGAAGTGGTCTGGTAATCCTCCCGGGCATTAAAGGGGTTCAAAAGTAGAATTTTCTCGGCAAGATGCTCGAGGAGATTTTGATGAAGAAGAGCCGATTTAGCGAAGCCCAGATCATGTCGGTGTTACGCCAGGCGGAGGGTGGGATGCCTGTTCCTGACCTGTGCCGCGAACATGGCATCAGCACCGCGTCGTTTTACAAGTGGCGTGCGAAGTATGGCGGGATGGACGCCTCCATGGTGAGCCAGATGAAGGCGCTGGAAGAAGAGAACCGCCGCCTGAAGCGGATGTATGCGGATTTGAGCATGCAAGCCGATCTGTTGAAGGAGGCTCTTGGAAAAAAATGACGCGGCCATCTCAGCGCCGGGAGCTGGCCGAGAAAGCAGTGGCGAAACGCGGTGTGAGTATCGCGCTGGCGTGCCGGACGTTTGGCGTCAGCGAAACCTGTTACCGGTATAGCCCACAACGCAATGTCGACAACGAGCAGATTGCCGATCTGTTGCTTGGGCTTGTGAAGATAAAGAAGACGTGGGGTTTTGGCCTCTGCTTCCTGCACCTGCGCAATGTTCAGGGGTATCGCTGGAACCACAAGCGGGTCTACCGCATCTACCGGGAGCTTGAGCTGAATCTGCGGATCAAGCCTCGCCGGCGGCTGAAGCGCGAGAAGCCGGATGAATTGGCAGTTCCGGCTGCGCCGAATATGGTCTGGTCGATGGATTTCATGGCCGACCGTCTCGCAGACGGTCGCCAGTTCAGGCTTCTGAACGTGTTGGACGACTTCAACCGCGAGGGCTTGGGCATTGAAGTCGACTTCTCGCTACCCGCCGAAAGGGTCGTGCGCAGTCTCAACCAGATCATCGAATGGCGGGGCAAGCCGCTGGCGATCAGGGTTGATAACGGCCCGGAATACGTCAGCGGCACGCTCATGGAATGGGCTGAAACACGGGGAATTGCCCTGAATTACATTCAGCCAGGCAAACCGCAACAGAACGCCTATGTCGAGCGCTACAATCGAACCGTTCGGCATGAATGGCTTGATCTGTATATTTTTGACAGCATAACGGAGGTGCAGGAGATCGCCACAGAGTGGCTTTGGACATATAACCATGAACGGCCCAACATGGGCATTGGCGGCGTCACACCCGCTCAGAAACTGAAAATGGCCGCGTAAATTCTACAGTCAAACCCCGTTAAAACGGGGAGGATTACCGTCTCAAGCGCTGTGGCAGCAATGCAACGCATCGAACAGTCATCCTCGCAGATCTCCAGTATTGTGGGGGTCATCGACGAAATCGCGTTTCAGACCAATCTTCTGGCGCTCAACGCAGGCGTCGAGGCGGCACGATCCGGCGAGGCAGGAAAAGGTTTCGCGGTGGTTGCCCAGGAGGTGCGGGAGCTTGCTCAACGCTCCGCGCACGCAGCAAAAGAAATCAAGAATCTTATCCTCAATTCGGTTGATGAGGTCAGCAGTGGCGTCAAGCTGGTCCGAGACACCGGCGATGCACTCAAGATTATCATTCAACAGATAGTCCTGATCAACACTCAGCTTGATGCCGTCACCGCCGCTTCCAACGAACAGTCCGCAACCCTTTTTGAGGTCAACCGGACAGTCAATCAAATGGATCAGGTTACGCAGCAAAATGCAGCCATGGCCGAGGAATCCACGGCTGCAAGTACGGCACTTGCCATCGAGGCAAAACAGTTGCGCGGGATTGTAGCGGAGTTTCAAATTGAGAATGCTCTCTCTGAGAGGCAGACCAGTCAAACCAACCCGGAGACAGCGTCAATGTCTTCGCCAGCAAGCCGGATGCTTGAAGAGGTCGCGAACGCACTCGGCACAGTGAGTGACCGTCGAGTTGCAGATAGATCCCGGCAATGACCGCGGACCGCCTCAGGTCGTTCCCAGATTGCTTCAAATGGAGTCCATTTTGCCGCCACTTAAGAAGCTTCCCGAGGATCTGTAGCGGATGTCATTAGATGACGAAATTCAGCAAGTCAGAAAGAAGAAGACTGGCGGCACCGCGTAAAGCCGCCAGGCATTCGCTGTCTCCGAAAGCAAGGGCAATTTCATCACCCGGGCGATGGAATACCAATTCCCGAAAGCTTTCCTGGATTAAATGAAGCATCGGGTTTCCCCCTCGTACGATGTCGCCGTGAATAATGATGAAATTGGGCGCCATGAACTGCTGGAGGTTCGCCAGACCGACCGAGATATTGAACGCGTAGTCGCGAAGTAATTCTCTTGCGCCTGGGACATTGTCGTTGGCCAGAGTCAATAATCGGCTCACATCCAATGAGTGAGGTTGTGGCAGCCGCCTGACCTTGGCCTCGTCTGCTAACCACTTCGAGCTGGCGATTGTTTCCCAGCATCCGCGTCGGCCGCACTGGCATAACCGACCTTTGATGTCTACGGTCGTATGACCGATTTCACCGCCTGCACCTGCGGATCCCCGATAGAGATGCCCATCAAGGTAAAGCGCCCCACCCAAAGTCTCGCCGATATGGACCGAGGCGAAGTTTCTCCGACCGCGGCCTTGCCCAAACCATCGGTCTCCAACCAGCAAAGCTCTGGTATCCTGATCGACACACACGGTAACTCCAAATCTTTTGTGCAACTCGGCTTCGAGGGGTAAGCCGTCCAGGAATGGCCCGAGACTGACGGTCACAATTGTGCCCGTCTCCGTATTGATCGTTCCAGCCACTGCTACACCTATCCCTAAGATCGGCTTGCCAGATGCGATAGTTTCTTCGACACAGGTGCATATAATACGTGAGGCGTCGGAGGGGTGTGTTAGGTTCTTCGGAAAATCGGCGGCGTGTTGAGCATAGACCTCGCCCTCCAAAGAGACCAAACACGCACTCACGCGGTCGTGCAGCAGGAGCACCGCGCACATAGGTCTTGCATCCTTGGAAAACCATAACTTGGTAGCTGGCTTGCCCCCTGTTTCGTTCGGAGGTATCACTTCTCCTTCCGCAAGAACACCCTGATCGATCAGGGGCTGCACAATCCCTCCGATAGTTCCTCGAGTCACACCGGTAAGGCGGGCGAGATCCGCTCTGCTAGATGGCCCTATGTCGTACAAGGCTTGCAACAATCGGCCCCGATTCGCGGCGCCCAAGGTTCCCGTTGGAATCAATCTTTGAGCCAGTACAATACCCTTAGTGCTCTCATCAATATGGTGATCGTCAGGACTGCCCTCGCGTTCTCCCAGTCGATGAGCTTCGTGTCTTCTTATCAAGGATTCCATAGCATCCAATCCTGTTGCCGAATTCCATTGCCACCAACGGCCAGTACTAGCGGAGGGCGACCTTTCGCCATTCGGTGGGGCTCGGATTATGAGCTGGGGTGGCAATGTGCTGTTGGTCCAACGCTTCTTCAATCGGCACCGGGCGTTACGGGAAACTTTGGCCGGTTCCCGTCCCCAGCTTCATTCAGTGATCTCAGTTGTCCGGCCAGCCGTTAAAAAACTATTGAAATTTCCAACGTGCTCCGCACAGAAGCTGACCAAAGTGACGCCTTAGGCGCCCGTCCGCCAATATACAACAAATATTCAGTAACATAATTATTGTGCCCGCCTGCTCCTAATTCTACTTTATAATATACTTTGTGATATACTGTAATTTAGCTACCAAACGTGGGAAAGCAGTGCTAGCGTTTGTGTGGGCTGATCAGCATTCTAGTGAGCATGATTGGAGAACGTGATGAACGGATTCGGTGCACTACGGCTCATAACTCGCAACACAACTGGTGCTTTCTCAGGCGAGAAGCTCGCCGTTTTCGGTGGGAAGCCTGTGGTCCCCCAGGGACGTGTTACACCTTGGCCCGCCGCGGAGAATAAGCACTTGCATGCACTCCAAGGTGTTGTGGATGGTGGAAGGTATCACCGCGTTAACCACCCAATCGTGAGCGATTTGGAACAAGATCTTGCAAGCTGGACTGGGAAGTGGCAAGTGCGCGCTGTCGGCAGCGGAACGGCGGCCATTCACATCGAGCTCGACTACGTCAAAGAGCGAGGCGAGCAAGTCGTTACCGCGGCACTGAATTGGCCAGGAGCGGTAGGACCAATCAAAATCAGCGGTCTCGAACCCGTCTTCGTTGATGTCGACATGAACTTGGCCGGGATTGATCAGCGCGCGGCCGCTGAAAAGTTCAACCCTAATGTAGCTGCAGTTTTAGTCACTCACCTTTTCGGAAACAATGTTCTCGTCCCCGACGCGAGGTCTGCAGCGCGAGCTCAGGGCATTGCTGTGATCGACGACATCTGCCAATCAATCGGCGCCGCGAAAGCAATCGTCGGCGGTGCGCATCTTGATGCAGACGCGCTCGCTCTATCCGGAAACGGCGCCAAGCACCTTGGGGCCGGCGAACTGGGATTTGTCATTACGGAAGACGCCAACTTGATTGCACATGTTGATCGCGTATCGCTGTCCAGCTCGTCTCGAAGTGGAGCGCGAATATTCTCGCCCTATTCCCAAGGGTACAACTACAGGCCGAACGTATTCTCGTCATCTATAGCGAAGCTGCGGGTAACAGAGATGGATACGCAACTGCAAATCCGAAGAGACAATTGCAAGCTTTTATGGGAGATGATCGGCGAACTTGTGGGCATATCTCCTCTCTTCAACCCATCCGACTGCGACCATTCGATGCTCAACTTTCCCCTCCGGATCGAACCTGAGGCGCTTGGCTTCGCACCCGGCCCGGCTGCAAGGGATTTCGTGGTCAGGTCTCTGCAGGCCGAAGGCGTGCCTATCTGTGTTTGGCTCACGAAGCCCGTATTCGAATATCTTCCAGACATTTGCGACAACTGGAAGGCCGCCGATTTCCCGAACACAGTGAAACTGTTGGATACGATGTTTTACGTCTCGGAGATTGCGCCACCCAACAATGGCGAATTGATGGAGCTTTATGCAGAGGCGTTTCACAAGGTTTGGAATGCTCTTCATAAGCAAGGTCCGAAGATCGCGGCAGAAGCAATTTCCGGCTGAGCACGACGCATCAATTTCCCAGTGCCGCAATGGTCAACATCCGATCGGATACAATCCTACCCTGCTCAATGCCTGGAAGATTGAAAGCTGGAACTGGGACAAACCTCAGAGTCATTCTATAATGAGGACTGCTTATGTCTTTTTCAAAACGTCCGGAACTACTGATCTTCGACTGCGATGGGGTTCTCGTCGATAGTGAGCTTATTGCAACTGCGGTGCACATCGAAGCTTTGGCGAAATTCGGCTACATCATATCGGCTGAAGAGTATAACGATCGCTTCATAGGGATGACTGACCAGCAAAGTTATTCAGTCATAGAATCCGAGGGCGACTTACGCCTACCGGAGGATCATCATGAATGTGTGATGGCCGAAGTTGCAAAACGATATCCTCGCGATCTGCATGCAATCAGCGGCGTTCGGCAAACCTTGGAGACCATTAATTTAAAGAAGTGCGTGGCGTCGAACAGCGATGCTGCAAAGCTTTCCTTGGCGCTTAAAGTCACGGACCTACATGATTACTTTTGGCCCCATGTCTTCAGCGCTTCGCAGGTTGCGAGTGGTAAGCCTGCGCCGGATCTGTTTCTGTTTGCAGCAGATCATATGAACACACCGGCTAGCAGTTGTCTCGTTATTGAAGACAGCGTTGCTGGCACTCAGGCGGCGGTGGCAGCCGGGATGATGGTGATTGGCTTCGTAGGTGCTTCGCATTGCCTTCCTGGGCACGGAGACAAACTGATGGAAGCAGGTGCCACTAAGCTGTTTAGCCGCATGACCGCGTTGCCACAAATCTTAGCAGGTTTGTGATCACGCTGTTGCGTGCTGGCGACCCGTCTTGAATCGCGGCGTCACCGTGCAGGATATATCGTGAGGTCCGATAGCTCACTAGTGCACGGGCTTCACCTCAAGTTGACCGATCGTCACGCGATTGCTCGGCCCGCCAAAAAATGGAGACACTATGACCGAGAAAGCAATGGTAGCTGGAACTCCGGTAACGATCGAGTACCTAGAAAGATTTCCGAATTTCATTTCCATTTGCGCAAGTTGGTCTTTCGGACAATGGGGTTGTCAATCAAATGGCTCGTACGAACAAACGCGAGGCGAGTTTGAAGCGGCAACAAAAAGCTCGATGCCGCTAACACTAGTCGCCATCGAAAACGCGTTGCCAGTAGGAATGGTCACGTTGGCTGATCGTGATTTCGATGGAAAATCTCATCTATCCCCTTGGCTTAAGTCGCTTTTTGTCCATCCATTTCACCGCAAAAAAGGAATAGCCAGGTTGTTGATCGAGCGGCTCGAGCACGAAGCATCGTGCCTCGGTTGCAAGAGTCTTTATCTGACAACAGAGGACGCGCAACTTCTTTACGAGAAGAGCGGCTGGCGGGCAATTGATCACGTCCAAACATCGTATGGCGAAGCGGCGTTAATGAAGAAAGCCCTGCTTCCTCTCAACTGAGGCTACGCTAGGACGAAATAATTGCGCCGGAGCTCCAAGCTGCTTTCATGACAACTCTCTCAACGCTTGAGCACGCGACGTCGCGACGTGGCAACGCAGCGCCTTGGGTGGAAGCTGATTTATGGATCATCTTGATGTTGAAGAGCGTGTTATTGCCGGCACATCGCAGCGATAGTGGGCCGGCTAAAAACTTCCTCGCACTACGGGCACCCCCCAGGATTTCGCTCTCCCAAGCCTTAGCCACTGCTGTGATGGGCTGTTGCAAAGGCCGCACGAACAAGCCGTACAAAGTAGCGAGCTACCCGAAATTCTCATCGAAAGGTTCCGAATCTCCATGGACACCAGCAACAATGTGGCATCAGTGCTTGTGAATTTTTGCTCCTCGCGTCTCGGTTACCTCGGCGGCCGACGTGATCTGCGTGCATCGCTCACTTTAACTTCTCTTCTTGCTTTCGGTATTCCATCCTACGCCGCAGCAGAGGCGCTACTTCCGGTAAAGCCTTCACCATATCTTGTAAGTGCGATTACAAGAAACATGTTCAAGCTGCCGAAACCCGATGACGACTTGGTCCTGCTATCTGCGCACCGCGGATCCTGGGAGATCTATCCTGAGAATTCAGCCTATGCCTTGCAAGACGCCTGGAATTCGCAGATTGAGAGCGTGGAGGTCGATGCCCGCTTCACCGCAGACAAAGAAGTCGTTCTATCTCATGACTACAGGATTGAGCGCGAATCAACTGGAAGCGGCCTATTATATAATCAGAACTTGTCGCAGCTACGACAGGCCGATCTACGGGACCGACATGGCCGCGTTTTTACGGATTCACAAGGGCGAAAGGCGAAGTTCCTAACATTCTCCGCCGCGCTCGATCTACTCGCCGAATATGTTTCCGATGATGGTCATGGGTACGTGATGATCGTCGATATCAAGGCGGCAGTCGATGATCAGGACCCTACTGATCCCATCGAGCTCATGCAACGCTGCCTTGACATTCTCGCGAGCAAGGGAAATGCGAAACTCAGCAAAGCCGTTGTATTCAAGCTCAAAGCAAAGGATGCGGCGGATGTCGGCACGATTCTAAATCGGACAACCTACGACCCCAACCTCATTGGCGGGCTAATTGTCGTCGAAAACCCGGATGACGAGAATGTGAAGGATTCCAGCTATGATCCCCACGAGGATCCAATCTACGATCAATGGAATGTGGTGCCGTTCTCCATTCAGTTTGAAATGAACCAATTCTATAAAGGTGACGGTCTGCAGGCATATTTCGACTATATCGACCAGCAGCAGGGCTTCGCCACCTATCATGAAAGTAACTACTTTCCAGAGGGCGTCGCAAACAGCGCCGGAAAATGCTGCTTCGAGCACAACACGGATCCGAAATCGACCGCTCAGCGAGGGATCGTACCAGATTACCGAGGAGATCCTGAGATGGCGCTCGTCAATCGTACCAATCTTATCACCACTGATTGGCCCGACGTAGTCGGCGATATGCTGCGCCAGATACGGCGCCGCAACACCTCCGAACTCACTCGCTAGAGCAAGACCTCCGCTTTCAAAAAGGGAATGTTTTGATGAATAATGGAATAAAAATCTTCCTATTGTCTTCCGCGCTGGGCTGTCTTGTCGCTGGAGAAGGGCAAGGAGCATCATGTACCAATGAAGCCAGTTGCCTTAGAAGCGCGTCGGAGAAAGTATCTCAGACGCTCACACCGAAGGTAGTGCCCATTTTCGGGGAATTTCCAAAGCTGTACATACACGACTCGGCGGCAGAAGCGGATTATCCGGTGCCCGAAGATACGAGGCAGGCATTTGACTTCTATACCAACAAGACTTCCTTCAACCTTCCACCGCGCACGTCAATCGAGACTAGTCAAAGCGCGTCGATCAGACCAGACACGGGGTTCACTGTCCTTTTGGTCGAAAAAACCCGTGAAAATACTGTTCCTAATGGCGGCAGCGCCTTATCGCTTCTAAGTTCTAATTCAAACGATGCTTACCTATCATTCGCATTGGGAGCTGCACCCAATCCGAATGGTCAGAAGTGGTCATTCGCGAAAAGCCTGCTTCAAAGCGACATGGCGTCTACTGCATGGTGGCAGAAGCCCTGGGACATGAACGTCGTGGGGCCAACAGGGGCATTCTCCGGCACTGAGTGGATTTACTATACCTTTACTCCAGACGGCAAAGTTCGCATGGACCGTTTTGCGCCATACACATATTTTCTAGCGTTTACAGCTTACCAGTGGGATGAGGCAGTGCTCGACAGTGGGTTCCCGCATTCTCCTTTCAGCTCTGGCACGCCAACCGATCGTCCGAAATCCGTCATTTTCGGATCGGTTGGCCCATGGGTTATTGGCGCTGCAGCAGTGCCCGGTCAGACATCGCCCATGATTGAGCCAATTGAGGCGTTACCGGGGTTTGAGGGAGTGACGATCTTCGCGAACCCCTTGTCGATGAAAGAAGTCGTAGCGTATCAGAACTCCCTGAAGAGGAGCGACTTTCTCGACGTCAACATGCTGCCCTGCAACAGCGGCCAGTACCTTTCCGGCGAGATAAGGACTCCCTGCGGCACGGCTCGTCCTGGCAATCCTCCGTCGAATGTAAAATCGGTGGCTGGTGATGCGATCCGCACTAATATTGAACGCTTTGAATAACGAATGTTGGACGACTCTGATTTGTTCCAACGCGATCAGACGGCATCAGTTTCAGCTACCGCGATGCCGCAATCCCGGTCGCTTGTGAACCGAATGTCTGACAAGATTGGGCAAAGATGGTGACCACTCAAGCGTGGAAATCGCCGCGTTAAGATATTCTAGAACTATAGCAGGATTAAGCCGTCTCAATTTCTGAGCATTGCAGCAGTGAGATTTTCTCCGGCGCGGCCCCAGGTGGCCGGCGTGGGATCCTCAAATCGTATCGCCAGCGAGGCCGGTTTCGTGAAAGCCTTTTGAGTTTGCTCAGCGACTTGAGCGTAGGTCCTCGTCCGGCCCTTATTCATCTCTGGCCCAGCCCTTGCTGTCGGCTGTCTTCGCGAGGAGGAATGCATAACAGCTGCTGATCTCGTCGAGCTTTCGAGCTTTCTCACTAACTCGCCGTCCGATCCACCGAGCAAGGTTTTGATAGCCCTCGCCTCTTGTTGACCTCTGCCAATCATTCCCAATAAAGCGCGCGGTCGCATTGCCGAGGGGAGAAACCCTTGGTTTAGGGCTGCCAAACGATACGGCTGCGCGCCTCAATCCGTCTAGGAAGCTTGCGTCATCGAGTCCGCTATAAGGTTTTCCTTCGGAATTCGTCGCATTGAGGAAGATCTGCTCGTCACCGACTACGCTATATCCGCCGCCCAAGCCATTTTTCGTTGCGTCCGCTGCTTCGAAGAATCTCTGCGCCACGGTGGCGCTAAGGCTGCCCTGCGCAAACCGCACGATTACAAGGCCTGTCTTACCTGTCGTGTCGTCGAGGCGAGAGGTAAGAACGCGATATTGGCGCAAGACGTAGCCTAGCGGGCCGGCAAGCCTATCCGTCACGGCGTCATCGAGATCACCCTCGGTCTGAAGCGATGCATTTGTTTTGAGGAGATACCCGCCCGGCGTAACCTCTGTCCTCAAGGTCGCAGCGTCGATCCCGTTGGCTGTTATGATCTTTGGCACAATGTCTTTTGAGACTTCGGCTGAAAACGTCGCTCGATCAACATAGCTAGCCTGGCCAAGCCGCAGCAAATGGAAACCTACGGAGGGCGTTGCCCGATAGGACACAAGCACCTTTCGCTCTGCAGCGCTGTATTCTGGGATGCTGAAGGGATGGCGGCAGCCTCTTTGATTTGGCAACATAATTAAAATGCTGGTAGGTGATGCCGACGTCGGCTCTTGGATTGCCCGCAGCAGCCGCAGATATGCGCGGCACTCGACAAAATTCTTCAGGCTCGTTGACCAGGATCATTCGTCGAGATGACAGTTTGAAATGTCAAAAACTTTTCGCAGGCCCCGGAAAACCTGTTAATCCACGTTCGTTCACCTCTTGTACAATCCTTGAGACGGCACCCTGTTCTAGATCAAGGTGGTTCATCAACGCGGACTCCACCAGGGTCGTTGCCGTGCCTAGTTCAGACATTGCGTCAATTAGCTTCTCGAGGCTTTCAACAAACGCGGGCCGAAGTTCCGACGCAGTTAGTTCCATTCGTAAAGGGTGAGTGCAAAAACAGAACCGGTGGACGATTTTGCAAGCCTCGCAATTCGATGCTTCTTGCGCGATTTTAGTGAATATCGCTTCTGCCCTTAAGGCAAGTTCGTCAGAGGACAATTTATCCGCCACGGTCCAGCTCTCTGGGACCTGCGGCCGCATTCGATTCAATGCCGAGATCAGGGTTTCACGTCCGACAACATAAACATCTAACAGAGCTCTTTCCGACATCGGCCTGGTGAAAAAGCCTCTTTGAGGGATGTATTGAATCTTCCCTTCAGCTGCGAGCCGCTGAAGCGCTTCGCGAACTGGTGTTCGACCAAGATCGAGCTTAGACGCTAGATCCTGTTCCCTGAGATGTTGCTCCGGCACACGACCGTTACTGTGGAGAATTCTTCGAATAGCATCGTAGGCAATATCGGCCTTTGCAGGTTCTGGTTCAGTAGAAAAATTCGAGCCACCCCCACGACCTTGGGGCGCGTTCTTGCAACACCGCATTTGATAGTTTTCCTCTGTCGATATCCTTCAAGGACCCTACAGGAGCTTTACTTTGAGACCGGACGGTCGCTTGGAATTGAAGGTCGAATTAGTCGACCCTTCCAATACTTGCGCCGCGTTTCACGCCCGAACCAGATTCGGGATCAACCACCTGTATTATAGCCGCGGCCGTAATTGGCAGCTATCGCATTCTGCCGCTAAGTTCAATGCCATAGGCACAAGGCTGCGTCGGGATGGCGCGCTGGTCCAATGTCTAACGCCCGTCGTATTACGCGCAAGCGGCCGCCTTTAAGCGAACCGGGTCTCCAAGGCCTGGAAGTGCCATCAATGTACTGACAGTTTTCAAAATCAACATGTGCATGATAGCTCTTCGGTGGACGTGATCGGTTACTCCTATCAATCAGCTGATTATAGGCTTCGGCGGATTTGATGTAGACGCGGTTCGCGAGAGCCTCGACTTGTCCATCAGTAGCGATGGCTTCGCCGTTGTCAGAATCGCCTCCAGCGCAATCAAAGACACGTTCAGATTTTGAAAGAGACCATGTGATCTGATGCATTTGTTCCGGTTCGTGTTTGGTGGCGAGATGTGCTTTGGTTAGGTCCAGGCCTATGCTTGCCTCGTGTTCGGCAGGTGGTTGTTGCAATGTCGACAATATTTCAAGGCTCAGCTCCATGCCGGTCACTACAGGACGGTTAACCCGATAATATCTTCCGCTATCTGCGACTTCGCGAAGCGCATCCAGATGCTCGTTCCGTGCGGCCGGCTGCCAGCGTATACCACGCCGTTGAGCAAGCACGCGTTCGCCATCGAGCAAGACGAGCCCCATTTCCGGGCTATCACACCTGGGTTCGTTTGGATGCATTTTGTCACGTCGGTTCATCTAAGCCTCCCGTCGCTGACCGGGGTAGTCCCATGCCGCGTGTTGAGCACGTCTAGACGGCACTCCGCCATAGATCAATATTTAACAATAATATATTTTCTGATATATTTAGCCAATCGCCATGGCTTACATTTATACTTTGTTGGGCGAGTACACAACTCGGTACGATATCGTATTACGCAAGAGAGTTCAAGATTTGCTTGAGTCCGCAAATGTTCGAGCTGACAATCTCCCGTTGGCGATGGCCAAACCTCGAAGTGGTAATGTACGGCTATGACTCCCTCAAGCAGCACGAAAAGTTCCCCTTCTATCTGACAACCCCGACATGTTGGTCGGATTGAGTATTTCGTCACCACCGGGCTGATCGCCAATGAGTTGAATTTATTGGAAGAATCTCAGTCTCGACGGAGACACTTCCTTCGCTCTTGTATTGAAAGTCGAACACCAGATTGCTGACAGGATAACGCGTGGGACGAACACCGGTTACGCCGAAGTCAGTTTACTCGGACCACCATTATATTCGGCCGGCAGAGAAAGCGTTCTCGGAAGGTCGGAAACGATGACATCCTGGCTCCCCTTGCGGTAGATCCGACTAGCTTTCGCTGGACGAGCGATGGTCTGACTTGACAACTCTTGAGAAGAGCTCGGATTTTGACTCGTCAAGGATACGAAGGACCGCGGCCGCCCTAGGAGTTTTAGACAAGATTTGAGACATGCGTCGCACTGAAGTCGCTACACAGCGGCCTTAAGGAGGATGCCTGCAGCAGCTCACCGAGTACAGGAGGCGCTTAATGGGAAGCCCTTCAAGCTCCTACAGCTTATAGGGCCATCCAGGCTTCAGACTTAGCCGAGCTGGACGCTTCCGCCTAATTGGCTGGCGCGAAGGCTAGCGCCTGAAGTCATTCGTCGCACCCTTGCTGTAGAGACAGCTTGCCGACTGCGATTGGTGGAAACCCAGGCACGCGATCATCGTGGCACGGTGATCGATGAGCGAATCTAACCGCATTTATTCTTCCACCAATCGCAACACTGGGGGCGCGTCATATGCGCGGAACGTCTTAAGGTCGACTTGAACCATCGGGCCACGCGGCGTGTGTATCGTGAGGGTACTGATATCGACATCAATGCCGGATTTGTGTACGTCGCGGATGGCGTCATTCATTTTTTGAAGCGCTGCGCCTAGTCTTTCCTTAGCATGCTTCTGCCTTGTGAGGTAAGATGTCATGGTGCCCTGCTTGTTTGCTGCTTGAGTTCCGCTTATGCGGTCAATTTGATTCGCGCTATGAATCGATAGTGTTTCGAGCACGATCGAACGGGCTCCTCTTTAGTTTAGACACCGTGGCTGGTCGCTAAGTAACTGCTGTAGCAGGTCGGACCTTTGCAAATTTCGCATTCTTCCCTCCATGGCGAGACGAAAATATGCTTCCCGATCGTTGCGCGAGCTCCATTTCGCTTCAGCACCAGCGCAACCCATTTGGCCATAGAGAGTTGTTCGCTCTCGCCGTGGCGTGCAGTTTGCTGCGCCACATAGAACGCCAAGCTGAAGTTTTTATTTCGCCCATTGGGCGCGATTTCAGGATGGCAATCTACAACAGGGAGAAATATTGGCATCGTGTCGTTATCATTAGTCCATTAAATATATAGACTACGTCGCAAAAGGATGTCGCCGACATGAAAATTCTGGGTCTTGCGGGAAATGTAAAACGACCATCGCGAACTGCCTCCCTTGTGGAAGCACTTGTGTCGGCAGCCACATCGAAGCTGGGTCTCGATGGGCAAACCATAGAACTGGTTGACGCTGCCCCCATTCTCTTCAAGGCGCTTCGATCGGACCAGTTGGATGCCGAGGGGCGGGCGATTATCGACGCCGTCGAGGCGGCTGATGTCCTTGTTGTCGGGTCGCCGGTCTACCGGGCATCGTATACCGGCGCTCTCAAGCATCTCTTCGACCTTGTTGACTACCGCGCACTGACCGGAAAGCGGGTCATTCTGGCTGCCACAGGTGGCACACCGCTGCACGGTTTGATGACCGAACATCAGTTGCGCCCGCTATTCGGCTTCTTCAACGCCCTGACACTGCCGACGTCGATCTACGCTACCGAAACCGATTTCACGGATTATGAGATCGCCAGTCCTGTGGTTCAAGAGCGTATCGAGCGCGCCGTTTCAGAACTCGCTCAGGTGCTGCCGCTCTCTGATCACACCGCTGCCGCGCGCGCTCATGCAAACCGCCCGGCGCTCGCCTCCGCGTCAGCCTAGCCATTTCAAGAGGGAGAGTATCATGTCCTATGCCAGCAGAGAGCCGGTCAAATTCGCCTACTGGGTTCCCAATGTTTCGGGTGGCCTCGTCATTTCCAATATTGAGCAGCGGACGAGCTGGACGATCGAATATAACAGAAAGCTGGCGCAGATCGCCGAGGCTAGTGGCTTCGATTATGCGCTGAGCCAAATTCGTTTCACCGCCGGTTATGGCGCCGAATTCCAGCATGAATCCGTCTCCTTTAGCCATGCGCTGCTGGAATCGACGACAACGCTGAAGGTGATTGCCGCCATTCTGCCGGGACCATGGAATCCTACACTGGCGGCCAAGCAGATCGCCACCATCAATCACCTCACCAATGGTCGTGTCGCCGTCAATATCGTCAGTGGCTGGTTCCGAGGCGAGTTCCACGCAATTGGCGAGCACTGGCTTGACCATGACGAGCGCTACCGCCGCTCGGAGGAATTCATCCGCGCACTGCGCGGTATTTGGACCGAAGACAATTTCACGTTCCACGGCGATTTCTATCGCTTCAACAATTATTCGCTTAAGCCCAAGCCGATCGATCCACAGCCGGAAATCTTCCAGGGCGGCTCCTCTCGCGCTGCACGCGACATGGCATCGCGTGTTTCCGACTGGTACTTCACCAATGGCAACACGCCGGAGGAAATCGGCAAGCAGGTGGCTGACATCCAGGGCAAGGCGAAGGCTAACGGTCATTCCGTCCTCGTTGGTGTCAACGCTTTCGCCATCGTCCGCGAGACCGAGGTAGAGGCAAGGGCCGTGCTCGCCGAGATTATTGAGAAGGCCAATCCAGAGGCGGTCAATGCCTTCGGGCACGAAGTCAAGAACGCCGGGAAATCATCACCTGAAGGCGAGGGCAACTGGGCGAAATCCTCTTTCGAGGACCTGATCCAGTACAACGACGGCTTCCGCTCCAACCTGATAGGGACACCACGCCAGGTCGCCGAGCGGGTCATCGACCTGAAGCGCGCCGGCGCGGACCTCATCCTTCTCGGTTTCCTGCATTTCCAGGAAGAGGTCGAGTATTTCGGCAAGCACGTCATCCCGTTGATCCGCGAGTTGGAAGAAGCCGAAACGGCGACGGCCGTCGCCGCCGAGTAATCGCAACACGTTGTCGGCCGGCCCGCAAAGCCGGCCGCATCAACGATGACAGGCCAAGAACCCGGTGGTTCGTGGTGGGATAGCGTGCGCCTATGAACTCGTGGGCTCGTGGCGCGCCGTCGAAAGCAGGGGCGTGCACACTATGACATTTGCCTTCGGAGGCTTGGGAGCGGCGCCGTTTCCGCCGGACGTTCAGGAGCACTTGGCCGGCTTGGACAGAGGAACAGGCGCGGCCTGGGCGTCGCCCATTGAAGCCGGCGCAACGGACGGCATCATTCTGGAGCTGGCCCGCATCGATCTATCCTTCGGTGGCGTCGTCGCCCTGAAGGATATCGATCTGTCCGTTTGGCGTGGCGAAATCCTCGCCGTTATAGGGCCCAACGGTGCTGGCAAGAGCTCGATCATCAATGTGATCAGCGGCGTATACCGACCCGATCGCGGTTTTGTGTGGCTCTCCGGGCGCCGCCATGCCCAGGTCCCGACGCAGAAACTTGCCCGTCTCGGCATTGCTCGCACGTTCCAAAACCTGGCATTGTTCAAGGGTTTGAGCGTTCTCGACAATGTCGTGGTTGGACGAGCGCAAAAGACGCGGTCTAGCTTCGTCGAACAGATCGTCGGCCTCGGTCGAGCCCGCACGGAACAGAGGGATGCCCGCAGTCGGGCTTTCGAGGTGCTCGAGTTCCTCCACCTTTCGCATATTGGCGATCGTCTGGTCGGTACACTGCCTTATGGTCTGCAAAAACGGGTGGAATTGGCGCGCGCTCTGGTGGCCGAGCCCGACATCCTGCTGCTCGATGAGCCGATGGCCGGAATGACGGCGACGGAAAAGAACGAGATGGCCGATTTCGTGCGCGCCGCACGTGACAGGTTCGGTACCACCGTCGTGCTGATCGAGCACGATATCGGCGTTGTCATGGGGTTGTCCGACCGCGTTGTCGTGCTCGACTACGGCCGCAAGATCGCCGATGGAACACCCAACGAAATCCAGCGCGACCAGCGCGTGATTGATGCCTATCTCGGTGTCGCTCCCGAAAATGAAGAGGGGGCGGGCATCTGATGGCTGACTTCGACTGGCTGTTCTTCATGGAGATTCTCGTCGGCGGCCTTTTGTCCGGCGTCATGTATTCGCTGGTCGCGATCGGTTTCGTCCTGATCTATAAGACATCCGGCGTCCTCAATTTTGCGCAAGGGGCGATGCTCCTGTTCGCGGCGCTGACCTTCGTCAGCCTGACGGAACGCGGCATTTCCTTCCCGCTCGCATTCGCGATCACCTTCGCGATCATGGTCGTTATCGGGATAGCTGTCGAGCGTACCGTGTTGAGGCCGCTGACCAACAAACCGCCGATCACGCTCTTCATGGCGACGCTCGGCCTCTCCTATATTGTCGAGGGCGCTGCCCAACTGATCTGGGGCACGCAGGTGCACGGCCTTGATCTCGGTATCGAGGATGTGCCGTTCGATGTCGGTGGTGTCTACATCAGTCAATTCGACATCTTCGCAGCCGTCGTTGCCGCCTCCATGGTGCTGCTGCTCTCTGTCTTCTTCCGTTACACCCGCATCGGGCTCGGTTTTCGCGCCGTGGCCGACGATCAGTTCGCGGCGCTCGCCGTCGGGTTGAGACTGCCTTGGATCTGGGCGACGGTCTGGGCCACCGCAGGTCTGGTGGCGCTGGTCGCCGGTCTTTTGTGGGGAGCCCGCGTCGGGGTGCAATTCTCACTGTCGCTGATTGTCCTGAAGGCCTTGCCGGTTCTCGTCCTCGGTGGGTTCGACTCGATCCTCGGCGCGATCCTCGGCGGGTTGCTGATCGGCGCGTCCGAGAAGCTGGCTGAGGTCTATATCGGCGGATATTTCGGCGGCGGCATTGAGGGTTGGTTTGCCTATGTGATCGCGCTCGCCTTCCTCCTCGTTCGCCCTTCCGGCCTGTTCGGCCAGAAGCTCTTGGAAAGGGTCTGACCGATGTCCACGATCACTTGCGATCTGCCGGCCTACCGGTTCCCCGCCCGCTGGGCGACGCCGTTGGCTTGGCTTGCCATTGCCTATGTCATTGTGCCGCTTCTCGGGTCAGACTACCTGTTCGAGGCTATCCTGCTGCCGTTCATGGCCCTCAGCCTCGCCGGCTTGGGGCTCAATATCCTGACGGGCTATGCCGGGCAGGTGTCGTTGGGGAGTGCTGCCTTCATGGCTGTCGGCGCGTTCGCGGCGTTCAATTTCAATCTTCGCGTCGACGGTCTGCCTTTGATCGTCAGTATGGTACTTGCTGGTTTCGCTGCGGCCGGCGTCGGCTTGGTGTTCGGCGTTCCCAGCCTGCGCCTCAAGGGCTTTTACCTCGCGGTATCGACGCTTGCAGCGCAGTTTTTCGTGCAGTGGGCACTGACCAAATTTAGCTGGTTTTCGAATGAGTCCGCATCCGGCGTTATCGATGCGCCTCAGCTTTCGGCTTTCGGTCTTGTTTTCGATGGGCCCGTCGGACGATACTATTTCGCGCTGACGGTGGTCGCCGTTCTCACTTTGCTGGCCCATCGGTTGGTGAATTCGCAGACCGGCCGCAATTTCATTGCCGTGCGCGACAACGAGACAGCGGCGCGGATCATAGGCGTGCCGGTGCTGAAAACCAAGCTTTTGGCCTTCGCAATCTCCTCCTTCATCATCGGCATCGCCGGAGTCCTGTGGGCGTTCGCCTATTTGCGCACGGTCGAGCCCGCCGGTTTCAATCTTGACCGGTCGTTCCAGGTCCTGTTCATCGTCATCATCGGGGGGCTTGCATCGATCCGCGGTGCTTTTTTCGGAGCGGCGCTGATCGTTGTGTTTCCCCTGGTCCTGTCCCGGCTTGGCTCCTTCCTGCTCGGAAATATCTTCAATTCAGGCGTGTTGGATATGAGTCAGCGCATCGTGCTCGGCGCGCTCATCATCCTCTTTCTGGTCCTCGAACCGGATGGGCTTGTCGCCCTTTGGGATCGGGTCCGAAAACGAATCCGTGCCGCCATCGTGCAGTCCTGATCGAAACGGAGCTATCAAGGCTCTCGAAATGCCACCAGCCCTTATCAGATCAACCCGGACCGGCGCCTTGCCCCGGTCGATACCCGGAGTATGTCCAAAAATGACGATCCTTGCCAAATTCAAGATTGCGGCTCTTGCCGCCGGCCTCGCCTTCACGGTGGCCCTGCCGATGGCCCATGCGGACGAACAATATTTCCCGCTCCAGAGCTATCGCGTCGGCCCCTATGCTGCCGGCGGCACCGGCTTCTTCGGTGGTTTCATCGATTATCTGAACCTGATCAACACGCGCGACGGCGGCGTGGGTGGCGTCAAGCTGACATGGTCGGAAGCTGAAACGCAGTACGAGGTCGAGCGTGGCGTCGAAGCCTACGAGCGCCTGAAGTCCAACCCGAACGTCGCCGCCTGGAACCCGCTTTCCGTCGGCATTGCCTATGCGATGATCGATCGCATCACCGCCGATAAGGTGCCGTTGATTACTATCAATCATGGCCGCACGGATTCGACCGATGGCCGCGTTTTCCCTTATGTTTTCCCGCTGCTGCTCAATCCATACAGTGAGACCTCAGGCATCGTGAACTACATCGCCGGCAAGGAAGGCGGTATCGAAAATCTCAAGGGAAAGAAGATCGTCGTTCTCTATCACGGCTCGCCCTATGGCAAGGAAACGATCCCGATTTACGAACTGCTGGCGCAAAAATATGGTTTCGAACTTCAGCAGATCGAGGTGCCGCATCCTGGCAACGAACAGCAGTCGCAATGGCTCACGATCCGCCGCGCCAAGCCAGACTTCGTCGTCCTACGCGGTTGGGGCGTGATGAACCCGGTCGCGCTGAAAACCGCAGCCAAGGTTGGCTTCCCGGCAGATCATATTATCGGAAACGTCTGGTCCAATTCAGAAGAAGACGTCATCCCCGCTGGTGATGCCGCCAAGGGCTATACGGCGATCACTACGCAGGCATCTGGCACAAAATACCCGGTCGTTCAGGAGATCGTCAAAACGCTCTACGACTCCGGCAAGGGCAACCTCGAAGACAAGAAGCGTATCGGGTCAGTTTATCATAACCTCGGTATCGTCAACGGCATCCTCAATGTCGAGGCAATCCGTATCGCGCAGGAGAAGTTCGGCAAGCGGACGCTCACGGGCGACGAGGTCCGCTGGGGTTTTGAACACCTACAACTCAACCCGGCGCGTGTCGAGGCGCTCGGCGCCAAGAGCCTGTTCCACTCGATCAACGTTACCTGGGATAATCATGAGGGCAACGGCTACGTGACTTTCCAACAGTGGGACGGGAAGAAGTGGAACGTTGTCTCTGACTGGATTGCACCGGACTGGGCACTGTTGCGGCCGATCATCGAGAAGTCCTCGGAAGCCTACGCGACCGAGAAGGGCATCAAGCTTCGTACCGCGGCAGACGCCGAAACGGCGACCAACTAATCCCTTCATGCCGCGCCTGACAACAGGCGCGGCATGAAGAGCTGGCGCGAGGGTGGTGCCTCTCTCTCCAACCTCTCGCCTTCTCTCAATCTCGCCTTTCAAGGCAAGAGGACACTGTCATGGCTCTGGAAACCACTCTGCTTGCGGTCGATGATCTGAAGGCAACGTACAATCACGCCATCACCGCACTCGACGGCGTCGGTTTCCATCTGGCGCGTGGTGAAATTCTGGCGCTCCTTGGCGCCAACGGCGCGGGAAAGACGACGACGCTCAAGGCGTTGTCCAATCTGCTTCCAGCCGAACGTGGGCAAGTCGTTTCCGGCAGCATCCGCTTCGACGGGCTCGATGTCCTGCGCACAAGCCCTGCTGCACTGGTGCGTGCCGGTCTCGTGCAGGTGCTTGAGGGCCGCCATTGCTTCCGCAGCCTGACGGTCGAGGAAAACCTCGTCTCCGGCGGGCTTGGCCGCAGCGGCACGCGCGCTGAGATCGCCGAGGATATCGAGAAGATCTACGCGCATTTCCCCAGGTTGAAGGAAAAGCGTCGTGCACTTTCCGGCCTGACCTCGGGTGGCGAGCAGCAGATGACGGCGATCGGCCGGGCGCTCATGTCGCGGCCGCGCCTCCTGGTTCTCGACGAACCATCCATGGGACTGGCGCCGCTCATCGTCCAGGACATTTTCCGGAAGCTCCGCCACCTCAATCGCGAAGAAGGTCTTTCTATCCTTGTGGCGGAGCAGAATTCCGCCGTCGCTCTGAAATATGCGGATCGCGCCATCATTCTCGAAAACGGCGCCACGGTGCTGACCGGTGACGCACAGGATCTGCGCGGGCGCGACGACATCAAGTCTTTCTACCTCGGCCAGAGAGCCGTGGCTCCCTCCATCCCCGCCGTTGTCGGCTAACACGATCCAAGAGGAGAAACACCGTGACCCATCCTACCATAAATACCGAAAATGCCGCAAAGGCCGTGCCACCTGTTCCACGCCCGTCGCAGCCCGCCCACATTATCAAGACTGACGCCGAAGCGATTGCCATCGCCAAGGCACTCGCGGCAGAGTTCGTCAAGGGATCGGCAGCACGCGATCGCGACCGCATCTGGCCGGTCAAGGAACTGGACGCGTTTTCGCAAAGCGGGCTTTGGTCTATCAACGTGCCGAAGGCCTTCGGCGGTCCCGAGGTCTCTTATGCGACGCTTGCGAAGGTCATCGAGATCATCTCGGCGGCCGATTCATCCATCGGACAAATCGCGCAAAACCACCTGGGTGTGGTCGCCGCCATCCGCACGGTGTCAGACGAAGACCAACAGAAGCTGCTCTTCGCGGAAGTGTTGAAAGGAACGCGCTTCGGCAATGCCTTCTCCGAATTTGGATCCAAGCGTGCGGTCGACTTCGAAACAAAATTCGTTGATGCCGGAGATCATGTCGTGGTCAACGGCCAGAAATTCTACTCGTCAGGAGCGCTGCTCGCGCATCTGGTGCCAATCGTGGCACTGGATGACGAGGGCAGGGCCTGGTACGCAATTGCCGAGCGCGGTGCCCCGGGTCTGACTGTCATCGACGACTGGTCCTCCTTTGGCCAGCGTACCACGCTGTCGGGCACGGTACTGCTTAACAACGTCAAAGTGTCGAAGACGCATCTCGTGCCTGGCTACAAAGGGTATGAAGTGCCGACTGCGGACGGAGCGATCTTCCAGATTATCCAAGTGGCTGTCGATACCGGCATCGCGCAGGCCGCGATTGACGAGACCGTCAGTTTTGTGCGCACCAAGAGCCGCGCCTGGGTGGATTCCGGCGTCGACAACGCTTGGGACGATCCGTACACAATCCAGGCGATCGGGGACTTGACGCTAAGGCTTCATGCGGCGCAGGCGCTGCTTGAAAAGGCAGGTTATGCCATTGACCGAGCGATCCTCGACCCGAACGCGGGAACCGTTGCGGAAGCCCAGATCGTTACCGCCGAAGCCAAGATCCTCTCCACTGAGATCGCGATCGCGGCCGCCAACAAGTTGTTCGAACTGGCAGGAACGCGCTCGACCCTTGCAGAGCACGGGCTTGATCGCCACTGGCGCAACGCCCGCACCCATACTCTGCACGACCCCGTCCGCTGGAAGTATGCCATTTTGGGTAAGTATTTCCTGAACGGCGAGAAGCCACCGCTCCACGCCTGGAGCTGAGGTTTTCGATCTGCAAAGCACCCTGAGATCAGGTGCTCTGCAGATTTGTCTCCAGCGTATACGAGGGAAGAAGTTGTGGCCTTCGTCAACGGCCGCCGATCGTCATAGCCCCCAGTCGTTTTCATATCTGCCGGCCAACTACGAAGGGCGTGCCGTGCGGCCGAGATAAACATTTTCGCATCCGTCATTCAAATAGGTCATATCAAAACAATGGATTTCACTAATTCGCTCTTGGAAAAGATAAGGGGCACAGGCGGCACCCGTTGCCTCATAAGGAGTATTTGAGATGATGATCAAAGGCACTGATAACAGCCCCTTTATTAACGGATCCGATGACAACGACACAATCTATGCACGCGAGCTCAATGACTGGATCAAAGCCGGCGGCGGCGATGATTGGGTTTGGGCTCAAGCCGGCCACGACGTGATCTTTGCCGGTGACGGCCATGACATTGTCTATGCGGGGGATGGCTCAGACACAATCCATGCTGGTGATGGTGACGACCTCCTGTATAGTGACGGCTCATTCAAAGCCTTCAACCCCTTCGAAGTGCGCCGCGTAATACCACATAGCGGCGAGAGCGACGACAGGCTCGACGCCGGTAAGGGAAGGGATACCCTGGTGGCCGGCGACGGCGCAGATGTTCTGACTGGCGGCGAAGACGGCGACGCCTTCGTGTTTCGGTTCCACGATCCTATGGTTGGAACAACGCACTGGTATACGACTGTGACGGATTTCGACCCGAAGCAAGACCGTTTTGTCATGGACGCCGGTGACTTCGGCAAAGGGGATCTGTTTGGCGCAAATTTCATCAACCACTCGAAGGGTTTCCCAGGCGAATTTGTGGACACTTTCTACAATGGCGAGGCCGCGAAAGCGCACGGTCAGCACGTCGTGGTAATCACGGATCGAGGGTTCACGTCTGGCTCTGCCGCCGCGACCGCTATTCACGACGAAGTCCCCGGTGACATCATTGTCTACCATGACGAAAAAACTCTCGGTCAAGATGGCAAAACTCACGGTGCGACACTAGCCTATGTCGATTCTGCGAACCACGCGCATGCCTTCGCTCATGTCGACAATCTGCACGACATGTCGGATCTTACCTCGCTTACGGCGGAAAATTTCGGCTTCATTTAATTCGAAGATCCGAGGAGCGTTCCACCCTTGGGGCGCCTCTCTTTCCCAACGTGGCGCAGGGAACTGAAAATAGAAACGACGTGATTTATTGATCGACTGCACCAGTAAAGGTACGCCATTGAAACAAGTTCTCGTCGCCGATGACGACGCCGCCATGCGCCACCTGCATCCTGGGGCGGTTGCGCAAGCTGACTTTCTTCTCGCTGGCTGAGGCTAATGCCGCTATTGGCACTTGATCGCATCAACGATCACCTCATGCGTCGATTGGGTGTTACCCGGCGGCAAGTATTTGAACGTGTCGAACGTGCTGCGCTCGCTAGCCTCCCGGGTGAAACTACGAATTCGCCGAATGGCGTCTGGTCCGTGTCTCGACCGATTATCACGTCGAGTTCAAAAGCTTCTTTTATTCCGTCCCCCATGCCCTCATTCGCCAGCAGGTCGATCTTAGAGCAACGGCGCGCACCATCGAGATCTTTTACCGCGGCAAGCGCATCGCCGTCCATCAGCGCCGCTATGGCGGCTGTCGTCATGGAACCGACCCAGATCACATGCCCAGTTCCCACCGGCGATACGCTGAGTGGATACCAGATCGCTTTGGGCGCTGGGGCGCATCCATCGGTCAAAGCATGCCGCGAGGATTTCTCCGTTGCATACCACCGCGTTCCCCGGCTGTTCGCCACGCTCGCGCTTGCAAGGGGTGACGGGCGATACGGCAGAATCCCCAAATCTATCGCCAAGACCGACCTGCTGATCCTCGATGACTGGGGACCGGAAAAACTCAGCGATGATCAGCGCCGCGATCTTCTCGAGATCATCGAAGACCGCTACGAGCGTCGCTCGACGATCGTCACAAGCCAGGTGCCCCTGGATCGCTGGTGGGAAATTATTTCAAACCCAACGCCGCCGATGCGATACTGGATCGCCTCGTTCACAACGCCGAGGCATCGATATCATTGGCGAAAGTATGCGCAAACAGCGTTCACCGATGGCGCTTGAAACACAGCAAAGCTTGACCTGACACAAAACCCGATCCAAACATCAAACTGAACCGCACCGGGTTTGCCGGAGGCCGTTTGGTTTAAGTTATGCAGCCATGGCTGGTTCGTCCAGCATGGCGTAGTACTGCTCCTCGGCTTCGGCTGGCGGGATGTTGCCGATGGGCTCCAGAAGCCGTCGATGGTTGAACCAATCGACCCATTCGAGGGTGGCGAATTCAACCGCTTCGAAGTTGCGCCACGGTCCTCGCCGATGAATGACCTCGGCCTTGTAGAGACCGTTGATCGTTTCGGCGAGTGCATTGTCGTAAGAGTCACCGACACTTCCGACGGACGGTTCGATGCCCGCTTCGGCCAGCCGCTCGGAATACTTGATCGACACGTATTGAACGCCTCTGTCCGAGTGGTGGATCAGGCCGTCGCCATGAACGGGACGCCGCTCATGGAGCGCCTGCTCCAGGGCATCGAGGACGAACCCGGCATGCGCCGTCCGACTCACCCGCCAGCCGACGATGCGGCGGGCGAAGGCGTCGATGACGAAGGCCACGTAGACGAAGCCTTGCCAGGTGGCGACATAGGTGAAATCCGAAACCCACAGCCTGTTCGGCGCGGGAGCCTTGAACTGGCGGTTCACCCGGTCGAGCGGGCTCGGAGCCGTCTTGTCGGAGACCGTCGTCTTGACCGGCTTGCCGCGGATGATGCCCCGAAGGCCCATCGACCTCATAAGCCGAGCAACGGTGCAGCGGGCTATATCGAAGCCCTCCCGCTTCAATTGCCGCCAGACCTTGCGCACGCCATAGACGCGGAAGTTCGCCTCGAAGACACGGCGTATCTCGATCTTCCAGGCGATGTCGCTGCGGGCGCGGACCGACAGGCGGTCCACGTCCTCACGTTTGGCAACGTTCTCGTAGTAGGTTGATAGGGCAATCGGCAGCAGTCTGCAGATCGGCTCGACCCCGAATACCGAGCGGTGTTCGTCGATGAAGGAGATCATCGCTTCAATGGGCGGTCGAGCTCCGCCATCGCGAAATAAGCGGACGCTTTGCGCAGTATCTCATTGGCCTGCCGAAGCTCGCGGTTCTCCCGCTCCAGAGCCTTCATCTTCTCGGCGACGTCGCTTGGGAGCCCGGGCCGGGAACCATCGTCCACTTCCGCCTTCTTCACCCATTCATTGAGCGTCTGCGCGGTGCAGCCGATCTTGGCGGCAATCGAGGAAACCGCTGCCCATCGCGAGGAATATTCGCCTTGGTGATCCAAAACCATCCGTACTGCTCGGGCGCGGACTTCAGGTGAAAATTTGTTTGTTGTCTTGCTCATATCGGCTCCACTTTCTCAGAAGTTGGAGCCTCCGGCAAACCCGGTGCGGTTCAAACAGACCCAGGATCAGCCCGAAAAATGGCCGGCTTCAAATCGGAATCGGTGGCCGGTTTCATCGGAATACGCACCCAATGCAACATCTGAAGATCGACCTGATCGGCTTGCTTAATGCCAACGAAGCGCATCGTCGGTCGTCTTGCAGCTTCTGCGATCGCCGCAGCATCGATGATGTCATTCTTGTTCGATTTTACATAGACTTCACTGCGCCGGGATGATGCGGACGGAATGCCCCATCGTCTGCAACTTGGCGCAAGCCATTGGGAACCCGGACGGGATTCCATTCCGACAAGCGTTCTGTTCGCTCGTTCGAAGAACTGCAGTAGCGTCTCGCGCCGGAACTATCCAGGCCGACCACGTGGAAGAGGTTCTTTCCGATATCGATGCCGAAGACGGCGCATTGGCGCAGTTGGTTGCGATCCATAATTTCAGCCCTCCTTTGCCCACCTCCGTTATGCTCTCGGGAGACAGGACGGACCATCCCATTAGCTCTAAGCCCTGCTCGTAAGCGGGAGGTGGTGAAGGGCATGTGCCGCGATTGGTCGACTCCCGGCCGGCGCCAATACAACTCAGGCGCTGGCGCGCTAATGACGTGATCAGGTTAAACCATCCGGCATCCAGCGCTCGGCTATTGCGAATGTGCGGATTGGATGTTTGCATTTGCGGCTGCAACCGTCGAGGCCTCCCTGGGTGACGCGACTTTGGGAGCCGCAAAACCACCGCGGATTGCTACATTCAACCGCACGTGATCCTTGGCCAGTTGTTGGATCGCCGCAGCGAGGCTCGCCTGAGCGCTGGACATCTGCCTTTGCGCTTCGAGAACATCGAGGAGAGAAGAGGCGCCATCCGTGTACGAGGCCATCGAAAGCTTCAGTGCTTCTTCGATCGTTTCTACTTGCCTGCGACGTGAGTTCTCTGTGTGAACGTCGCGTCGGACGGCTGTCAAAGCGTCCTCGACTTCCTGCACAGCTGTCAGGACGGTTAATTTCCAGCTTATGTAGGCTGCTGCGGCGTCGGATTTAGAAGTCTCCACGTTTGCCTGCAAACGGCCGCCGTCCAGAATTGGGAGGTCAAGGCTCGGCCCGAAGGACCATTTCAAGATACCCCCGTGACGGCCGCGCTGCTTGATATAGGAAGGGGTGATCGAGCCGGAGAGCGTTATCGCGGGGTAAAGCTGTGCTTCCGTCACGCCGATCTGTGCAGTCGCGGCGGCTAGATCCCGTTCAGCCTGGCGAATATCGAATCGATTGCAAATAAGATCGGCGGGAATGCCGGCATTGATCTTTCCGCGATAGACCGGCTGCCCTTCACTTTTCTGCAGTTGCTTGATCACTGTTTCCGACGGCAAAGCGAGGAGGGCCGCAATGTGATGCGCCGACACGCGAAAATTCAGTAGTTGCACGCTGGAGACATTCTGTGTGCTCGTGACATCTCCCCCTTTGCCGATCTCGCCGCTTGTCGTGTGTGATGCCTTGGGAAGGCCCCCGGCGCCAGCGATGGTGACGTCCGCGGCGGCGGCATTAATCTTTTCGAGCGCCTGCTGAACACTGAGGTTCTCATCCAGGCCGGAGGCAACGTACTGGTCGAGCGTACGATCTGAAAACGAATCCCACCACGCCGACACCGCAACATCGCCGGCGCTCTGTTTTGCACCCTCGGAAAACTTCTCCGGTAAAGGCGTTTCCGGCGGTGCATGGTCGGGCCCGAGCATGCAAGATGACAAAAGTAGCGGCAACACCGCAGCGGCCAGACGGAACGAATGCAATCAATCAGCCTCTATTCCAGCGAAATTCAAGTCAAACCCGTTTCTCCTGCCCGAAGGATGATGCCAGCGCGCAATTACCGACGCAGCAGATCGAGAATTCCGGCGTGACACTACAAAATCCCGTGCAGCCAAAACAACAAGTCGACACCCGCTGGCGCGAGCTGGCGTCAAATCCCTTTAGGCCTGTCGTTCGGATCAAACTGAATGATAGTGATCCAATTAGCAGTGAGTGCCGGTCGGTTCTCGTTCTCGATCTCGACCGTCACCTCGTAAGTGGTCACCAGCATGCTTGCGCCGCGAAATTGACATTCAGAGAGAACGAAGCGACCGCGCACACGGCTGCCGGTCTTAACCGGTGACATGAAACGTACCCGGTCTAAGCCGTAGTTAAGACCCATGGTCTGCTCACGGATCCTTGGCATGCCGCTAAAGTTCATCGCCGACAGAAGCGAGAGTGTCAAGAAGCCATGAGCGATAGTGCCACCAAACGGGCTTTCGACTGCCGCGCGTTCCGGGTGCACGTGGATGAATTGATGATCGCGTGTCGCGTCGGCAAAGAGATCGATTGTAGTTTGATCAACGGTGATCCATTCGGATTTGCCGAGCTCCTGGCCAATTCGCGACGGCACGTCGGCGAGCGAAAGTTCGTGCATACAACCTCACTTATTTGATGTCTGATCTAGTCGTGGATTTTGCCGGAGGCGAGTTGCGATCTAGCCAATCGTTACAATCATTCGACTGTGACTGATTTAGCGAGATTCCGCGGCTGGTCCACATCTGCCCCCATAACGACCGCCGTATGATACGCAAGAAGCTGCAGCGGCAGAGAAAAGATCATCGGCGCGATAATCTCCTCAACATCGGGTAATACGATAGTGTGCATGGTGGGAAGCTTTGACATCGAAGCTCCCGTTTCGTCGGTGATCAGAATGATGCGGCCGCCGCGGGCGGCCACTTCCTGCATGTTGGAGACAGTCTTATCGAAGAATCGGTCATGTGGCGCGATAACGATGACTGGCATATTTTCATCGATCAGTGCGATCGGACCGTGTTTTAATTCTCCTGCTGCATAACCTTCTGCATGGATATAGGAGACCTCCTTGAGCTTCAGCGCACCTTCCATAGCCAATGGGAAACTCGTGCCGCGACCGAGATAGAG
This sequence comes from Rhizobium binae, assembly GCF_017357225.1. Classification (NCBI taxonomy): domain Bacteria; kingdom Pseudomonadati; phylum Pseudomonadota; class Alphaproteobacteria; order Hyphomicrobiales; family Rhizobiaceae; genus Rhizobium; species Rhizobium binae. Next base: position 216,120 of record NZ_CP071608.1, on the reverse strand, counting down.
CACGTCGCGGTAATTCGACAATTCCCGTGACAAGAGCTCGATCTTCGGCTTGATGTCGTTCAGCACCTGTCGCATAACGCCCGGCAACGTCGCCAAACTTTGGACGAGCACTTGTTCCTCGTCGTCCGTGATTGCGCCCCGCGCCTTGCCCGCGCCGATGGCTAGCGCAGCGAGAACAGCAAGCTGGCATGTGAATGCCTTGGTAGAAGCAACGCCGATCTCTGGCCCGGCGAGGATCGGAAAGATGGCATCTGCCTCGCGGGCAATTGTTGATTCTGGGGTATTGACGACAGCACCAATTCTCAGACCTTGTGCTTTGCAATAACGCAGCGATGCAAGCGTGTCAGCCGTCTCACCAGATTGAGAGATGAAGAGCGCTGCCGATCGCGGCGACAACGGGATTTCGCGGTAACGGAATTCAGAGGCGACATCAATTTCCACCATTAACCGTGCGTAGCGCTCGAACCAATATTTGCCAATCAGTCCGGCAAGATATGCCGTGCCGCAGGCGGAGATCGCGAGGCTCTCAACTCTGGCGAAATCGATGTCGGTTGAAGTGACTGTGACATGACTATCGTTGACATTGATGTAGTGCCCAAGAGCACCGGCGATGACCTCGGATTGCTCGTAGATTTCCTTCTCCATAAAGTGCCGGTGATTGCCCTTGCAGACCAGGTCGGCGGTAGCAACCGATCTGTGCCGCGGCCGCGTAACGACTTTGCCTTCGATATCGAAAACTTGGACACTCGCTTTGCCTATAACAGCCCAGTCGCCATCTTGCAGATAAGTGATGTCATTGGTGAACGGAGCAAGAGCGATCGCGTCGGAGCCTAGAAACATCTCACCGTCGCCATGGCCTATCACTAATGGTGGCCCATTGCGCGCCACCATAATGCTTGCGGGATCCTCCTCAAACAGAATGGCAAGCGCGAAGGCGCCCTTGACGCACTTCAGCATGGCTTGCATTGCCTCGAGACATCCCATGCCATCCCGACGGAACTTTGTCAGGAGATGCGCAATCACCTCGGTGTCCGTGTCGGTCTGGAACTTGGCCCCTACCTTCGCCAATCCGTCCTTTAGCTCGGAGAAATTTTCAATGATGCCGTTATGAACAACGGCTACGCCATCGGCAAAGTGCGGGTGTGCATTGCATTCTGTCGGTGCGCCATGGGTCGCCCATCGTGTGTGGGCGATGCCAACAGTGCCGCTCAGGGGTTCTTTTTTCAATCTCGTTTTAAGGTTCCCGAGCTTGCCTTTTGCGCGGCGTCGGCGCAATTCTCCCTCGAATATCGTAGCAATGCCTGATGAATCATATCCGCGGTATTCCAGCCGCTCCAAGGCTGCTACCAGCCGCTCCGACACGGGCTTATGTCCCACTATGCCAACAATCCCACACATGCTCGTCACCCGTGTCCAAGAGCCCCCGACCGGTAGTCAGGAAGGCGGACGCCGCTCGGCGCGTGTCCTCCAGCGCGTGCTAATAAATCTAAACAGATTAGTAAAATTGATTGTTGCGATAGCTATCATCCACAATATGAATGCGGCGCACTCAGTAGGATCGATTGACGCTGTACGCAGCCAATGATGCCTTCTCCACAGTGTCGACTGATAAGCTACGCCCGGGTGTTGGGCGCCTACCTCTGAAGATGTTCCTGGCAACAGCGATTGGTACTTGCCGGCGACATAACGCCAGCGGATGTCTATTCGAAACGAGCAATTGTCATTCATCGAGCGCACGGACTGCAAAAGCAATTCGTGCTTCCGCAGGTGAAGCGGTCTGTATCTGCGGGTTGAGCCCGAAACGCAATTGACCTCTTTGCACGCGGCCGTTCGTACCTCATAAATCGGAAGAGAACCAGCATCTCCTTGAAAACACCAGTCGATCTAGATTCTACAGGTTGGTTTCGGGCACCGATGGGAAGGAGGCTTTGGCATGGGACGAACGAAGGCTATCTTCGGGCGGTCTCCCAGGAAAAGGTCACATGGCCGCGTGTGTCGGCAGTAGATGGTGCCTCGAGTTTTCGACAGGACAGCCGGATCCTGACGCTGGAACCCGGCGGTTCGGTGCGATGTGCAGCCGGTCGTATCAAACGCGATCAGTAATCACATAGCACGACTGCCCGACCGCATTTGCAAAGAGAACTGCGTCAGAGTGCCGATGGTCGCACGGGCCATGGCGACCCAAAATCTTCGTTCGCACAAGCAACGAGACTACCTCTTACCACCAGATTTTCGCCCGACGCCTACTTTTATGATGGCGGCAGGCGTCCACCGACTCTGACCCGAGCAGGATTTCCCATGGCCGTGCATCCTGCAGGGACATCTCGCGTGACCACGCTACCAGCGCCAATGACAGCGTGATCGCCGATCGTCACGCCCGGGAGAATGATCGCTCCACCGCCAATCCAGGCGTTTCTGCCGATGCTGACAGGTCGTCCCAACTGCAGTCCGGCCTGGCGCTGCTCGGGATCATGTGGATGGTCCGCGGTATAAATCTGCACAGCAGGCCCGATTGCGGTTCCGTCACCGATAGTCACCGTTGCCACGTCAAGAATGACGCAGTTGAAATTGATGTAAACCCAAGCTCCGATCCGAATGTTGAACCCGTAGTCGCAGTGAAACGGAGGGCGAATAGCCGCTCCAAGCCCCACCGTTCCCAATCGTTCCGACAGAAGCGCATGCCACCGCTCGGCGGGGTCGCCCAGCGTGTCATTGTACCGTTTCAGCCAAGCCCCGGTGAGGAGCAGCTCGGCTTGGATCTCAGGATCCGCTGCGTTATACATCTCGCCTGCGAGCATCTTTTCTTTTTGGCTGCGTGTCATCGTCTCTTCTCAGATCTTGTTCGAGGAGTGGTCGGTCATTGCGCTCAAATTCACCTGGTTGCCGGCAGAGCGCACAGAGGAGTTAACAGCAATCTTTCGCCTTTTCGCGGCTGGTTCGAAAGTCATCTGCTCAAGCGCGGCAAATCCTGCAGATAGGCAGACCGGGAGCGACCTTCGCATTCACCGGCTGGGGAGGGCACAATAAGATGTGTCTATTTAGCTTGGCAGATTCCGAACACAGCGGCAAGCGCATAGGCAGACCAGGGCTGACTAAGAGACCTTCATTAGGACTTTTACTCAAATCACTGCCCAGCTTCCCGAAGGGTTTATTTTATCCCAGCTCTATGGCCCGTCCGCCTTGCTCGATGCCGGCGGGAATGCAAATCGTCAGCGTTTTGGCGGGGCGCGGCATGACGAAGGGTGGTTCACCGACGGAGGCCGCTATCGCAGCCGCCGTCAATAGAATCCTCGGAACCTGAAAAATTACCGCACGCTGGCCAGTGCCTATGAACTGCTCATCTATAGTTTCTTTCACCCACCGATTGCTTCTTAGCGTGCAGAATTGGGTCGCCAGGGTGATAAGCGCGCGACAGCGGGCGAAGGCGGATATTCCACTTTCCGCCTCACCTTCGCGCAAGATCGGACGAGAACTGTTGGATGTGGAAAATTCACCCCTTACTGGCAGGCGGTCAGGCCCCCCGGATTTCGAATGGCAGCAAAACCGACGCCATCGATCGTGTTGTCGTCGCGGGCAATGAAGCAGTAATTGTCATCGGCGGGGGGAGCGGCGACGATGCAGGAGTTGGCCCCACCCGGTATGACAAAGGTGTCGGCTCCGACGATCGCAAAGACGGAGGCCGTTCCGTTCGGATGGGGCACCGGCTGCTTGGTGAAGAGGATCGCGTCGTTCGGCGGTGCGACCGCAATGGGCTGGTAGTTCCGGCAATCGGACGAAAAAACGAGTTGTGCGGCGGCAGGCAGCGCTGTTGCGAGGATAGAGACGATGGAAATGGCAAGCCCGGCAGCAATTCTATTGCGACGCGCTGTTTGGCCAGCGAATTTCGACGTGATACGTAACATTGCTATATTCCTTTCGTTTCAAGGGTTGGCTTGTTCAAGCGTCAGTGATGATCCGGATCTTTGGGTCTATGGTCCTCCTGTCGCCGAAAAGGTTCCGTCGGCTTTGTAAGTCACGGTGTAGGTCGCGTAACCGGTCGTGAAATCGCAGCATGCCGAGTTGCTCTCGTCATAAGTCACGGTGCTTCCGACCGGCTGGTAGCCCATCTTCACGAAAAAGATTTGCTTAGGTATGCAGTTCATGACGGCGTTGGGGACAGGAGCGACGAAGCTCGAGAGTATGATCGCTTGATTGTCGTTCAGTGCAACGACGCCACAATAGAGTTCGGGACGCGGCAACGGCGTGTAGCAAGGCACGTTTATGCCAAACCCTCCGATCGCAACTCCGGCTTGATTGGCTGGCGCGGAAAGTCCAAGCGGATCGAGCGTCAAGGTCGTGCAATTGTCCGGCGAACCGTCGACCGTGGTGAGCGTAACCGGTCGGAACGCCGAGCTGCTGCCGACCACGGATAGCGTGGCGGCATTGAGCGAGAGAAGCGCGATAAGCTGCGAGGGCGACGCGGTCTGCTTGGTGCTGAGGGCACCTGCATAGACCTGACTGTCCAAACCGAAATTGATCTGCGCTCCCGAACTTGCGTAATTGCCGATGCTTTGGCAGCCGAGACTGCCGCTGAGGATGGGACCATGGCTCGGCAGCAACGGAAATGCCGCCTGCTTCTGGAAAACATAGAAATATTGCGTCGTCTGCGAGAAGTTCCGAACGATGATCTGGTAGGACGAACTGGTCATGGCGCGTGACAATCCCCTCTGAGATCAAGCCTGTCCGTCGCCCGGCGGGCGGCGGCAACGCGCGGATGGTGCGCATGCAGGTGAAGAGGGGACGGTTCTTCACCTGCATGGCTGCCAAGGTTTACTGGAGCTGCGTCGTCCAGGTGCCGTCAGATTTCAGGCTGACGTTGCAGACGGAATAGCCGCCGGTGAAGTCGGAAAGCGCCGCGTTCACGCTCGACTGCGTGAAGTTCATCACAACACCTGGCGTGTAGGCGCCGGTCTGGACATAATATTTCAGGATCGGCTGGCAATCGGTATTGCTGGCCGGGTTTGCCTGCACGAAGTTGGAGAGCACGATGCCGCCATTGACGGCAACCGCTGAGCCGACATTGAAGTAGGGCGGCGAGTTGAAAACCGGCGTGGTGATGCGGAATGCGCCAGGCTGTACACCTTCCCCGTAGATTGGCGAGGATAGTCCGAGCGGATTGACCGTTGCAGTCGTCCAGTCGTTCGGTTTACCGCTGCCACCCGAACTCGGAGCAAGATCAATGGCGCGGCTGGCTGACGAGTAGCCAGATGATGCGCCAATTTGCGGCGGTGTATTTGCCTGCTGGATGCCGGCATAGTATTGCAGGTTGACCTGGAAGGTCAGGATCGCGCCGGTGTTGTCGTAGTTGCCGAGCGATTGCGAGAAAAGGCTGTTCGAATAGACTTGCCCGCCGCCGGTATAAATTGCCGGTTGCTGGAAGAAGTAGAAGTTTTGCGTCTGGGATTCGTAGTTTTTCACGTTGATGGTCAACATTGTTGACATGTCGGCAACCCTTCTGCGTTGATTGTGAAAACAAGGGTCTTCGCGTCGGCGAGGGCAGGGTGGGCTAGCCTTCCTGCCGGTCCCGTCAATGAAACCCTAATTAGAAAGATCGTTGATGCTGCTCATTTAAGCAACCTAAAGCTGTTGAGAGCAAGTTAAAAAACCGTTCAGAATTGTGCTTAGCGTAAGGCGTGTTCCGGAGGGATGGATTCGAGCAGCCCAATAAGATTGGACTGAGCCGCCGCAGATCGGCCGCGTAGCGCCATTACCCACAGCAATTCCGTGGCGGAGATCGCGCTGTTCCTATGCCCGTCCATGGTCCCTCGCCCCAAGAGCAGCCAATCGAGGGAAACATCCAGCAGGCGCGCGAGAGCGCAGGCGCTTTCCAGGGACGTATGGCCGCCATTTTGCCAGCGCGAGACGGCCGCGACTGATACATTCAGTTCGGCTGCAAGAGCGTGTACTTTCCGGAACTTGCCCCGAGATATCGCTTCTCGAATGCGTTTGCCGCGGGCTGGATCGTAGGTCACGAACGATTCTTCCTTGGTTGCGTTGAAGTGGCAGCCACAGCGAGCTTGAGATCGATCAAGCTTCGGAAATGCCTGTGAAAATGAAAGGTAAGTCGAAGCGCCGGTCAATCTGGTGAAATATCCAGATTGCTCGAGGTCGGCCCCTGTTGTGAAACATCGACGATCAGGAGGAACGGATATGTTGCGGATATTCACCAAAGACATGCTCGAGACCGATCGACGTGCATTCGATGCAATGTTTCGGGCTCGCGCCGTCGTTTTTCGCGATCGGCTGGGATGGCAGGTCGATGTCCGGGATCAATGGGAGAGGGACCGATATGATGAGGTCGAAGATCCCGTATATCTCGTCACTCAACGACCTTCGGGCACACTGACAGGTTCGCTACGCCTGCTGCCGACCACTGGCGCTACGATGCTCAAAAGCGAGTTTCGGCATTTCTTCGATCAGCCTATCGACGTCGACAGCCCGACGACCTGGGAATGTACTCGCTTTTGCGTTCACCCATCTGCCGGACACATCGCGCAATCGCGCGCAGTCGCCACCGAACTGCTCTCAGGGCTTTGCGATCTTGCCCTCGGCGCCGGTATCGAAAACATCGTCGGCGTCTATGATGGGGCGATGGTCGGGGTGTATCGCAGGCTCGGCTGGAGGCCGACGCCGCTTGCCCGATCACTGCCCGAGATCGGCAAACTGTATGTCGGCCTGTGGGACGTGACTGCAGATAACTGTCGGACACTTCGCACCAACCTAGCCCGACTTCTCAATGAAACCTCTTCCTGTCCTGGCAGAGCCCTTGTCGATGGTGGCATGCGGTAAGGCCAGTCGCCGTCCCGCCGCCCACAGTGTCGTCAGTTCCTTAACCTGTTCTTCACATCGCGCCATGGTTGCCATAAAATGCTCTTTTCTCGCTAACCGCGAAATGTTACGATTACCCCAGTCAGGAAAACACACAACCGCGAGTCCATCTCATGCTGAGCAGTTCTCGTTTTTTCTACAGTTTGGACCGGATCTCCGCATCGCCGACGTTGGAAGATCTGGAAACGACGCTGGACGAAGTCCGCCACATCTATGCGATATCGCACATGGTTCTGCATGTGACCCGCTCCTCGGGCGCAGCGGCCAACAATCCATTGCTGATGCTGACCTACCCGCCCGAGTGGGTGAAGCAATATCTTGCCCGGGATTACTTCAGCATCGATCCCGTCGTGCGGCTCGGACAGCGCGGCTTTCTGCCCGTGGAATGGTCCGCGTCAAAATGGGATTCAGGGCGGGCTCACGGCTTCTTTAAGGAGGCGATGGCCTTCGGTATCGGGCAGCAAGGCGTGACACTGCCGGTGCGTGGGCCTCACGGGGAGCGATCGCTGTTTACGATCACCTCCAATCAGCCCGCCTCCTACTGGCGTCGGTTCCGCATGGACAGCATGCGCGACCTCCAGTTTCTCGCCCACCATCTCCACGACAGGGCCATGGTTCTGTCGGGCCTGAGAAAAACTGCGGATTTTCCGCAATTGTCGCGCCGCGAACTGCAATGTCTCGGTAATCCTCCCCGTTTTAACGGGGTTTGACTGTAGAATTTACGCGGCCATTTTCAGTTTCTGAGCGGGTGTGACGCCGCCAATGCCCATGTTGGGCCGTTCATGGTTATATGTCCAAAGCCACTCTGTGGCGATCTCCTGCACCTCCGTTATGCTGTCAAAAATATACAGATCAAGCCATTCATGCCGAACGGTTCGATTGTAGCGCTCGACATAGGCGTTCTGTTGCGGTTTGCCTGGCTGAATGTAATTCAGGGCAATTCCCCGTGTTTCAGCCCATTCCATGAGCGTGCCGCTGACGTATTCCGGGCCGTTATCAACCCTGATCGCCAGCGGCTTGCCCCGCCATTCGATGATCTGGTTGAGACTGCGCACGACCCTTTCGGCGGGTAGCGAGAAGTCGACTTCAATGCCCAAGCCCTCGCGGTTGAAGTCGTCCAACACGTTCAGAAGCCTGAACTGGCGACCGTCTGCGAGACGGTCGGCCATGAAATCCATCGACCAGACCATATTCGGCGCAGCCGGAACTGCCAATTCATCCGGCTTCTCGCGCTTCAGCCGCCGGCGAGGCTTGATCCGCAGATTCAGCTCAAGCTCCCGGTAGATGCGGTAGACCCGCTTGTGGTTCCAGCGATACCCCTGAACATTGCGCAGGTGCAGGAAGCAGAGGCCAAAACCCCACGTCTTCTTTATCTTCACAAGCCCAAGCAACAGATCGGCAATCTGCTCGTTGTCGACATTGCGTTGTGGGCTATACCGGTAACAGGTTTCGCTGACGCCAAACGTCCGGCACGCCAGCGCGATACTCACACCGCGTTTCGCCACTGCTTTCTCGGCCAGCTCCCGGCGCTGAGATGGCCGCGTCATTTTTTTCCAAGAGCCTCCTTCAACAGATCGGCTTGCATGCTCAAATCCGCATACATCCGCTTCAGGCGGCGGTTCTCTTCTTCCAGCGCCTTCATCTGGCTCACCATGGAGGCGTCCATCCCGCCATACTTCGCACGCCACTTGTAAAACGACGCGGTGCTGATGCCATGTTCGCGGCACAGGTCAGGAACAGGCATCCCACCCTCCGCCTGGCGTAACACCGACATGATCTGGGCTTCGCTAAATCGGCTCTTCTTCATCAAAATCTCCTCGAGCATCTTGCCGAGAAAATTCTACTTTTGAACCCCTTTAATGCCCGGGAGGATTACCTCTCGATATGACGGCCAGCGGCCTAATGGCAAAGCAGATCTGCGCCCGCTTGTCCATTTCGGTAAGTGCTGTGCAGCTCTATCTTGCGTCGGCACGCCGAAAGCTGACCGTCGCCACGACCAGTGAAGCTGTCGCCAAAGCCACGGCGCTCGAATTGATATCAGCGTGGTGATCGCTTTCTCCGATGACCACGAAGGCCGCAAAGTCACCGAAGGTTCATCAATGCCAACAAGCAGCGGTGCCGAGCCCACTTCGTCAGACGTGTGTGCTCGCTGATGCCGGAAAGAGCGGGCGACGGGCTGCATCCCTCTCATCCCACAGCCTTTGCCCCGAGACGGCGGAGTAGCATGGTGTGCGCGGAGGAAAATTTCAGATGCGAGAGTATCCGAGGAATTAGAGCGAGACTATTTGACAGGATTGCGGTGCCTGCTTCAAGCATGTGCCGCTGGCCATACAAGGGTTAGTCGTGACGATCTTCACTTCATTGCACCTGCTTGAACGCAAGGACAGCATTCATGCCGCCCATGGCGAAGGCGTTGCTCATGGCCACGCCCACCCTGCGCTCCCGGGGCACATTTGGCGTGACGTCCAGATCACAATCGGGGTCTGGTTCGCGATAGTTGGCCGTGGGCGGCACGACACCTTCTTGGATCGCCATCACGCAGGCTATCATCTCGAGCGCACTTGCTGCCCCGAGGCAGTGCGCGTGAGTGGATTTGGTGGAAGAGATGGACATCGATCGAGCATGGTCACCAAAGACGCGCTTAATCGCCGTCGTTTCGATCTGATCGTTGGCCTTGGTGCCGGTGCCATGGGCGTTGAGGTAGTCTACATCCTCGGCATTTAAACCCGCATCAACAAGGCAGGCGCGCATCGCCGCCTCCGGCCCATGCACAGCTGGTGCAGCTATGTGGTAGGCATCGGCGGAAAGGCCGATGCCGGCGACCTCGGCAAGCATCGTTGCACCGCGGGCGGCGGCATGCTCATAGCTTTCCAGCACGGCCATGCCCGCACCTTCGCCCAAAACTAGTCCTTTCCTGTCGCCCGAGAATGGCCGGCAAGTATCTGGAGCGAGTACGCGCATTGCTTCCCATGCCTTAAGCACGATCCACACGAGTGGCGCGTCGCTTCCTCCAGCTAGCATAACGTCCGCCCTACCGAGCTTGATCTGATCTACCGCTGAAGCGATCGCATGGTTGGCCGAGGCGCAGGCAGAGGTGGCACCGAAGACTGGCCCCCGCAGCCCGAGGTTCATGCTTACCTGACAGGCAGCCGCGCTAGGCATTGCCTTTACCCCAGTGAATAGCTCAGTGCGGGTCGCGCCGCCCAATAGGAGGGTGCGGTAGGCCTTCTCGGTAGCGTCCCAGCCGCCAAAGCCAACGCCCACTGTCGCGCCGAAACGGTGGGCAATTCCTTCATCGCACGAAAGGCCGGCCTGTAGCATGGCTTCTTTAGCTGCAAGCACGGCAAGCAGGCTGAAGCGGTCCATGGAGATGAGCTGCTTGCGATCAATGTCGTGTTGAGGCAGCACCTTGATCTCGGTCCCGATCATCCCCTTCAGCTCATGAATCTCTGAGTTTGAGATCGGGCCGATGGCGGAGCGGCCTTCGCGCATCTCCGTCCAGATAGAGGAAGCATCGGTGCCCAGTCCGCACAGTCCGCCCAATCCGGTGATAACGACGCGCCTGTCCATTCAGACCTCCTTGGTGAGCAAGCCACGGACGGCTTCCACCACGTCGCCGATATTGTTGAGGTTCGACCAGGCATCGGCCGTATTCATCTCGATCTTAATGCCGTAGAGTTGCTCCAGATCCCAAAGGACATCGGCCAAACCCAGCGAATCGATGCCAAGCGAAGTCAACTCAGTGTCAGTCGTTATTTCGCCGAGCGCTACGGTCGTTCTCTCGCCGTTTTCAGCTTTGACGAGCTTATTGATCGCACTGATAATTTCCAGTGTGAGTTGATCAGCCATTTGTATTCCTTTCCATCATGCCTAATTTCGACAAGCCGACGGCCTTGCGAGAAGGCTCGATCTAATTGCTGATAACATCGGAAGATGTTCCGGCTCGTTATGCGAAACGACGACAGAAACCGATAAACTTACCGGAACGTCACCGCGCGGTTGCCCTGCTATGGATCATATGGCATCATTGGTAAAATTGATTGTGTGGATCAAAAGCATCCACACTATGGATTGTGGCTCGACATATTGCCGCGGCTAACTTCTCGCACCGGCGCCGTTGCAAATCCTCAAGAACAAGATTTGTTGCGGGATCGAAAGTAGAGCTTCGGCTACTATCCCGGGTCGGCGCGTTGCTCAATTTCGCGCAGACATTACGAATCGCACCTTCTCAGATAGAAACGATCGCTCTCGGCAATAGCTTCGATTGCTAGCTGAGCTGAGGCGGCGGGGGCCGCCTGTAACGTAAGGCCTCCTTTGGGAACACAGCCAATGCGTATGGATCTAATTACTGGGGCTGTGAAATGAGCCGGCGGTGCCGCTTACGACGTACAACTTTCCATCTCAGATTCCATGCGCGAAGCCTCTTGGATCATAATCTCGCGCATCCAGATGTTTCCAGGATCAGTGTTGTGGAGAGCCGGCCATTGGACAGCCTCAGTGAACGAAAGAAGCGGCAAAGGATGCTCAATGATTCTTAGTGGGATAGTTCGTTCGTAATGTTTGACCAGCCGCAGGGGGATGGTTGCTATTCGATTAGTGCCAGACAGCAATGGCGGGATCAAGTTAAACCCCGGGACGACGAGCTCAATACGCCTCTTGAGGCCGTGCTGCATCAATAGCCATTGCTCTACGGAAGGCTTGAGACCACGTCCGAACTTAGCCGCAACATGTCCCATGGACATATATTGCTCCAAGGAGAGCTGCCCTTGTAACTGCTCGTTCGTAGGGCAGCCGACGCACACCAATTTCTCTTCGAAAAGCCTTGCCTTCGGATGGGCGCCGGACATGAATAAATCCGGGAGGATCAGAAAATCGACATCACCACGGCGGAGAAGCTCCTCCGGATCGTCGTCAAGTGGCAGCAACTCGAAGCTGACCCCTGGCGCCTCCCGAGCTAAGCGCAGTATTATCTTGTCGAAGAAGACCAGTGCCATGAAGTCTGAGAGGATAATTCTGAATCGGCGGTCGGACTCCGCTGGGTTTATCGGATCCCAAGCGATAACGGAGAGCTGAATATGCAAGAGTGCTTCGCGAACAGCGGGGGCAAGTGCCTCTGCACGCGGGGTCGGAACTAGCTCCCGTCTCTGCATGATAAAAAGGTCGTCGCGGAAATAGTCGCGCAACCTAGAGATGGCAGCGCTCATGGCGGGTTGGCTGAGGTTGATGCTGCGCGCCGCTGCTGTGAGCTTGCGCTCGGTCATTAGAGCGTCGAGTGCTACAAGAAGGTTTAGATCTAGGCCTTTAAAACGCATGGGTTGAATATCCATTCCATAGATGATTGCCATCCAAACAATCAATTTTACCAATCTTTCGGATCACTTATAGAAAACCCGGAACTTGATCAATATCAGGACCAGGAACTAAAAAACGAAGCGCCGGGCAGGGGCCCGATTTGAGACTCTTACATCTCTTAACCGCTCGATTGCCTAACCGGCAATCCAACAAGTATGCGCAACAATATCGCGCAGCTCTGATCGTGGTTGGGCGAAGAAACAACTTGGAGCTTTTGCATGTCTTCTGAAGTGCGATGGAAAATCTGCTGGGAAAATGAGCTGGAAGCTTCCGACCACGCGGAACTCGCCGATTTTTTTTGCAAGACCTATGGGCCGACGGGAGCGTTCAATGCCAAGCCGTTCGAGACTGGCCGAAGCTGGGGTGGTGCGAGGCCCGAACGCCGCGCAATCGCATATGACTCGCACGGCGTCGCTAGCCACATGGGCTTGTTACGCCGCTTCATAAAAGTCGGTACGACTGATTTGCTTGTGGCCGAGCTAGGCCTGTACGGAGTGCGACCGGATCTAGAAGGATTAGGCATCGCTCACTCGGTCCGCGCTATGTTTCCGATTCTGCGCGAGTTGAGCGTTCCATTTGCTTTCGGAACAGTTCGCCACGCCATGCGGAATCACATGGAAAGATACTGCCGAGATGGTACCGCCAATATGATGACCGGGCTGCGTGTGCGCTCCACGCTTCCAGACGCGCATTCCGACCTGCCAGCCACGCGCACTGAAGATGTCCTCGTATTGGTAGTTCCCGTCGACCGTCCGATGACGGAGTGGCCCGCAGGCTCGTTGATTGAACGAAATGGGTCGGAACTATGAAGCGGCCTGCCTATATGAGCGAAGTACCGGTCAATCACACAAGCGGCCAGGAAGATCGCTGCGTTTATTTTACGTTCGATGATGGTCCTAATCCATACTGCACGCCGCAAATCCTTGATATTCTAGCTGAGCACCGTGTCCCGGCGACATTTTTTGCTATCGGTTCATACGTGAAGGATCACCCCGACCTCATTCGGCGTCTTGTGGCGGAAGGTCATGATGTCGCCAATCATACCATGACGCACCCCGACCTCGCCACCTGCGATCCCAAGGATGTCAAACGTGAAATAGACGAGGCGCATCAAGCTATTGTCTCGGCCTGTCCCCAAGCCTTGGTCCGGCACTTACGAGCGCCTTACGGGGTTTGGACTGAAGACGTCCTTTCAGCATCGGTGAGGGCTGGACTTGGAGCCGTTCACTGGTCGGCCGACCCTAGAGACTGGTCTTGCCCGGGCGTCGACGTGATCGTTGACGAGGTGCTTGCTGCTGCTCGGCCTGGGGCAATCGTGCTTTTGCACGACGGGTGTCCTCCCGATGAGGTTGAGCAATGCTCGCTTGCCGGACTCCGTGACCAGACGCTCATAGCACTCTCTCGAATTATTCCGGCACTGCATAGCCGCGGATTCGAGTTTCGTTCACTTCCCTGAAACACTGGACAAACGAGAAACCATGACCCTGCTCGCAACAACCAGCATCGCCGCCATCTCGCTTTATGCAATGCTCTCCACCGTTTACAAGAGCGCGCAGGTCTTTCATGCTAGGCGGACAACGATCTCAACAACACCTGCGAAAGACATTGAAACCAACCCCGTGCCAAGCGTTGATGTCATCGTGCCGTGCTTCAACGAGGACCCAATCGTTCTTTCGGAATGCCTCGCGTCGCTTGCGGAGCAAGATTATGCCGGAAAATTGCGCATCTATGTAGTCGACGACGGTTCCAAAAATCGCGACGCGGTTGTGGCTCAGCGCGCTGTCTATGCAGACGATGAGAGATTCAACTTCACAATTCTCCCTAAAAATGTTGGAAAGCGCAAAGCGCAAATCGCCGCTATAACCCAGTCCTCTGGGGATCTCATTTTGAATGTGGACTCAGACACCACGATCGCCCCCGACGTCGTATCTAAGCTTGCCCACAAAATGCGGGATCCAGCAGTCGGTGCGGCGATGGGCCAAATGAAAGCCAGTAACCAGGCGGACACCTGGCTAACTCGCTTGATTGACATGGAGTACTGGCTTGCCTGCAACGAGGAGCGCGCGGCACAAGCTCGCTTCGGTGCAGTTATGTGTTGCTGCGGCCCATGTGCGATGTACCGTCGGTCTGCTATGCTTTCGCTGCTCGATCAGTACGAGACGCAGCTTTATCGCGGCAAGCCGAGTGACTTCGGCGAAGATCGCCATTTGACGATTCTCATGCTGAGCGCAGGCTTTCGAACTGAGTATGTTCCGAGTGCCATCGCGGCGACAGTCGTTCCAGACACGATGGGTGTTTATCTACGCCAACAACTACGGTGGGCACGCAGCACCTTTCGGGATACTTTGCTTGCGCTTCCTGTACTGCCTGGTCTCGATCGGTATCTCACGCTGGACGCAATCGGGCAAAATGTCGGCCTGCTACTTCTTGCGCTGTCGGTATTGACAGGAATTGGCCAGTTTGCGCTGACCGCCACACTGCCCTGGTGGACGATCCTGGTCATTGGATCCATGACTCTTGTACGCTGTAGCGTGGCTGCCTATCGCGCCCGCGAACTTAGGTTTTTGGGTTTTGCTCTCCACACGCTCGTGAACATCTTTCTCTTAATTCCCTTGAAGGCATATGCCCTTTGTACCCTATCCAATAGCGACTGGCTGTCGCGCGGATCAGTCGCGATTGCGCCCACTGTTGGGCAGCAGGGCGCTACCAAAATGCCAGGGCGGGCGACATCTGAAATTGCCTATAGTGGCGAGTGATGAACACGTCACTGCAGCTCAAAATCTGGGACAAGAAATGAACGGGCAATTAACGAATTTGACGACGACGACCGCTGATCCGCACCAGGATCATCTCATCCTATCGGAGCGGCAGCACCAATCGAAATTTAAGGCAATGGATTCGCCTTCTGGCTCATTGTCCCCAGTCGCAATCGACCTAGCCGGCGTTTCGAAATCATATGGTGGTAAAGTCGTCGTCAATGACTTGTCGTTTACTATCGCCGCCGGAGAATGTTTTGGTCTTTTAGGGCCGAACGGCGCAGGTAAAAGTACGATCACCCGTATGATCCTAGGGATGACGTCGCCAAGTGCAGGCACAATCACTGTACTCGGAGCACGGGAACCGCGCCAGGTTCGCTTGGCACGAGCGAAAATCGGGATCGTGTCTCAGTTCGATAATCTCGACCTGGAATTCACGGTCCGCGAAAACCTTTTAGTATACGGCCGCTACTTCCGCATGAGCACCCGAGAAATCGAAGCGGTCATCCCGTCTCTGCTTGATTTTGCGAGACTTGAGAGCAAGACGAATACGCGTGTGGCAGACCTATCTGGAGGAATGAAGCGGCGCCTCACTTTGGCGCGTGCGCTCATTAATGACCCGCAGCTACTCATTTTGGACGAGCCGACCACTGGCCTCGACCCACACGCGCGCCACTTGATCTGGGAACGACTTCGATCGCTGTTGGCACGAGGCAAGACAATTCTTCTGACCACCCATATCATGGAAGAGGCGGAGCGCTTGTGCGACCGGCTGTGCGTGCTTGAAGCTGGGCGAAAGATCGCCGAAGGCCGACCGCATGCCCTGATCGAGGAGCAGATTGGCTGTCCCGTGATCGAAATTTATGGTGGCGATCCGCAGGAGCTTAGTCTTTTGATCAGGCCAAATGCTAGGCGAGTGGAAATCAGCGGAGAGACTCTGTTCTGCTACACGCCTGATCCGGAGCGGGTGCGCGCGCAACTGCGTGGATATTCGGGCCTACGCTTGCTGGAGCGTCCACCAAATCTAGAGGATGTCTTCTTGCGGTTAACCGGACGCGAGATGGAGAAGTAGACGATGAGCGTAGCAACATTACCCGCCGGCGGTTTGAACTGGCTCGCAGTTTGGCGCAGAAACTATCTGGCTTGGAAAAAAGCGGCGCTGGCATCCGTTCTTGGAAATCTAGCCGATCCTATAATATACCTATTCGGGCTCGGCGCTGGATTGGGAGTGATGGTAGGGCGCGTTGACGGCGTATCGTACACTGCATTTTTGGCGGCTGGAATGATCGCGACAAGCGCGATGACTGCTGCAACCTTCGAGACTATCTATGCGGCCTTCGGCCGAATGCAGGGCCAGCGCACCTGGGAAGCAATGTTATACACACAGCTCACGCTAGGGGATATCGTCGTTGGGGAAATGGCATGGGCAGCAACTAAGGCGGCGCTGGCGGGTACCGGTATTGGTATCGTCGCCGCCACGCTGGGATACACCCACTGGCTGTGTCTTCTCTATGCGCTTCCGGTCATCGCCCTCACTGGCTTAGCGTTTGCGAGCCTTGGAATGGTCGTTACGGCCCTCGCGCCCAGTTACGATTACTTCATATTTTACCAAACCCTCGTCATCACACCGATGTTGTTTTTGTCAGGCGCAGTGTTTCCCGTAGACCAATTGCCCGTAACATTCCAACAGATGGCCGCCTTCTTGCCCTTGGCGCATTCGATAGATCTTATCCGCCCGACAATGCTGGGCCAACCAATCGCAAATGTCTGCCTGCATATCGGTGTTCTCTGCATCTACATAGTCGTACCATTCCTCGTGTCGACCACATTGCTTCGGCGGCGACTAATGCGGTGATTAATGCCCCACCGTCCGGATCAGCATGTAAGCGTTGATGTTGTTGCCCAACGAGGACAACCGATCTGACGGCAGAGCTGCAGACAACAAAGCCGTCCACCGCTACACCGAGTTCTGTTCTCAATAAAACGCCAAAAGGTTGCGCGGCATCTGCCGGCGCTAATGGACATTCATGGGACCATTCAATGAACACTCATCCGGCCACCGGAACAACTTTGACCTGTTAAGGCTCTTTGCCGCCTGCCAAGTGATGTTCAGCCACGCGTGGAATTGGCTTCACCTGGGCGATTCTTTGAACGGCACAGCGGTCTTCAATCTGTTGTTTTCGGCGCCGGGAGTTGCGATCTTCTTTGTAATCAGCGGCTTTCTAATAACGGATTCATACATCCGCTCATCGTCTGCAGCCTCTTTTTTCGTCAAGCGGTCGCTCCGGATCTTTCCTGCACTGTTCGTCAACATCGCCGTAATGGAACTTGCCCTGCTGGTGACCGGGGGATTAAATGTAACAGGCATCTTGCAGTATCTGTCTTACTTCACGGTCTACATCCTGACCGCTGCACGCATCTGGGCGGTCTACTTCACGTACGAGCCCTACACGATGAGCGGCTTTTATGGCGCCTCGGACCCAAGTGGGGTGCTGTGGACGCTGACGGTGGAGCTGACGTTCTACCTCACTCTGCCAATGCTGTTGCAAATTTGGCGGCGGTGGAAACGAGCAGGGGCGCTAATCGTTGCCGTCGCCGCCCTCGGGTCTTGGGTCATGGCGCAGCACTTCAACATAACTGATAAGTACGATCCGTTCCTGTCGGTGACAGCAGGCCCGACTTTCTGGATTTTTTCGATGGGAGTTCTTGCTCGGCTTTACTGGCATCGCGTCAGCAAGATCTTTGAAGGCAAGCTCTTGTGGTGGCTGGCAACTCATCTCGCGATAACGTGGTGGGTAGCAGGAACGTCCGCTGCATTCGTCTCGATCAACAATGCGGCGCCTGTCGATGCGTTCCGAATCGCTGTTCTCGCCGGTCTAGTCCTGTCGGCAGCGCACTCATTTCCGCACCCTAATCTGTTGCGCGGGCAGGATCTCTCTTACGGGATTTACCTCTACCATATGCTCGTCATGCACACGCTGATCGCCATCGGATGGGTCGGCCATTGGTGGCTCTGGATCGTCGAGCCGGTCGGAACCGTGGCATTAGCCGCTCTATCATGGGTGCTGATTGAAAAACCGGCCATGAAACTTCGCACATTGCTAGTCGCCAGAAGGCTTTCCGTCGCTTAAACGGAAGCTCCTGTTAAAAGATCGCAACTCCAATGGAAGCTGTGCGTGAAGATTGCCCCGGAACACCCCCCGGAAGCGCGTGCGGCCAATGAGGCGGACTCGCCCGCTTTTTCGCTCGTCCAGCAGGCAATTGGAGAGCGACGACCGGATCTGCCCTCAAGCGCGCAAAAGGGTCCAATTTCAAGTGGTAGCCGTTTTTCGACGTCAGGTTTGCACCGAGAGCCTGACCATCTGGCTGGCGCCACTCCTTATCATCAGGTCGCCTCGAGAACCATGTTCAGCGGGGTCTCGGCTGCTCGTCTGACATGTGTGAACCCGCCTGACAGGATCACCTCCGTCAATCGCTTCTCTCCCGCCTGTGCGCCAAGTGCTAATCCCGTCTCCTGCGCCAGGGAGGTGGGAACGCAGATCATCGTCGAGGCGGAGTAGTAGAGCCGCCCGACCGGGTTTATATTCTCGTCAAGCGTGTCTCTGGCCATTGGTTCGACGACCATCCAGGTGCCGCCTTCCTTCAGCGCTTTTCTGATATGAGACGCCGCGGCGTTCGGGTCGCCCATGTCGTGCAGACAGTCGAAGCAGGTGATCAGATCGAAGTCGCTACCGTCGAAGTCCTGCGCCCGGCCCACCTCAAACTGCACGTTCGCCAAACCGTGCGCTTCCGCGTGCGCTTTCGATGCCGCGATCGAGCCCAAATGAAAGTCGTAACCCGTGAACCGGGAGTTGGGAAACGCCTGAGCCATCAGCACCGTTGATACCCCGTGCCCGCATCCGACGTCGGCGACCGTTGCACCCGATTTTAACTTGGCGATCACACCATCGAGCGCCGGCAGCCACTCCTGGACCAGCGCATTGACGTAACCAGGGCGGAACAGCCGCGCGACAGCGCAGAACATGCAGCCAGCCTGATCGCCCCAGGCAACGCCTTCCCCGGTCTTGAAGGCAGACTGCACCTTCGCCTGATTTCCGACCATCGCGGCAGCCGTATCGAACGCGCCAATCAGGTTGAACGGGCTATCGGGTTCAGCAAACACATAGGCCTGCTCCGGCGTGAGCGAGAACTGGCCATTCTCGTAGTGCACATAGCCCGAAGCCGCCTGCGCTGCCAGCCACTCGCGCACATAGCGAGGCGCGCATCCCGCGGCCACGGCAACCTCCTCGACCGTCGCGGGACCGATCGCCTTCAGCGTCTTGTAGAGGCCGAGCTCATCGCCGATATGCACCAGCGGCACGCTGAATGCACCACCAAGGTCGCCAAAGATGCGGTCCACGAGCTCCTTAAGCGTTGTTTCGTTGAGTGGGGTCACGTCGGATTCCTCCTGATATACGGGCGACCTCTTGCCGATCGTCGTCTTCAACGGATCGGCAAAGGATGGATGCCCTGGGGCGTATGAACTGCTTAAGCTTTGCACCAACGCTCGTCTATTGACCTGCGCGCGCACTCTAACTGGATAGCCTTCTGGCATCGACAGTAACGGGCAGGCGCCTGTTCTGCGATAGATCGGGAAGGGCAATCCGCCATCCATTTTTCAGCAGAATAAAGCCGCCCCATAGGTTTTTGTGCTCAACCGAGATGATCGGTTCCTCAAGGTCTTTCTTGTGAATATAGGCCGATAAGCCGACGTCAGTTCTGCTGATTGTCACTCTCATGCATGTCCCTTCTCGCTACTGCGGCTTTGGAGATCGAAAGCCGATCTTTATCAAAGCCCATTATTCTGGTTGGAAATATCCCCAGGCCGACACCTCCGTTATGGCTCTACATCAGATTTGGGCGGAATCCGCTCACTGGATGTGATACCGGTGGTACGCAATTTTCTAACCGCATGTTCGCCCGCTTGTCTCATTCTTCTCGCTTTAGTCGGTGGCGATCAAGCAGGGACGCAGGTCTTTGGCATCGGACACACCGAAGCGCATTGTTGCGTGTCAAACTCACCCTTGCACTCGGTACATTTTTTTGAATCCACAACATATCCTTCACCTTTGAAACTGATCGCATCTGAGGGACATGCAAATTCGCAAGAGCCGCACTGGGTGCACTGGGATGCAATGATCTTATAAGCCATGTTTCAACTCCTGAGTCAGTCAGAGGGGTAACGCCGTCGGCATCGACGGCTTGCGGCCAAACTCGGCGATGTACAGCGCGCCGATCGCAGTCTCGATGTAAGCATAGGCAAATGCGTCCGCTGCTCGCACGCCAGCTTTTGCCAACCGCTTCTTTGGTCCATCGCCAATTTTGGCAGAGAGCAGAATATCGATACCGTCGAGTGCAACGATGATTTGATCCAGAGCGCTCTCCTCGCCTACGCCACCCAAGCAATATGGCAGAACCTTACGGTGTCCCACCAAGTTGATCCCTTTTCGAGAGACGGCATACAATTGGAGTTCTCTTACCTGACCGAAATGTTCGTTGATCCGCCCGCCACCTTTAGTCGCCACCGCAACGGCAAGGGTTCCCGACGAACCCAGTGACTCGACTGCCTTGTTCGCGTCCAATTTTGCTGCAAATTGATCCTCTCGCTCATGCTCGACCAGCTTCCGATATGCCTCGCGCATGTTGGCATCGTAATCAACTTTGGTGGAGATTTGGTCGAGGGCAAACTCTCGCTCGCGATCACCGCCCAGCAAACCAATGGCGTCGGCCCGGCACTGTTGGCAGTGGCGCATAAGCTTAACGTTACCATCGAGACAGTCTTGAAGTGCCATTAGTTCGAATGGCTCGGGGCAACGCTGACCCGTGAGACCGTAATAAGTACCATGCGAAGGCTTTGAAATCAGGGGCACAACATTGTGCATGAATGCCCCGCGGTCTCTGATCCAACGGTTAACTTCCACGAGGTGCGTGTCATTGACGCCTGGAATCATAACCGAATTGATTTTGGTGAGGATGCCGCGTTCGGTCAGCATTTCCAAACCCAACATTTGGCGCTCGTGAAGGATCCTGGCACCTTCTATCCCGGTGTATCGACGATGACCGTGAAGTATCCATGGATAGATCTTCGCCCCGACTTCCGGATCCACCATGTTGATGGTGATCGTCACGTGATCGACGTTCATGTCAGCTAGCTCATCGACATGGTCCGGAAGCGCCAATCCATTGGTAGAAATGCATAGTTTGATGTCAGGTATTTCTCTGGCAACGCCTTCAAACGTCGCTACTGTTTTCTTCCAGTCGTAACAAGCGTCGCCCGGTCCGGCAATGCCGATTACGGAAAGCTCCGGCACTTTGCTGGCGACGGCAAGCACCTTGCGTAGTGCCTGGTCGGGAGTTAGCTTGACTGATGCGACCCCGGGACGGCTTTCGTTGGTGCAGTCATATTTGCGATTGCAGTAATTGCACTGGATGTTGCAGGCAGGTGCGACCGCGACATGCATGCGAGCAAAATAGTGATGGGCTTGCTCTGAAAAGCAGGGATGATCTTTGATTCTCTCCCAGATCCGCGCATCTATGTCATCCGTCACCGAAAGGTCATAGGACGAAGATGCGCGGCCGCCGCGCATAGCGGGCGCCATCGGCGCCCGGTCGAAGGGGGCGCTGCTGGTCATCCCGACCTTTATTTCCGGTTCCGACATCACACTGTTCCACTGTTGAGGAAGGTTAAATCTCCGAATGCAAAAGATTCCGGTCGACGAGACATTGTTGTTTCAGCGTTATGTCGCCTTACCGCCCGTTTCCCCGCTTGCTGCCGGAGATGTCTTGTAGAAATGAAAACAGATCGCGCCCGAAGTCGTTGGGCCACGCTTACGGAGTTCTTGGCGATCGCCGTCACTCTTTCTTCACATCGATACGATGCCGGCGTAGCGCATAGCCGACCTGCCGCGGCGTCTTACCCAGGATACGAGCCGCTTTGGCCTGTACCCAGCCAGCCTTCACCATTGCATTGATCAGCCGATCACGCTCAGTGAGACCCGCTGCCTCGATTGTGGCTGCGGCACCGCTGGGAGTACCTACGTTGGCCCCCAGTCCGCCTAACATTGTATCTCGCGGGTTGAGACTATGCACCGGGCCGTTGCCAGTGCCGTCGCGGGCGTCTTTCCAGAGGAGCGCCGAAGAACACTGGTCTTGCTGACAGGCAAAATCCGATGAAGTGATGGTATTTGAACTGGCGAGAGTGGCGGTCCTTTGAACGCAGTTGTCCAGCTCGCGAACATTGCCGGGGAAGGCGCATTTCGACAAAATGTCTATGGCCGACGGGGCGAAGTCGCAATTTCGATCATTTGCCTTGTTGAATTGCTCGAGGAACACTTGCGCTAGAAGCGAAATGTCACCGTCGCGCTGCCGAAGTGGCGGCAAAATGATCGGCACCACATTGATCCGGTAATAGAGGTCGGCTCTGAACTCCCCTCGAAGGACGGCCACTTCAAGGTCCTTGTTGGTGGCGCAGATAACTCGAACGTCTACTTTCAATGTCTTCGTTCCGCCGAGACGTTCGAATTCGCCTTCCTGCAAGACGCGCAATAACTTCGCCTGGAATTGTGGGGATACATCGCCAATTTCATCAAGCAACAGCGTTCCGCCATTGGCCAGTTCGAAACGCCCAGCTCGTTGAAGGAGAGCGCCAGTGAAAGCGCCCTTCTCATGGCCAAACAATTCGGATTCCAGAACGGTTTCCGACAGCGCGGCGCAATTCAACTTAATAAATGCCTTGCTTTTCCGTATCGACAACGCGTGTATTGCTCTTGCAAAGCATTCCTTGCCAGTGCCGCTCTCTCCTCTCAAGAGCACCGCGGAGTTCGTCGCGGCCACGATCTTGGTGGTAGCTAATACCCTCTTGAGCGCGGGGCTCTCCCCAACGATCCAGTCGATTTTGTCGAGGTGGGTGGGTTGAGGCTTCGGCTTGATTTTCGGAATCTGTCCTGCTTGTTGTTCCTCGGCGACTGAGCCGCCATCGCTGCACGATTCGCGATAGCGCTGGCAGGTTAAGCCGATCAGGACGGCAATCATTGCCAGAAGGGTTTCGTCCTGATCTCCGCTTTTCTGCGCGAAATCAATCCACAATGCGCCAATTGCTTTCCGGTTTACTTTAACGGGGAGAACGGCAGAATTTTTCCCAAAGTGCTTCTCACCGCTAGCGATGACACGATTTATTGCGTCCGCCTGTTCAAGCGTCAGAGAACGTGAGCGAACATCGTGCCCAATGGGAGCCCGTACGTTTATCCAGGGCTCTCCTCCGGAGCCGTGAATCACGATTCCGCCATCGCGCAATAGCAGATGCTCGACGAGGGCGTTCATGGCAGCCTTCAGCACGTTGTCGAGAGGAAAAGAAGAGATAAGCTCTTTGGATATGTCGTAGAGTATATGGAGCCGCGCCTCTGGTTTAATCATGCCTGCAAACAGGGGAGGGTGCACTGCTTTTTACCCTAGTGCGCGAAATATGTCGCCGCATATTCCTAAGTTAACGATAGGTGTTATCGACGGCGTAAAAATTAGCCTTTCGAAAGTTTGAGTGGATGCACATTTAATCGCCGCCGCTAATGCAGCTGCATCGATCGCTGCTATCCCGCCGGAGGTAGGAACTCTTCATCCGAATTTGAAGAGGACCCCGAACCCGCCCCGGGGATAATTCCACTTTATGTCGCCACTCGCTTCGCATAACACTCTGCATGTGCCGCATTCCAAGCAGCCATCCGAAACAATTGCCACCTGACCAACATCGTTCACCTCGTAGCATTTGGCCGGACAGATTTGCGTCAAGGCGAGCAGGCTTGGGCTTGGCGACCGATGCGGCCGCACCGTAATGTGTGGGCGTCCAGTATCGACGAGATATCGGTTTTGGTACAGCTTATCCTCAATGCGCTCAATGGTGGTCGCCTTCATCGAATTTTCCTTTTAACGCCAAGATACGGCGGAGCGGACCGCGTCGCTAATCAACCCCCAACGGGATCGTGCGTTGATAAAGGAGGCAGCTGTGGCCTTCTCCCTGTTGATTTTAGGTGCACCGTCGACGCGCACAAAATTTTGCGCCGCCTGAGATATAAGCGTTGGATACGTCATGAGAAAATTGTGACTGTCGGTGTGGAGGAGGCTTGGAAGATCTTTGTGTTTCATCAAGTCTTTCATGACGAACGACTTATCCAGCATACCCTTATAGAGAGAGAGATTGTGCTTCGTCATGAGACCGCCGCGGCTCTTTATCTGGAAGATCGCTTCACCCGCCATGAGGCCTGATGTCATCGCAAGGTTTGATCCCTCCCTATGCACGGCATTGTTTAATTGCGCCGCGTCGCCCACGACGACCCACCCGTTGCCAAAGAGCTGTGGGATTGCCTTGAAGCCTCCCTCAGGGATAAGATGTGCGGCGTATTCTTTGATCTCGGATCCCGCCAGTAATGGTCGGATGGATGGATGTTGCTTGAAGGCGTCAAGAAGGCGGTACGGATTTTCCATGCTTTCCGCTAAACCGGAGACGAGACAGCCGATCCCCACAGAGATCGACTCCTTGTTGGTATAAAGGAAGCCCAGTCCGGCCATTCCGCGTGAAATCGTGCCGCCGGCTTCGATCACACAGCCTTCGCCACCGGTGAGGCCGAAGCGCTCTGCGATGACCTCTTCCGGCATAAAATGCATTTCCTTGACAGCGAGTGCCACATTTTCTGGCTTCGGCATATCGCGCAAGCCGGCTCGTGTTCCAAGCAGTCCGTTCACGCCCTCAGCGAGGACGACTACGTCCGCGAGGATCACACCGCCCTCTCGGTCCGTGTAAACGCCTATTACACTACCGCTCCGATCTCGAGCAAGTTTCGTCGCTGTCGTTTCACAAAGGACTGTGCCGCCCGCCTCGCGCACCTTGGATGAGAACCATTTGTCAAACTGGGCACGGATGATCGTATACCGGTTTGGCTTCAGTTCATTAAAGTCATCAGAGCGATAGTGCACGCCCGTGTGCGACGAGTCATCCATTAGCCAGAATCGTTGCTCGACCAGATGCCGTTCCAGGGGAGCGTCATCTCGGAAGTTTGGGATAATCGCCTCCAACATGTTCGCATATAATATAGCCCCCTGAACATTCTTAGAGCCCGAATGTTCTCCGCGCTCCAGTTGCAGCACTTTTAGACCGCGACGAGCCATCGAATACGCTGCGGCGTTGCCGGACATACCGGCACCAATGACGATCGCGTCGAACTTACTCTTGGTCATCTAGCCTTCCTCGATCCATACCCTTGATAGAGTTGTGCGGTGGCATTCGCCTGGCGAAAGCTTCTGTCAACGCCGGCAAGAACTCCAGCGCGCAAGCGACAACGCCGATGTGGGCGAAGTCAAAGATCGGAGCCTTCTGGTCGAGGTTGATAGCGACAATCAGATCGGCTCCTTCGACGCCAACGCGATGCTGGACCGCGCCAGATATTCCCGCCGCGATGTAGAGCTTAGGTCTAATGGTATGGCCGGACTGACCAATTTGTCGATCAGCAGGCATCCAGCCTTTTTGGACCAGTGGGCGCGAGCACCCGACTCCCCCGCCGATCGTCGTTGCAAGGTTTCTCAAGTGCTGCAGGTTTCCCGCAGCGCCGAGGCCGAGTCCGCCCCCAACCACGATGTCGGAGTTGGCCAGATTGGATTGCTCAGAACCGTCGTTGCAGAGGAATGCGAGGACTTTGGTGACGATCGCTTCCTCGACCATTGTGAGTTCGTGCTGGATAACGCGCCCAATTGGCTTATCCGCACGTTGCGGCGTCGCCATGACCCTGGACCGCACCGTTGCCATTTGTGGCCGGCTGTTCAGCGTGTAGATCGTGCACAACAAGGACCCGCCGAAAGTTGGCCGCGTCGCTGCGAGTGAACCATCTCCATCAACATCCAGCTCGGTGCAATCAGCCGTAAGCCCCGTTTGTAAGGTCGTTGCTACAGCACCGGCGAGGTCGCGGCCGAGCGTGGTCGCGCCGAGAAGCAGAATTTCTGGTTTGTGAGTAGTGACCAGATCCGTCAAAGCCTTGGTGAAGGGCTCGTTTCGATAGTTTGCGAGGAGGGGCGACTCTACCAGATAGGCGACATCAGCTCCGTAAGCGAAGGCCTCTTCGATCGCCGGCTTGGTCCCCACGCCTTCAGACGAACCGAGGATTACCCCGGCCAGTTGGACGCCCAGCTTATCGGCTAGTCTGCGGCCTTCGCCGAGGAGTTCAATCGATACGGGATGAACCTTGCCGCGCTCAAGTTCCATGAAGACCCAGACGTGCCGGTGATCTTCGAAACACTTAAGCAGCTTTTTCCCTGAGCTGGCGCGGCCGACCGCGTTTGCCGGCGTTTCATTTTTTCTAGCGACCAAAATCTACTCCTCGCTGCTCACCGATTGCCATGGGACGTGAGCTTGCGTTCCAAAACAGGCTCGCGGGCAAAAATTGCAGCGACCGTGTCCGCCGCGACCTCGGCCAACGTTTTGTCGTTAATGTCCATTTGCATAGCTTTTTCGGCGCGCGGACCAGGAGCGAATACTCGCTTCACGACCGTCGGCGATCCCCTTAGGCCGCATTTGGTCAACTCCCCAATGCCGGCGTCAGCGGCCCCCCATTTAAGAACCGGGCTTCGCGCGGCACGGAAGGCGTCATCGAGAGAGCCCCGGCGGATTGCATTGACACCTTCCAGCACGGTGATGAGACACGGCAACGTGCTCTTCAGCATCTGCGTGCCGCTCTCCGCGTGTCGTTCAACCATGAGCTCGCGCGAAGTGGGATCAATGGAGACAATCTTCGTTACGTAAGTCAGTTGCTGGAGGTTCAGCCTCTTTGCAATTCCGGGCCCGACCTGGGCCGTGTCGCCGTCAATTGTCTGCTTTCCGGTAAAGACGATATCTGGCGCCCCATAGCTCTCGCCAATCTTCGCTACTGCTTGAGAAAGAGCATACGAGGTCGCCAGCGTGTCAGATCCAGCAAAGTGGCGGTCGGTGAGAAGCACTGCGCGATCTGCGCCGTGGGTGAGGGCTTTGCGTAGCGCTTGCTCAGCCATGGGCGGCCCCATCGTGAGAACAGTCACCTCGCCCCCATAGCGGTTACGAACTTGTAGTGCCTCTTCGAGAGCAAACAGGTCGTAAGGGTTAATGATGGTCGGTACGCCTTGGCGCATGATCGTATTTGTCACCGGGTGTACGCGTATCTGCGCAGAGTCCGGAACCTGTTTGATACAGACCACGATGTGCATAGTCGTTTAAGCTCCCAATCTAATTTGGGCTCTAGGGACCCGGCTTTCTGTGAGCACTGCTCGTGCCAATCAGGTTGCGGCGGTAACCCTTCGGGATTGCACGTGTTTCGTTGTCGCTATGCGGAGGATGTTGTAGGGTTGCCGACATGTCGTGTCGCAATCCGCCCAATTACCACGCGATGGAGAGGGCGGCCCATTAGCGTCAACTCGGTTAAGTCATGATGGCTGCGCTACGAGCCGGGAGATGATAAGGATCTCCGAGATGGACCGCGGGTACAAAGTTCCGGCGCGGTGGCCCGCACATGGGTGAGGCCGTCACCGAGCAGCTCCATATTGATGTGAGGCGAAGGTCCTGCAGAATGTGGGGCTCAAGTATGCATGCCGCCATTACGACCGGACCGGCCTCAATACGCCTGTTGTCATTGCCCCGATGACCGCGCCGCTTGCCGGGCAGGATCGCCACTTTATCCCGCCCGCCTCCATGAAGCGCATTCTTCCGATCAATGTCCCGAAATGACAACGGCGCAAGGAGATGTTGTCCAGGTTCAGGTTGATGCCCTCCTCAACGGCCGAAAGCGCCGTATTCCAGCCCTTGATCTGTGTCGCCGCCGAGTTCGTCATGGAACGAGCTCCGCTGCGTAAGTCTCGCCTGCAGCAATACGCTCCTTTTCGGCATTTTTTTGCTTCCGCGCTGGCACGCCAGCTGCCGTCAATGACTTTTGGCAAAACGTCCTCGATCGCACCCAGATGCCGATAAAGGCGATGCTGCCGTCGCGATCGACAACGAACGCCTGTGGAACGCCGAAAGATAGCTGGCATCGATCCAATGCTCATTCATTTCGCCTGAGTGATCGATGGCGTCCACCTCAGCTCTGGCCTCGTCGGCCGTTGCAGCTTACTCACGCGATGCGACCGCGATAACCTCAACTCCCATGTCGCGATATCCCTCCTGCAGCTGCGCCAGGTAGGTCAGCGATGGCCGGCAATAACCGCAGCCCGTCGCAAGAAGTCGAGGATGTATATCTTGCCGAGCTTGAAGTTTGGAAGCCGATCGCCGCGTAGCCAGTCCAGCGCTTCGATCGACGGGGCTGGAGAGCCGCTATTTAAACTGGAAGTCATTTTCATTCTCCACCAGTAGCTATCCGGAGCTTCGTAGGCCAGGATTGAGCGTGTCAAGTATCAGGCCGAGTTGCTTCGATTTCGAAACGCGGCGCATGTTCCGTCTGTTGGACCCACGCTTGTGATCTCTTCGTCTAAAATGGCTTCTGCGGGTGCGGGCCGCCATTGCGATAGTGTCCTTCGTTTGGGAGGGTGGCGATGTTCCCGTCGTGACAGGAAGACGCCGAGCCTTGATGCAGATCGAGGTCATTAAAGAGTTCCCATTAGTCATGAACACCGACTATGCTTCTCCGTGTTAGACGCTGCGGGGTTGTGCAAGCGACGCCTGTAAGTCAGGTGCCGGGGACTTAGCCTCCGGCGGGCTGCGCCGGCGATGTCTTGGGGCGAGGTTCTAAACTTTAGTTTCCCTATTGCTTCGTCAGCTGTTTGCGATTATCCGGCGTCGCTGTCATTCGCCGGTCGGCCGTCTATCCTCTGTTTGATTGGTTCAAGTGTCAGCAGCCGCAGCAATCGTCTTCATCGATGATGTATTTTCTTTCCGTTTTCTCATTCCTCTTGAGAGAGCTGGCTGCTGCTTCAGCGTCGGCGAAGACCACCTCAACATCCTCGCGTGAGACGAGTGGGGCGACACCTCTCATAATGCTCCGTTGGGCGAGACGGCGCACAATTTCCTTGACATATGCGGCGCTGGCACCCTTTGAACGAAGGACGGCTTCGGCCAAGGCTCCATCCTGGAAGTTCAGCGCGTGACCGTATTGCTTGAACAGGCGCTGGCGGCAATCGTCATCAGGGAGAGGAATCTCAATCGCCGCATCTACACGGCCCGATCGGGTGGCGAGTGCCTCCTCGAGCGATCTCGGTCTATTCGAGGTCAGGAGAATGACGATGTCGGAATCTTCGCCAAGACCATCCAACTCGTTCAACAGACGGTTCAGGTGGGTTTCTGCCTTTTGGCCCGAAATATCATCGCGTGAACGGGCAACCAGATCCACATCCTCAAACACCATGATGCATGGCTGTAGGACACGAGCCAGCGCAAAGTGTTCCTCCATATCCAGCATCTGCTCAGCCGTGACCAGAACTACACTGTGCCCGGGCAGGTTGGCAGCGATATAGTGGACGACATGGGTCTTGCCGGTGCCAGGCTCTCCGTGGAGCAAGATCCCTTTCTGTCCTGACTGGCCGAGGCGCTTCAGCTCCTCCCGGTATTTAACAAAATCGAAGATGTGCGTATCGAGCTGGGCCATAGTCGCCTTTGAAAGCACGACGTCGTCCCGGCTTACCGCAGGAAGCTTGTGCACCCTCATTGTTTC
The DNA here is from genome assembly GCF_017357225.1 of Rhizobium binae. Lineage (NCBI taxonomy): Bacteria > Pseudomonadati > Pseudomonadota > Alphaproteobacteria > Hyphomicrobiales > Rhizobiaceae > Rhizobium > Rhizobium binae. The sequence goes on along the minus strand of NZ_CP071608.1, from coordinate 186,458 downwards.
ATTCGTGCCTTCGAAGTCAGTGGACTCGAAAGAGACGGCCTTGTGGCGATAATATCGGGAGCTCTTGCCGTGCGCCTCGATTGTGCGCAGAAAGCCCTTGGCGAAGGCATGACCCACCTCATTGGGCAGATGAGCAATTTCGACCTGGACCTTTGGACCATACCGGGTAAGGAACTTCGACAGCATGACTGCTGCAGGCATGTCGTCATCGATCATTATCAGCCAGAGACCGTTGTTAATCGAAGCATAGGGCTCATCTTCGCCAATGTCGATGTCCTGATACTGCACGGGCGTCAGCTGCACGACGCGTTTTCCCTCAAAGGTGGTCAGGTCTGACAGCTTCATCGGCAAAATCTCCAACTCTTGTTGGAAGCCCAAGAGCTCAGGGGACCGAGGTGCGACTAGGTCCTCGATAATGGTTTGAAGATCTGGCACGAGATGTGCGGTAAATTGTCGGCGTGAGCTCACGAGAACTGCCAAATCATTGGTCTTGAAATGGCGAATAAGTTTCTGCCACACAAAGCGAACGGATTCACTCATGACGATGTCCCTTTGAAAGTGGAGTTGAGTGGAAGGCCTGAGTCTCTAAAAGCAGCATCCGCATCGGGTTTCTCTCCAAACGTTCCGGCAGCCACGGTGTTTTCAGTGTCGCTTGGTCTCCGAAAATAGGATCAGGTCTCTAGGGACCCGGCTTACTCTGAGCACTTCTCGTGCCAATCAGGTTACGCCGGTAAGCCTCCGGGATCGCACGTGTTTCGTTGTCGCTATTCGGAGGGTTTTGTGGGGTTGCCGACATCTCGTGTCGCAGTTCGTCCGCGAATACTGCATTGGAGAGGCGGTCCGATAGTCTTCAACTCGGACAACTCATGAAGGCTGCGTCATGAGCCGCGGATCACCATCTTGACGCGTTTCGAAAATCTGCGGCCGGTGGAGCGCAAGTCCCACGGGCCTCTTTGCAATCAATACAGGTCGGCAACGGCGCGTTCGACGCGATCGCATGCCTGCGTGATCACCTCCATCGACGTTGCGATCGAGAGGCGGAAGTGAGGGGATATCCCGAAGGCAGCACCCTGCAGCGCCGCGACCCCGACGCCTTCCAGCAGGTAGAGCACGAAATCGAGGTCTGTCTCGATTGTCTTGCCTTCGGGGGTTTTCTTGCCGATGACACCGGCGCAGTTCGGAAACAGATAGAAGGCTCCGTCCGGTACGAGACAGGAGAGGCCGGGCACGGCATTGAGCCGTGAGCACGCATAATCGCGGCGCTCCTTGTAGACCTTCACGCATTCCGAAACGAATGACTGGTCAGAAGACAGCGCATAGGCAGCGGCGGCCTGACTGACCGACGACGGGCAGGACGACATCTGCGACTGCAGCTTGTTGATGGCCGCAATCAGGGCGGCCGGACCCGCCGCGTAGCCGATACGCCATCCGGTCATGGCGTAGGACTTTGAGACGCCGTTGGTGAGCAGAACTCGCTGCTTCAGTTCCGGGACGGCGGCAACCAGCGTCGTCATCGGCTCGTCCTTGAACCAGATCTGGTCGTAGATATCGTCGGAGAGCACGAAGACGTGGGGATGGCGCAGCAGCACCTTGCCGAGGGCTTCGAGTTCGCTCCTGTCATATGCCGCGCCCGTCGGATTGGACGGCGCGTTGAGAACCAGCCACAAGGTCTTCGGCGTGATCGCTTTTTCCAATGCTTCCGGCGTGAGTTTGAAGCGTGCTTCCTGCGGGCATTCGACGATGACCGGCTTGCCTTCGTTGGCGATGACCATATCTGGATAGGAAACCCAGTATGGTGCGGGAATGATCACCTCGGCATCGTTTTCCACGCTCGCCATCAGCGCCAGAAACAGAACCTGCTTGGCGCCGCCGCCCACGCAGATTTCGTTGTCCGCGTAGCTGAGACCCAGCCGGCGCTGAAAATCGCCGAGGATTGCCTTGCGCAGAGCTGACGTGCCGTTGACGGCCGTATATTTCGTTTCGCCCCTGTCGATGGCCTCATGCGCCGCGGCCTTGATGTTGTCAGGCGTATCGAAGTCCGGCTCGCCGACGGTAAGATCGACGATGTCGCGACCTGCCGCCGTCAGATCGCGAGCACGCGCTGCCGCAGCCGTGCTCGGCGAGATCTTGATATTGGACACACGCGATGCAGGCACGAAGGTGCTCATTGGGATTTCCTCGGTTCTGGAGGCTGGATAGGCCTCAGTGAACGGCGTCGGTTTCGCCGCGCATCTTCCCGGTCAGAAAAAGGTCGACGAGTTCGTCATGGGTGATGGCAGGGTCAGGGTCGCTGACAGCTTGAGAAAGTTGATTGCCAATCTAGTGGCGCCCGGCGAACTCAGAGCATCAGGACTTAAGGTCAGATCGCGTTATTGTCCCTTTGAAGATTCATCCCTGAACCGGTCGCTCCATAGGTAGCAAAATCCGTGCCAATTTTGACGGGCCGCACAGCATAGGAATTCTTTCAAGTTCTGATACTTAGAGGAAACTTCGACAGAACTCCATGCGCAATCAGTGTCCGACAAAGCCGACAGCGAAATGGAAAACCCTCCTGACTCTTAGAAAATCGGGCTTTCGCCAGCCCGATAGACAATCGGGCGCCAGTGCGTCGGGGGCCGTCGCCATGAGATCTCAAGGGAATACATCAAACACGAAAAGGAGCGTTCACTCATGCGGCAGGAAAGTAGGAAATGCGACAATCCCCCAGCCGGTGGCGAAACCATTTTCCCTCCGACTAAGTGATGCCGGGGCGGCTTTGCTGCCACGCGGGGCAGGAGACTGTCGCTTGCCGCAGATAGGGCTCCAATCCCACAGGATTGTAGCATGAAGACGACGCCGAACGATGACGTTAGTTGCACGCTTTCCTGGGGAAAAACGTCAGCGACCTCGAGCAATCGGCATTGTTGTGAAAGATACGCGGCGATGCTTCGCGGCCGTGTCGATAACATCGAGGATGCCCGCTTGCTGAAAATGAGATGATTGGCCTGAGCGGCACTTTCGAGGCGGTACCGCCGATCATCCGGCGGAGACGCTCATGCGCGTCTTTTGGCGCGCGAAGATCAGGGGCGATAACATCGCAATCGAGGCCGGAATGGCAGCCGCATCCCGATGATACATTGATGGTGGATGGCGGTAGACGACCGCGCTCCGCAGAGCACTCGTAAATCCCGCAAATAAAGGTTGTGAGTAACGAGCGCGCCTCACTTGAGATCTACGGAACGAAGTTCTACTTCTGTTCTAGCGGTCAATGGAAGCCTGAATCTTCGTAGATTGCGAATGATAATTGTGGGCGCGGCGACCACGGCGGCAGAAGCAGAGCAGCGATGGGGGGTAGGAAAGTGGCGAAAACCCGGATTTTTACTTCATTTGATTTCGATCACGATGAAGATTTGCGGAACTTGCTGATCGGGCAATCAAGGAACCAGGATTCACCGTTCGAGTTGGCCGATTGGTCAGTGAAGGAGCATATGACCGGAGACTGGAAGGCCAAGGTCCGGACCCGCATCCGCAGCACTCAGCAAGTCATAATCATGTGCGGCGAATATACGCATACCGCGACCGGCGTCAGTGTCGAGCTGGACATCGCGAAAGAAGAGAAGAAACCCTACTTCCTTCTTTGGGGGCGGTCTTCAAAGACTTGCAAGAAGCCGCTGTCGGCGCTTGCGCAGGACAAAATCTATAACTGGACATGGGATAACCTGAAGAGCTTGATCGGCGGAGCACGATAAAGGTGGCGACAATGTCTAGAAGGGCTCTCATCGTAGGAATCAATCACTACGACCACGCCGGTGTGAACAATTTGTCCGGTTGCGTACCCGATGCCAATGCGATGCGCGAGGTCCTCGGCCGTCACGAGGATAACAGGCCGAACTACGACTGCCTGATACTGACCTCCAATACGTCACGTATCACGAGAGTCAATCTCCGCTCGGCCCTGGTAGAGCTGTTCGCCTTCGATGGTGATATCCTGTTCTATTTTTCCGGTCATGGATCACTGGAAGAGACAGGGGGATATCTTGTCAGTCAGGATGGTGAGCCCGGCGATCCGGGCATTCACATGGATGAGATCATTCGCCTCGCCAACGGATCACGGGCGCGATCCGTCTTGATCATCATCGACTGCTGCTTTTCAGGCAACATGGGCAACGTGTCCGCCAATCAGGGCGGCCAGCATGCACAGGCGCAACTCCGGGAAGGAATGACCATCCTTGCCGCTTCAAGACCATCAGAGCCATCAATGGAGGTGGGAGGTCAGGGTGTGTTTACAGAACTGGTAGTTGGAGCTTTGAAGGGCGGTGCCGCGAATGTTCGCGGGCGTGTGTCGGCCGCCTCGATCTATGGATATGTGGAGGCAGCTCTGGGTGCTTGGGACCAGCGACCTATATACAAATCGCACGCGAAGCAACTTGACTCCGTGCGCGAATGCGAGCCCCAGATCCTTGATGACCTTCTTCGCAAGATACCGGAATTCTTCCCCACATCAGATCACGTCCATTTGCTCGACCCAACGTTTGAAGAACAAAACGTGCATTGCGCAAAGCCGGAGAATGTCGCGATCTTTAAGATATTCAAGCAGTATCAGATCGCCGGTTTGCTGAAAAATCGCTCCGGCAGAGACCTCTACTGGACCGCAGAACAATCGGGGGGCGTTTATCTAACACCACTTGGGGAATTTTACTGGCGTTTGGCTTCCGGCGGAAGAATCTGATGATCGTCGGTATTACAGGGCATCAAAGCCGCGAAGGGATCGACTGGAGATGGGTCAGATCGAAAATACGCGACGAGCTGAAAACGCTTGGTGATATCGAGGAGGGGTTAAGTTCGCTCGCCGAAGGAGCTGATCAGGTTTTCGCCGAATGCATCCTTGCTCGGGGCGCTCCTCTGCGCGCCGTCATTCCGACTGATAACTACGTAAAGTACTTCCGAGGGCGTTCCCGCGCCATCTATTTAAAACTGGTCGATCGCGCGACGATAGACAAAATCGAAGGAGCGCTCGGCTCCGAGGAAGACGCTTTTCTTAAGGCTGGAAGATATATCGTGGACCACTCTGATGTGATTATAGCTGTATGGGATCAACAACCCGCACAGGGAAAAGGCGGAACGGCGGATGTCGTGGCTTACGCGCAGCAGCGAGAGCGCAATGTCCGGCTGATTAATCCAATCGCCAAAACGGTGGGGAAAATTTGATGCCCAAGAAGGTATTTGTATCGCATAAGAAGGAGGATAGCGGCACCGCCTCCAAGGTGGCGGAGCGGATCAAGACCAACGGAATTGCGACCTACCTCGATGTCATTGACGATGCACTTGCATCGGACGGACCGGAATTGGCGGATCATATCCGCAAGCGCATGAGCGAATGTGACCAGCTTGTCGCGGTTCTTTCGACGGCAACGAAGGATTCCTGGTGGGTGCCTTGGGAGATAGGCGTGGCCTCCGAAAAAGACTTCCGTATTGCAAGCTACGCTGAGCAGTACATCTCGCTGCCGAGCTATTTACAGAAATGGCCGATATTGCAGACGATGAGCGAGGTGGATCTATATTGCGAGTACTCTAAGCGCAACGAGCAAGTTACCGTGCGAAAGATGGATGAAGCCTATTCGGCCGAAAGGAAGAGCACAATCTTCAAGTCGGGAATCGGCGACTTTCATAAAGAGCTTGCACGAGCACTGGTGACGAAGAGGCGCGGGTACTAGCGCTTCGCTACAGTGTATGCGGCGGCAGGGTTGGAATGTCCGTTTGTGTGCAAAGTAGAAGTGTCACTTTGGGCGCGTCTTCCGCCATTTAGAAATGGGACACTCGGCATGTCCACTTGCGCTGAGGCAAGCCGGCGACCGGACCGGCTGGACCGGGTTGCAAGGGAAGGGAGGGGCGGATGAGATGCTCCACTTCGGCTTTAGCTTTGACAGTTGGAGCAGCCGGTCATTCCGCCGCATTGAGGTCAGAGAGCGCTTGTCGCCGTCGGGCAATGACGGCGGGATCGTTCATGAAATCCGTCTTCCGACCCGGCTTGCGTCCCTGCAGCGTGTAGCCATTCTTCTCGCTGTTGGTCCTGACCTTGGGCGCCGGCAGTTGCTCCTGACGCTCCTTGATATAGGCCAGCACATCGCCGAGCCGCTTGTTCTCGGTGATCGCCGCATGCGTCACCCGCCGGTCCTTGTCGTCGAACGTATTGCTGCGCAGCTCACGGAAAATGGTTGAGCGATGACGGTGCAGCTTCTCGGCGATCACGTCAACGCTGATCCCAGCCGTGCGCCAGCGGGCAATCTGCGGCGTTCCTCCATATCGATTTGGGAGTAGGTGCGCTTCATATCTCGTTCCTTGCAGGGATAAACCGTTGTTATCTATCGCAAGTCGCACTTCATCCTTGAACCACCCGGCTACAGCCAATGTCAAAGCTGATTAGAGGCGCAACGCTGTCAGCCAGTTAGAAACGCGACACCGGCTCCGCTGATCAGCCCACGATCCGACCGGCTGGTCCGGGTTGAGAGGGAGGAGCGGGGGCGGGTGAGACGCACCCATTGGCTTTAGCTTTGAGACTGTGAATGCAGGCGATCATTCCGCGGCCTCCATGCGCGCCAGCGCCTTCTGCCTTTTTGCGATGACCTCCGGATCATTCATGAAGTCCGTCCGCCTTCCGGGCTTGCGGCCACGCTTCTGATAACCATTGCCCTGGCTGCCATCGGGAATACCGAACATATGATCCGTCTGGCCAGTGCGGCGAGGGCCGCTCTTGCTACGCTGCTGTTCCCGCCCGGCCTGCTGTTCTATGATGGCCGAGAGCACGTCATCCAGGCGCTTGTTCTCGACAACAACTGACCGATGAACCGACCGCAAGGTGTCAAAGGTTCTGTAAGGTAGGACGTAACTCTCATGCATGATCTCGAGGCGTCCATCCGGATAGTCGCAAACCACGACCTTCTTGCCTGCCAAGGGTCTGGAGACAGCACTGGTTCGAGAACGAAGAGGACTTTGTCATAGCGCAGCGTCAGGGATTGCGACAGCGTGCGAGCTTCTTTCCTACACATGGCGCCATCAAGGTTCTCATGATCGGCCAGCGGCCGGTGCATGTCCTTCGGATTGCGCGGTTGCTTGCCGAACCGCGAATTGAAATCCGCAATGAATTCTGATGCATAGGCGTTGGCAGCCTCGATCGTATCGATACTGCGAAGCCGCAACTCCTTCACCAGCCGATCCTGCAGCGTCTGGTTGGCGCGTTCCACGCGGCCTTTGGCTTGCGGAGTGTTGGCGCAGATGATGTCGATGTTCAGCTCATAGAGCGCACGTCCAAACTGCGTTAGCCCGCTCGTCCGGTCTTTCTCCGATGCATTAGTCGAGCGAAAGACGCTGTGCTTGTCGCTGTAGAACGCCAGTGGTTTGCCCCATTGCTGCAGATAAGCCTTTGTCGCATGCAGATAGTCGAACGTGTTCTCTGATCCAGCGAACCGCAGATGCAGCAGCTTGCCGGTCGCATCATCGATATAGACCAGCAGGGCGCATTTGGGGCCGCGGTTCTCGAACATGGAGTAATCGCGGCGCGATCGTCTGCGGCTTTTGGTCTGGCGAGGGTGGTTGCCCCCGATAAGATGGAAAAACGGGCTCTCGATTGGAACCGGGCCCAAACATCGGATGGAGGCAACCATGAACCAATATATTGGCCTTGATGTTTCATTGAAAGATACGGCAATTTCGATCCGCGAAGACGGGAAGCGGATCTGGCGGGGGAAATGTCCTTCGGATCCAAAACTTCTGGCGGAGATGATCCGCAAGCATGCCCCTTACGCTCGGCGCGTCGTATTCGAGACGGGACCGTTGTCGACGTGGTTCTATCACGTGCTGACGAGCGAGGGAGTGCCGGCGATCTGTATAGAAGCGCGGCACGCGCAAAAGGTATTGAACGAGACGCTCAACAAAACCGATGCCAATGATGCGGATGGTTTAGCTCAACTCGCTGAAGCCGGTTTTTACAAAGCGGTTCGCGTCAAGTCGTTTGACGCTATGATGACCCGCTCATTGGTGGCTGCCCGCGAACAACTCCTGTACATCTCAACGCAACTCGGCAATCAAATCCGCGGCCTGATGAAGACCTTCGGTCTGATCATCCCGAAAGCGAAGGGTCGAGTGTTTGATGGCGATGTGCGGAAGCTTTTGGACGGGAACAACGAGCTTGCGAAGATCATCTTGCCTCTTTTGGACGCGTGGCACGATATCCGCAAGCGCGCCGCCGATCTTGGTCGCCAGTTGCTTATGGTGGCCCGTCAAAGCGAAGCCACGAAGCTATTGATGACAATCCCGGGAATCGGCGCAGTCACAGCGGTGTCCTACGTTACGGCAATTGAAAATCCAGAAAACTTTCGAACGTCACGCTCGGTCGGCGCCTGGCTTGGGCTGACAACGCGACGTTATCAGTCAGGTGAGGTCGACTATGACGCCCATATCTCGCGAAGGGGGGACAATCGTTTACGTGGGCTGCTTTATGAAGCGGCGACAGTGCTTTTGACGAGAACCAGCGCCAGGGCCGAGAGCAGTCTCAAGAGCTGGGGACTTAAGCTGCGCGAGCGACTTGGCTTCAAGCGCGCCGCCGTGGCGGTTGCCCGAAAGCTTGCGGTCATCATGCACAGCATGCTCAGAACAGGAGAAGTGTTCAACGCATCGGCTGGTGCCGCTGTATAGGCGATGCGCTCAGCCTTCATCCCTCAGCGCGTCATCTAACTAGAGGCGCTGAGCGTCCCTGCTGCGGACGTGGGCAGGATCATTCCGCTTCTAGTGGCTGCAGCTCGTTGAGACTGCGCCTCGAACATTAGGAAGATCCCACCTGCGAAGACCATTGTGCGGCGACATCTGTCGACCGCGGAGACAACCCTGCGCCCAGCAATGGACAGCTCTGCCGGTACGGCCGATGAGGGCAGATCCATCCAAACAGTCTAGCCGTCTTTCCCATCCCGCAAGACGGCAACGTCGAGGAATGCTCAAATCAGCTTGACGGATGGAATGCGATTAGACAACCACCAATGATGCGAGCCATCGATCTGAACCAACTCACCGAAACAGTCGCGCCGGCCGCGCGGCTGGAAAACCCGCTTCTTGCGCTCACGCCGCGAGACCCAGATACCGGCCTCGGTCATCCATTGACGCAGCGTTTCCTTGGCCACCGAGATCCGGTGCAGCTCGATCAGCTTCTCGCGAGCCAGCGTCGGACCGAAATCCAGATAGCGCTCCCGGATGAGATCCAGCGCCGCATTGCGAAACTCCTCGCTATGGCGCCGGTTGCTCGGCTGCGATCGCTTCTTGGAAACGAGCCCGGCTGGACCATCCCGGTCATAGGCCTGTAGCAGCCTGTGCATCTGACTTCGGCTAAGGCCCAGCAGTTCGGCGGCCCGGACAACGCTCAGGCGCTCGTCACGAATCTTCTGGATAACCTCGAGGCGATGCAATTCTTTCTGCGACATGGTGATCATAAAGGACATGACGACTCCGACCGCTCATGGTCTCGACCAGGCTGAAGATCGTCATCCTTGCTCCCAACATTGGCATTGACCAGCGCGTCGAGAGGCGAGACTGTCGCATCTCTAACTGGCCCAACTGTCGCATTACTAAATAGCCCCTGGAGAATCTACACCAAGTGCAACATGGGCGTTTGAAGGGTAGGGGATCAGCCGCATTCACGCAAATGCGCCATGAAGACCTCGGCCGGTGTTTTGTAGCCCAAGCACTTTCTTGGCAGCGAATTCAGGTGATGGGCGAGGTCGACAAGTTGCTTCTGAGCGACGTTGGACAGATCCGTATCGCCAGGCATGAAGCGTCGAATGCGCTTGTTGGTGTTCTCGACAGCGCCTTTCTGCCAAGGCGAATTGGGATCGCAGAACCAGCTCCTGGCGCCGATCCCATCTTCCAAAGCCCTGAAAGCGGAGAACTCCGTGCCGCGATCAAAGGTGAAGCTTCGGCGTGCAAAAGACGGCAATGGTGAGAAGGCATGGATGATCTTGTCCATGATCGGTCGCGAGTGACGGCTGCGGTTCTTGATCATCACCGTATAGCGGCTCTTGCGCTCGACGAGAGAGGTGACGTTGGTCTCTCCGAGTTCACGCCGGAAGATCAGGAGATCGCCCTCCCAATGCCCGAACTGTGATCGATCATCAATAAAATCAGGTCGTTGGGAGATTCTGTAATCGAGCGGGATTAAGCCGTCGCGCGGTTTGCGTGCGCCGCGGCGCCGACGCCTGCGCCGTCGTTCCGGCAGGTGCTGATACAGCCCGAGCGGATAATCTTCCTTGCAATAGATGAAACGATAAATCGTTTCCGGGCAAATGCGCACAGGACTGACGCCATCGGCGAGAAGCCGGCCAGCGATCTGCTCAGGTGACCAATGCGCCTTCAGCCGGTCGATGACGAGATCGCGCAGATGCGGATGGCGTCTGAGTTTGCGCAGCCGTCGTCGGCGCTCCTTGCTCATGTCGTTGGCGATACCGCTGTAATAGCCGCTGTATTCCGGAAATTCGTGATCCTGGAACGTATTGCGTTTAAGCTCGCGATAGATCGTCGAACGATGACGACCGAGTTGGCGGGCAATCTCCGAGACGGAAACCTTGCGTTCTCTAAGATGAAAAAGACGCTTGCGATCAGGCAGGGTGAGCTGCGAATAGCAAAGGGACATGCATATATCTCCAAGGCGAAGCCATTGTTTTTATAAGCATGTCGCACTTGGAAATAGAATGTACCCCCCTACAGCCAATGTCAAAGCTGATTAGATGCGCAACGCTGTCAGCCATTTAGAAATGCGACACTCGGCATGTCCACTTGCGCTGAGGCAAGCCCCCGACCGGACCGGCTGGGCCGGGTTGCAAGGGAAGGGAGGGGGCGGGTGAGGAGCACCCCTTCGGCTTTAGCTTTGAGACTATGAGTGCCCGATTTATTCCGCTGCCTCCAGCCGTGCCAGCGCCTTCTGCCTTTTTGCGATGACCTCCGGATCATTCATGAAGTCCGTCCGCCGGCCAGGCTTGCGGCCACGCTTCTGATAACCATTGCCCTGGCTGCCATCGGGAATACCGAACATATGATCCGTCTGGCCGGTGCGGCGAGGGCCGCTCTTGCTGCGTTGCTGTTCCCGCCCAGCCTGCAGCTCGGCGACGATGGAAAGCATGTCGTCGAGACGCTTGTTCTCGACAACCTCTGCCCGGTGGACCGACCGCAATGTATCGAAGGTTCTGTAGGGCAGGGTGAAGCTCTCGTGCATGATCTCGAGGCGGCCGTCCGGGTAGTCGCAGACAACGACCTTCTTACCCGCCAATGGCCTGGAAATCTCGGTCGGATCGAGAATGAACAAGACCTTGTCGTAACGGAGCGTCAGCGACTGCGACAGTGTGCGGACTTCCTTCCGGCACATGGCGCCATCGAGATTCTCATGGTCGGCCAGCGGTCGGTGCATGTCCTTCGGATTGCGCGGTTGCTTGCCGAACCGCGAATTGAAATCCGCAATGAACTCAGGCGCATAGGCATTGGCAGCTTCGATCGTATCGATGCCGCGAAGCCGCATCTCCTTGACCAGCCGATCCTGCAATGTCTGGTTGGCGCGTTCCACACGGCCCTTGGCTTGCGGAGTGTTGGCACAGATAATGTCGATGTTCAGCTCATAAAGCGCACGACCAAACTGCGTCAGGCCGCTCGTCCGGTCCTTCTCCGACGCATGGGTCGAACGAAAAACACCATGCTTGTCGCTATAGAAAGCCAGCGGTTTGCCCCATTGCTGCAGATAGGCTTTCGTCGCATGCAGATAATCGAACGTGTTCTCCGATCCGGCAAAGCGAAGATGTAACAGCTTGCCAGTGGCGTCATCGATATAGACGAGCAGGGCGCATTTGGGGCCGCGGTTCTCGAACCACCAGTGATGCGAACCATCGATCTGCACCAGTTCGCCAAAGCAGTCGCGCCGGCCGCGTGGCTGGAAAACCCGCTTCTTGCGCTCGCGACGCGAGATCCAGATGCCGGCCTCGGTCATCCATTGCCGCAGCGTCTCCTTGGCGACCGAAATATGATGCAGTTCGATCAGCTTCTCGCGAGCCAGCGTCGGACCGAAATCCAGATAGCGCTCCCGGATGAGATCCAGCGCCGCATTGCGAAACTCCTCGCTGTGGCGCCGGTTGCTCGGTTGTGATCGCTTCTTGGAAACAAGGCCGGCTGGACCATTCCGGTCATAAGCCTGCAGCAGCCGATGGACCTGACTTCGACTGAGGTCGAGCAGTTCGGCAGCCTGGACAACGCTCAGGCGTTCGTCACGGATCTTCTGGATGACTTCGAGGCGATGCAACTCTTTCTGCGACATGGTGATCATAAAGGACATGACGACTCCGACCGCTCATGGTCTCGACCAGGCTGAAGATCGTCATCCTTGCTCCCAACATTGGCTTTGACCAGTGCGTCGAGAGGCGAGACTGTCGCATCTCTAACTGGCCCAACTGTCGCATTACTAAATAGCCCCTACAGCCAAAAATGGCATAATATGATTTATGGAACCTAACTGGTGCCACTGTTTTACGTTGGTTGTTATCGGCGGGAGTGATCGTCCACGCAAGCAGGAAATCTAGATTTCCTGCTCGTTGCACATTTGCGCTAGAGCACATCCTGTTCAATCCGGGTCATATCCAGCAGCCCTGAAGTAGTTTGCGCATTCTTCCGGTGTGAAGCGGGCGATCAAGGCGCCGACGGCATCCCATAAGGCGCAGCGCTCCGGTGAAGGTCGTTGTTGTCCAATGGCCATGCGGCACGCCGGCTCGGCAACGCGCCTCGAGTTGCACGCCCCCGCAGACGCGCATCTTCGTCGAAAGGCCGGTTTCGTCTATAAATATTAGCTTCTCCGGATCGAGATCGAGCTGACCATCAAAGCAGACGCGCCGGCGCTTCAGGACATCCGACCGGTCTTGCTCCAGTGCATGTGCGGACTTTTTTTAAAGGTCCATCCGCGGCCTCGTAACCAAGCACCGAGCGCACTCCGGCTGATGATCAGTTTGCCGCTCAACGGACAAGCGCTCGACCATTTCACCGAGCGTTACGTCCTTACGGTCTTCGATTAGCTCAACAACGAACACCTCGTGAGCACCCAGTGCCGACGGCCGTCTCTAACCTTGCGGCCGGGAAATAGGCTCGCCGTCTTTCGCTCTTGCGATCCAATGGATGGCCGTCGAAATCCCAACTCCGAACCGGGCTGCGGCCTGCCTTGCAGACATACCCGCCGCAGACGCTTTCAATACGCGTAATCGAAGATCATAGCTCAGAGCTTGTGCCATCATCCACCTCTTCGTTGTGGATGTTGATCAACTTCGGCCTGCGCCGTCACTTCACAATCGATTCATCGATCACAGGACCTGCTCTAGACGAAAGGATGCCGGATTTGCAAGTGGTCTGTCTCGCAACGCTGAACGTTCATCTGCCCTTAAAGGTGTCATTGTGCGAATTCGATTCTGACACGGCGACGCATCACCCATAGCAAACCGATCCCCCGCACCAGCAAAAAGACGTGATAAGAAGCCCAAAGCCCGTGATTGCCAAACATCCTCTCCAAGGCGAATAATGCAGTGATATAGGCCGCGAACGATACAAGCATAACGTCGCGCATACCACGCGACCAAGTGGCACCGATGAAGACGGCGTTCATCTGAAAGGACAGGAAGCCGCTCAGTGCAGTCAAGGCAGCCCAAGGAAGATATAATACCGCCTCAGAACGCACGTCCGGTGCCTTTGTTATTGCGACCACGACCTGTTCTCCGAACGCAGAGGCTACAAGGCTTGCAATGGCCGCGACTGCGAATCCCCAGCCCGTAGTAAGTCTCACAGCACGCAAAAAAGCCGTCTTGTCGCGGGCACCGATGGCGCGCCCAGCGAGGTGCTGTGCTGCCGTCGCGAATCCACCCAAAACGTAGTCAGCCATAAGTAAGAAATGCATCAGCACTGAATTGGCAGCGAAGGTCGAGGTGCCAAGTTGTGCGCTCTGCCGGGTGAAAATGAAGTATGCTCCCATGAGTACCAAGGTTCGGATCATTATGTCACTGTTCAAGTGTAGCATTCTCTTGAGGGCCGCTACATTGAACGTACGCCGAGGAGATATGGTTGGCAAAGTGTAGAAGCGCCGAACAAGAATGAACATGCCAGCAATCATGGCGGCAACTTCAGCGCATCCGGTTCCCCAGGCGACTCCTCCAATCCCCCCGCCGAGATAGACGCCAAAATAAATTGTCAGCACGATGTTTACGCCATTAAGGAGCAGTTGCAGTATAAGTGCGATCCCTGTATCGCCCCGCCCCAAGAGATAACCAAGAGTTGCATAGTTGATCAGCGCTGCAGGCGCCGAGATAAGGCGAATGCGGATGTAAATGTCCATCGCGGAGGTCACCGCGGGTTCTGCGTTCATGGACCATTCACTGAATTCGGCAATCAGTGGCGCAAGCAGCACTAGAACCAATCCAAAGAGAGCGGCAACAACTATCGCACGCAACACTGCCGCCCGCTCTTCAAGCGCATCACCTCTCCCGAAAGCCTGGGCAACAACGCCCGACGTGCCGGAGCGCAAAAAGTTGAAGGTGGCGAAGACGACGTCGAAAACCACGGCGCCGGCCGCAAGGCCACCAACTAGTACGGCGTCGCCCACTAGACCAATTACGGCCGCATCGACAAGGCCGACGAGCGGTGTCGTGATGGATGCTAGCATCATGGGAATGGCGATCGCAAAGACCTGCCAGCTACTGAGGCGGGACTGGCTGCCGCCGAGGACAAGCATTTTCTGTATCACGTTAAATCCTACAGGTTCGGAAACGCACCGTTCGGACTTGGTGTAATCGACCAATCCATTAGCTCAACGGCACACTGAAGTATCGCCCTGGCTTGAGCCAGCGTAGGCGAAACGGCGATAACATGTCCGATCTTGTCGCGGTTATCCCCTTTTCTAATGACAGTGATTTTGGGTTGAACGAAAAATTTCGCCTCTACGACGCCTTTTATTGCAGCGGCCCGGCTGTCGCCTTCAACTGCATCGAGGACGCCATCCCGATCAGCAACCAAAATCCGGGCGGCGGCAATGCCCAAATTCCTTTCGCGCAAATCTAATTTATCCCCGATCACAAGCTTGATGTGTTCGGCGACGAGATCGATATCGTAGGCGAGGTGAACCAGTCGGGAGTTGGGCATCCCGGCAAGTCGCGGATTGACTTCAATAACCACCGGACCACGCTCCGTCCACCGCAGATCAATGTTCGTCGGGCCCCAGCCAAGGTCGAGGGCGCGCAAACAATGGCGTGCGACATCGACAATACGTGTGCGGTCGTTTTCGGTAAGCTCTGCCGGGTAGATATACTCACGACAGACGAAATGTGGCGGACGGCCGAAGTCGGCGGCACCAATTCCTATGACCTCATTCCCCATCAACTCCACGCTATAATGGGCCCCCTTTGCGTATTCTTCTACCAGTATTCTTGGCGTCGACCGGCAGATGTCCGTTCCAACCATTAAGCGCGCAGTATGTTCCACTAGCTCATCAACATCGCGGCACAATCGCACCCCGCTGCTGCCGATGCCCACCGCTGGTTTAACGATCACCGGCAGGCCAATTTCCGCTGCGGCGCTTTCCACTTCCGCCGCATTCACCGCCACGCGATAAGCGGGAACCGGTAGGCCACCCTCTGCGAGCGCCTGACGTTGAGCGAATTTATCGCAACAATTTTCAACTGCCACGGGGTTCGGTCCAGGTAAATCGAAAGACCGGCAGAGTTTGCCAACCGTTGCATAGACAGCCTCCTGCGCGCTGGTAATGCCAGCAATGTCATACAGCGCGCGCAGACGGACGCATTCGCGGATCAGCGTCTCGAGATCACCGGTATCGACTCGGATGACGTCTGCCTCTTTCGCCACCAGGTAGTCGTATTGAGTTGGGTCAGTTGAAAGGGTGATCGGATGAAGATTAAGGCGTTGCGCCACTTCGAGGTAGTACGGACCATTACTTGCACCTTCAAGTAAAATCAGAGCTTTTTTCGCCATAAGCAATGCCTCCACCACTTTTTCTTGGGCCGTTATCAAGCCCCACCCTAGCGTTCTACCATTTACAGCGCAGCACAAAACCTACCCCATTGAGCAGTGTGCTCTAGATGTGACCTTGCCCCCAAGTTTTATCCAGTTTTGAGTTCGCTCCAGCGGTTTTTGGTTGCTGTTGTTGGTTCGGTAGCGGCGGGTTGCGGTGCGGAGCCATTTCGGCTGCGCAGCACCGCATCACGTCGCGGGTTGAGTGTCTGAGCGAATTCGGCCGGTGTCAGCCAGCCAAGGCTTGAATGCGGGCGTTGATCGTTGTAATCGCTACGCCAGTTTGAAAGCGCAGACCGGGCGTGAGCAAGCGACGAGAACAGGGTTTCATTCAAGAACTCGTCTCGCAGCCGCCCGTTGAAGCTTTCGATAAAAGCGTTCTGGATCGGTTTTCCAGGCGATGTAATGCCAGTCAACCTTGGTCCGGTCCGCCCATTGCAGGATCGCGTTGCTGGTGAACTCGCTGCCGTTGTCGCTGACGATCATCCTCGGCTTGCCGCGCTCCTCGATAATCCGGTCAAGCTCCCGTGCGACGCGAAGACCGGAAAGCGATGTATCGGCGACGAGCGCCAGGCACTCCCTCGTGCAATCATCGACGACGGTCAGAATCCGCAACCTGCGCCCATCGGTGAACTGATCCGACACGAAGTCTAGCGACCAGCGATCATTGGCCACCATCGGCACCAGCATCGGCGCTCGCGTGCCTATCGCTCGCTTGCGACCGCCGCGCTTGCGCACCGTCAGTTTCTCCTCCCGATAGAGCCGGAAGAGCCTCTTGTGGTTCACGAGGTGACCCTCCCGCCGGAGCAGCACATGAATGCGTCGATATCCGAAGCGGCGACGTTCATGCGCCAACGCCTTCATTCGCTCGCGAAGCTCATGATCATCGTCGCGCCTGGTCTCATAACGGACCGTCATTCGGCAAAAACCAATGGCTTTACACGCCCGCCGTTCGCTCATCTCATGATGGCTCATCAGATGCGCGACAGCTTTCCGCTTGGCCGCGGGCGTCACCACTTCTTTCCCAAAAGGTCTTTCAAGGCAGCATTGTCGAGCATCGCATCCGCCAGGAGCCGCTTCAGCTTCGTGTTCTCGTCCTCAAGCGTCTTCAGCCGCTTGGCCTCGGACACCTCCATGCCGCCGAACTTGGCCTTCCATTTATAGATGCTGGCATCGCTAACGCCATGCTTGCGGCAAAGCTCCGAGACCGGCGTGCCTGCCTCGTGCTCCTTCAATATGCCGATGATCTGTTCGTCTGTGAAACGATTGCGCTTCATCCTCTGGTCCTCTCAAATGGGCCAGAGCTTACTTCAAAATGGATTATTTCAACGGGGCAAGGTCAGATGAACTGAACCGCGCCGGGTTTGCCGGAGGCTATTGCGTTTAAGTTATGCGGCCATGGCTGGTTCGTCTAGCATGGCGTAATATTGCTCTTCAGCTTCGGCTGGCGGCATGTTTCCGATGGGTTCCAGAAGCCTTCGATGGTTGAACCAGTCGACCCATTCCAGTGTGGCGAACTCCACCGCTTCGAAGCTCCGCCATGGTCCGCGCCGATGGATGACCTCGGCCTTGTAGAGACCGTTGATCGTTTCGGCGAGCGCATTGTCGTAGCTGTCGCCCACACTTCCGACGGAAGGCTCGATCCCTGCCTCCGCCAGCCGCTCCGAATACCTGATCGACACGTATTGAACGCCCCTGTCCGAGTGATGCACGAGGCCGCCGCCATGAACGGGACGCCGATCATGAAGTGCCTGTTCGAGAGCATCGAGGACAAACCCGGCATGTGCCGTTCGGCTTACGCGCCAACCGACGATGCGCCGAGCGAAAGCGTCGATCACGAAGGCCACGTAAACGAAGCCTTGCCAGGTAGCGACATAGGTGAAATCTGAAACCCACAGCCTGTTGGGCGCAGGAGCCTTGAACTGTCGGTTCACGCGGTCCAGTGGGCTCGGAGCCGTTCTGTCGGGGAACGTCGTGCGGATCGGCTTTCCCCGAATGATACCTTGCAGGCTCATCGACCTCATAAGCCGAGTGACGGTGCAGCGGGCGACATCGAAGCCTTCTCGCTTCAACTGCCGCCAGACCTTCCGAACGCCATAGACGCGGTAGTTCTGCTCGAAGACACGACGTATCTCGATCTTCAGGCTTATATCCCTGCGGGCGCGGATCGATAGACGATCCACATCCACACGCTTGGCCACGTTCTCGTAGTAGGTTGATGGGGCAATCGGCAGCAGCCTGCAGATCGGCTCGACCCCGAACACTGCGCGGTGTTCGTCGATGAACGAGATCATCGCTTCAATGGGCGGTCGAGCTCCGCCATCGCGAAATATGCTGACGCCTTGCGCAAAATCTCGTTGGCCTGCCGAAGCTCACGGTTCTCTCGCTCCAGCGCCTTCATCCTCTCGGCGACGTCGCTTGGGAGCCCAGGCCGGGAACCATTGTCCACTTCGGCCTTCTTCACCCACTCATTGAGCGTCTGCGCAGTGCAGCCGATCTTGGCGGCGATTGAGGACACCGCCGCCCATCGCGAGGAATGCTCGCCTTCGTGATCCAAAACCATCCGCACGGCTCGGGCGCGGACTTCCGGTGAAAACTTGTTCGTTGTCTTGCTCATATCGGCTCCACTTTCTCAGAAGTTGGAGCCTCCGGCAAACCCGGCGCGGTTCAAAATGAATTCCTAAAAATCCCTAACCTGACAAGAAAGGCGCAGCGTCACACCGAGCGAAATCCGTTTGAGCGGCGGCAGTCGCGTTGGCTTACGATTTGGAGGCGATGTGGCTAACTTTGAAGCTCCCGGCAGATGTTTTCTTAATTCGAAAACACGGTTGACTATTAGATGTCGCAGTAGACGGCGGTTCTTTTTGCTATCGGTATCAGCACGCGATTGAGTGGGTGCGAGGCACCCTCCAGGAGGGTGGCATTGCGAACGAGTGGGCGGGCCGCAAGACCGCAGTGTATTGCGGGGCACCGCTGGGCCTAGGTGATGGAACACAGCTTGGCGCAGGCAGTCTCTAAATTTCGGGTACGGGCTGAGCTTAGTCGCCCACCCGTCGCGACCGCCACAAGTGGCGGCAGTTCACGTGCCTACTCAATGCTGTAGGTTTCTTGCTGGGTCGCAAATGGTAGAACGAGCAACATTACGAAGTCACAAATAGGAGAAGGTCCATGGCAAAATCGCTCATCCTACTTGAGGGCCATAGAAGCATTGGTCCGCTATACGTGAAAGCAGCTCAGCGTCGGGGCCTCAATCCAATCACGATGTCTACTGATCCCACTCAGCACGGCTATCTAGCGGCTGAAGGCATTGAGACCGTCCAGGTCGATACCAATGACCTCGATGCGATAAAGAGTGTCTATTCACGACTCAAACTGACCCATGCCATTGCTGGCATCACTGGCTTTTCGGGCCTTGATGAGTCGGTCTATGTAACAGTTGGCAAGCTCTGCCGCCATTTCGGTCTGCCAGGCCCCGACCCCGCATCCATTGAACAATGCCATGATAAGTTCGTTCAACGTCAGCTTCTTGCGCAAGCCGGCGTTGCCATGCCTTACTATCGCATGGCAACGAATGCGACGGAGGTAGAAAGCGCTGCCGTAGAAATCGGCCTGCCGGTGGTGATAAAGCCTGTCGTCGGTAGCGGCAGCAGCGGTGTACAAATTTGCCGCACCGTCGACGAGGTAGCCGAACATACACGGCATCTCTTGGGTGGAAGACACATCTGGCAGTCTCCGCCGCGGATACTGGTCGAAGAGTTTGCACAAGGCCAATACTTCACCGCTGATTTGATGGGAGGTCGTGTCGTAGGGATAGGCACCGGCGACTTCGGCCCCCCACCACATTTCGTCTATCGCGAGTACAGCTTCCCGGCCCCGCTGACTGATGAGGAGCATGCACGTATCATCGATATTTCGCTGAGCTGTTTACGCGCTCTTGGCCTTGGCTGGGGGCCAACGAACATTGAATTCCGGTGGACCAAGCGTGGTCCGGTCGTCATTGAAGTCAATCCGCGTCTAGCTGGCACGCCCGATCCCCAACTGATTCATCTGGCTTATGGCATCGACCTGGTCGATGAGCACATCAAGCTAGTCATCGGCGAAGAATGCGATCTACGCGCACGCCATTCGCGCACGGCGTCCGCGCGGTTCCTGGTTCCTGATCGCGACGGAATGCTCGAGAAAATCGAGGGCGCCAATCGGGCGGCCGCTATACCGGGCGTCGCCGAGGTCAAGATGTATATTCATCCAAACACGCCAATTGTGAGAAAAGGCGATTACCGAGATTTGATGGGGCATGTCATCGGTGCTTCGCCCAGCCGTGATCAGACGGCGGCGCTACTTCAGCAAGCCGCCGACTTGATTTCGTGGAATATAACACCATTCCCGCTCTTCCAGAACACGTGATGACTTTTACCCTCGCCAACACCTATGATGGGGAATACGAGTAGAGGAGGGATCCATCTCAATGGCAACATGTAGCGCCCGTATGACAGCCAAACCGTGCGATTCCGCAGTTACGACGGAGACTATATCCTGTTTAACGCCTCGGTTTCCGGTGCTCACGCATCCCCGACGATCCATTCCAGGCCCAAAATAGAAGGGAAAAGGACGATGGAGAAACATTCAGCGCCCCAAGATGATGGCTATGACTTGATTGGATCCACCGCCACCAACGTGGTGGATGGGTTTACCATGGTGGCAGTCGGTGACCTCATCGTGACGCGAGCGCTAACGACGGGTCAACATCCAGGGTTCAGCGAGATCGCTGAGATCCTTCAGAAGGCTGATGTCACTTTCGGAAATATGGAAACCAATATCTTTGACATTCGATCGTTCAAAGGGTTCCCTCAGGCTGAGCATGGAGGTGCTTACCACATCAGCTTGCCGGAGCTCGGACCTGACCTGAAAGCCATGGGTTTTAATTTGATGAGCTACGCCAACAACCACACATTCGAATGGGGTGTCGAGGGCATGCGTGAGACGTGTCGGGCACTTGATCAGAACGGTATTAAATATGCAGGAGTTGGCGAAAATCTTGCACAAGCCGGTGCGGCGCGTTTCCTGGAGACCCCGTCGGGTCGGGTGGCGTTGGTGTCATTTGCTTCAACGTTTACACCGATGTCCCGCGCGTGCGATCCGGCCGGCGAGGCACCGGGCAGACCGGGTCTTAATTCTCTTCGTTTAGAACAAAGTATAGTCGTCCCTTCGGCCATGCTGGAGAACTTGCGCCAAGTCCGCGATGCATTGCCCAACTATAAGTCGGATCATATCGATCCAAACCGACTCACCCTCGCTGGCACGACATACAAGGCGGGCGAGGAGGCCGGCTATAGCTATTTCCCCAATCCAGCCGACGTCGCCAATATTGAGCGCAACACTCGTCAGGGAAAGCAGTTCGCTGATTTCTGCATCGTCACCAATCACGGGCATGAGCCCGGCAATTGGAGCCAACAGCCTCCCGATTATGAACAAGCATTTGCACGTCGAATGATTGATGCTGGGGCCGACGCATATATCGTGCATGGGCCCCACCAGCTAAGAGGCATCGAGATCTACAAGGACAGGCCGATCCTCTACAGCGTCGGGAACTTTATCATGGACGACCTTCGGACGCCGGTAGGCGCGGATATGTTCGAGGCGTACCGAAAGGACCCTCGAACCGACACCGATGCAGACGTAACTTTGGCAGAGATGGCCGAAGGTTACGAGACGGATGCTGGCTTTTCCGATCCGATCTTTTACGAGAGCGTTATTGCACTGAGCCGGTTTGAGGACAACCGGCTTGCGGAATTGCGGCTCTACCCGATCGAACTCGGACACGCGCGCAGATTTGCAAATCGCGGTGTTCCTCGGCTCGCTGTTGGCCAGCAGGCAAGCCGAATTCTGGAGCGTCTCCAGGAGCTATCGAAGTCGTTTGGAACTGAGATCACGATCGATAGCGATATCGGAATCATCAAGCCTGCGCTCCTTTGTTTTTGATACGGACCAAGAAGACACGCTCAAACTTCACCTGCTGGAGACAATAGATGTCCATAGGAAGAGCTACATTGGCTGAACCATCTGTGGTCTCGCATCAGTTCGATACATCGCAAACTGAATGGGCCGCCAGGGAATGGCTTGATGACACATCTTCCGCTCGTCCTCCGCCTTTTTCTATCGATGAGTATCACTCTCGCCTAGCTGCATTGCGCAACGTCATGGCTGACCGGCGGGTTGAGCTGCTTATTATAGATCAATCCGAGCACAGGGCATATTTCAGTGGGTTCTGGTCGACTGCCGCCATGTACCAAGCGCTGCTTGTTCCCCTCCACCAAGAGCCTGTCGCGGTCATCCGCAGCATAGATGCTCCAAGCTTCAGCGAGTTGAGTCGGTTCAGCGATTGCGTATGTTTCTCCGATAGTGAGAATCCAATCCAAGTCGTAGCAGATACCATCAAATCCCGCGGTTTCGGAGCCACAGTCATTGGCATCGAACGTGATAGTCATTTCCTCACAATCAACCGAGCAGCGGAACTCGAGACCCTCCTTCCAACAGCCAAGTTCATCGATTTTTCTAAAGTCATGTGGGAAATGCGACTAATCAAATCGCCGCTGGAAATCGCCTGCCTGAAGGTTGCCGCCGAAATTTGCGACCGAGCAGCGGCGGCCGCCTTCAACGTGGCTCACGCGGGGGTGAACGAGCGCGAAGTCTTCACGGCAATGACGAGTGAAGCGTGGCGCTGCGGCGCGGACAACGCGCAAGTTGCCGTCCTCTCATGCGGGCCTACAACGTCGTTTCACGCGTCATTCAATGGGCGCGTTTTAGCAGAGGGTGACATCGTGTTTGTAGAGCCAGTCCCCCACTTTCGCGGATACACCGCGCGGTTGATGCGCCCCAAAGTCGTGGGTAAGCCAACTGATCAGCAAATGCTGACCGCCGAAACGATGATCCGGATCCAGGACGAGCAGTTTCACCTCATGAGGCCCGGCGCTAATGCACGGGACGTCGATCGCGTTATGCGAGAGGGGGCTTTGGCAGCAGGCCTGCGCGACAGTTACACGGGTATCACCGGGTACACGCTCGGGCTTAAGTGCCCTCCGCGGACAAGTGATTTTACCCGTGTATTCCTACCCAACAGTGACTGGCAGCTCCAAGAAAATCAAGTCTTTCACATGTATACGTCGGCACTCGGCCTGCCGTTTAGTGAAACCATCGTTGTCACGCCAGACGGCGGAAAACGGCTTACGGAAATGGAGCGTAAGCTCTTCTGCTGATGTGCACAGGCCGCGAAGCAACTGGGGAGCGCGTGCCAAGCCCCGCCCAAAAACGCTGACTATGCTTATGCCGATCAACTTAAATTAGCGATTGTGGCTTGGGGCAGAGCCGACACTCTCAGCGGCCATTGTGCTGCACCTATTGTCGGCTTTGTTGGGCTCGTGACACGTTGCTGTTCGAACTGGCCTTCACACCACTGTCAATCAAGCCATTGAGACCATTTACAAAATTGATCCGTGAATACTTTTTTCCAGTTGGCACGAGTCTTGAACTCACTGACAGGTAGCGGCAATTGCCGGCCGGCATTCGAGTAAAGGGTGAACGAAAAAATGGATCTCGCAAGTGAAATGAGCAGCAGCATCAACGGGGTCAAGCACGATTTCTCGGCGGCCTATAATCAAAGGTGGCCCCACGCCTATTTTCGCGCGCATCTGAGCCTGGATTATGTGATCCCAGATCGCGCCAAACCGGTATTCGAAAGGATCCTCGCGGAATATCGACGCGTCAGGAACAGAACCAACTTAAAGATCATCGACATCGGTTGCTCCTATGGTATCAACGCAGCCCTACTACGCACTAATCTCAGTTTGGACGATCTGTATGCTGCCTATCTGGAACCCTGTGGACCACTGTCCCGCCTCGACTTAATGGAGCATCTCGCCTTCTTTCGCAATCGCGGGCTCCGCTATGACACCCAGTTTGTCGGGCTCGACACATCGTTGAGGGCTGTTCGCTACGCGCTTGATGTGGGCTTGTTGCAAGTCGGCATCTCTGCCGATCTGGAAGACCGTGAGCTAACCATCCGAGAAAGTTGTGACATTGCGGGCGCGGACATCATCATCAGCACGGGCTGTGTGGGTTACGTCACAGCGCGGACGTTTGCACGGGTGTACAAGGCAACGGCAGCATCACGCCCGTGGGTCGTCTCCTTTGCAATGCGCCCATTCAGCTATGACGATATCGCCGCGGCCCTTCAGGATTTCGGGTTAGAAACTAGGCACGTAGAACAGTTCAGACAACGCCAGCGCCGCTTTTCCACTCCGGCGGAACAGCAAGAGATAGCAACGGCTATGATTAAACGCGGCATAGAGGATCACGTCGAGCGCACGACCGGCTACATTTATGCGTCCTGCTACGTCTCCTCGCTACTAGACGAAGAGCTCGAGCTATCGAGCATGGGCAGTCAACTGATACCTCCGCCAGGACATCTGGCGTAATAGGAGTTACAGCAAATGGAAAAGGGGTCCCATTCTGATTGAAGGCAATTCAATGGATACCGGTCAGCTATACGCTCAAGTGGCGAAGCTGTCCGTCGTCGAATGATTTGAGACTTTTCGGACTTTGGAAGGTCGGAGTTTTCGGCTCGGTCTACTGGTTGATTTAATCCGCTTTGTCGTGGTGGTTCAGGCGGTGCTGTCGGACGGCTTCTCGTTTGATCTTTTGAAGGGTGGTTGGCCTCGCCTGAAGTAGCTCGGCTGCTAAAACTGGTCCATTTTGAAGGGTCAGATCACTGCTGAACCTCGCGCCTCTTAATGTCGCGGCGATGCAGCAGGATATCCGGCCTACAGCGACATAAATATGCATACATCTACAACTATTGGAACCGACCGCTCCTCCTGATCGCCAATTTGACGCGCGATATTCTGGAAATACTCAATTCAGCTTATCCCATTCTCTCGGATGCGTAGGAGCCCGGGCTTGGAGGAAAAACGACGGTTCGGCTTCCATTCAAGAAAACTCTGTGGTGAATGTGAGCGTGAATAGAGCGCGCAAGAACCTGAGCTTCGACGTCACGCCCCAGCGAAACATAGTCGTCGGGGGACTGCGCGTGGGTTATCCGAACCGTATCCTGCTCAATGATCGGGCCTTCGTCGAGGTCTGCAGTGACGTAATGAGCCGTTGCTCCGATCAACTTCACACCGCGTTGGTAAGCCTGCTTATAAGGATTTGCACCTTTGAAGCTTGGTAGAAAAGAATGATGAATATTGATGATGCGGCCGGACATACGCTCGCACATCTTGTCCGAAAGAACTTGCATATAGCGAGCTAGAACAACGAGTTCTGTGGACCCCGCCTCCGCGATCTCCATGATCTTTGCTTCGGCATGAGGCTTATTTTCCCTCGTCACTGGAATATGGTGGAAGGGTATGTCGTGATTTACAACGAGTTTCTGATAATCAAAGTGGTTCGAGACAACGCCTACGAGGTCAATCGGAAGCGCGCCTATGCGCCAGCGATAAAGCAAGTCATTCAAGCAGTGCCCAAAACGAGAAACCATGAGCAGGACCTTCATGCGCTGCGAGTGATCGTGAAGCTGGCTTTCCATTTTGAATTTGTCGGCGATGGGCTTAAGGCCAGCTGACAGATCTTCGATCGTTTTTCCTTCCTCCGAAATGAACGAAATCCTCATGAAGAAGCGTCCTGTTCCGAGATCGTCGAACTGCGAGCTATCGATGATGTTGCAATCCATTTCCGCCAGAAATCCGGACACGGCAGCGACGATGCCGCGTGTTGATTGGCAGGTGACGGTAAGTACAAATCTAGTCATGGCTCTCTCTGTGGCGTATGAGGAAGGGCCATGCGTCCCGATTGGGGACGCGGGCTAATTTGCCGCGCGATGCGGCGGGAAACGAATGCTGACAGACCAGCGGGGTTGGCGTGTTTTCGATCTTGCTTAGCCGGTCGAGATATATCGCGCGACTCGCGAAAGGCCGTACGATATATAATTTCGCTGGACGAAACCTACGGCCCTAAGGTCTCCGGCCCGCATCGCGCGGCAAAGCTCATCAACTTCCGCCTTTAGGAATCTGACTTCGTCTTCCCACATGTGTATGTCCGTTCGTGCGGAACAGCAAAACCGGAGCGATGACGATCATGGCTCCGGTTCGTGCCTTGGCTGTCGCATTCGATCAAATGAGGGAAATGACAGCTTCGATCTCGACCTTCGCGCCTTTCGGAAGGGCCTTTACCTCGTAGCATGCGCGAGCGGGAAAGGGGGGTGAGAAGAAGCTCGCGTAAATGCGATTGACGTCAGCGAAGTCACCAAGGTCGGTGAGCAACACAGTCGTCTTCACTGTCTTCGACAGTTCAGTACCGGCGGCCCTCCCGATTGCCTGAAGGTTTCTCAGGCACTGCTCGGCCTGCTCTACGGCGTTTGCGGAATTGAATTCGCCTGTGGCCGGATCAATTGGCAGTTGGCCCGAAACGAAGAGCAGATCGCCTACCTTGATTGCTTGTGAATATGGGCCAACTGCTCCAGGAGCGTTGGTCGTGGAAATTTGTTCGATCAAAGTTTCATCCTCCATGAGGTTTGTGACTGTGGTTTAGGCGTACCGGCAAATCGCCAGGTCAGTTGCATCGATTTCGGGCTTCCGTCCGGACACGAGATCAGCGATGACGCGGGCCGAGCCAGAACTCATCGTCCAGCCGAGTGTGCCGTGTCCGGTGTTGAGGAAGAGGCCCGCGATCTTGGTGGGACCAATCACCGGCGTTCCATCCGGCGTCATCGGGCGAAGACCCGACCAGAATGTAGCCTCTTTTGCATCACCACCGGGAAAAAGATCCATGACGGAATGCTCGAGGGTGCTCCGGCGGGCTAGGCCGAGGTCGTTCGAATAGCCGGAGATTTCTGCCATGCCCCCCACGCGGATACGGTCGCCAAGACGCGTGATCGCGATCTTATAAGTTTCGTCCATGATCGTCGATTCCGGCGCCCGCGAGGAGTCAGTGATAGGGATAGTCAGTGAGTAGCCCTTGACCGGTTGAACTGGGAGCTTGATTCCGTGGCGCTTGAGTAGCAACGGAGAGTAGCTGCCAAGTGCCACAACAACCGCATCTGCCGGCAGGGATCCCGATTTCGTCACAACGCCACGCACACGACCGGCCTCGACATCCAAGCCGTTAATCTCCGTACTCCAGGAAAACCGGACGCCGAGCTGCTCGGCCTCGTTAGCAAGCGCATCGGTGAACTTGAAGCAGTCGCCAGTTTCGTCCTTTGGCGTCAGCAGACCGCCGGTGATCTTATCGCGGACATGCGCGAGCGCCGGCTCAGTGCGAACGCACCCGTCACGATCGAGTACCTCGTAGGGAATGCCGTCGGCTGCAAGCGCCTTGACGTCCTTGGCGGAGGCATCGAGCTGTGCCTGCGTGCGGAAGAGCTGTAGCGTGCCCTGCATACGTTGGTCGTATTCGATGGCAGTCTCGTTGCGCAGGGCAGCAAGGGAGATACGACTGTAGTCAGCCAGACGCAGCATGCGGCTCTTGTTGATAGCATAGCGCTCGGTAGTGCAGTTTGCGAGCATCTTTACGAGCCATGACAGCATGGCGCCATCGATCTTTGGCCGCAGGATCAGCAGCGCATGTTCCATGAACAGCCATTTCAAAGCCTTCATCGGAATTCCTGGCGCTGCCCAAGGTGAGCAATATCCGAACGAGACTTCGCCTGCATTAGCAAAGCTTGTCTCAAGTCCCGGACCTTTCTGCCGGTCGACAACGGTGACTGTGTGACCGTCTTTTGCGAGCTGATATGCGGAGGTGACGCCAACAATACCGGCGCCTAGAACGATGACCCTCATAATGTCCTCAATGGATGAACCCCTAACGATGCCGTCTATGGTAGCGGTCGCCGAGGCAACGGCCAGAGCCATTTCCTCTCGATGCAGCCGTGTCTGTCTGTCATTGTCCAGATGTTCATTCGGAGTGATCCTGGAAAATCGAGGTGTAGCAACTCCAGTCTCCTAATATTCACTCAGGATGGACAACCTCAAAGCCTACAGCTAGCCGACAATGGCACCTTCGAAATGGCGATCGCAATAAAAAACGACCGGTCGCCCCGCCCCTTTTCTCATAGCAGTTGGTCGATATCACTCACCTCAGACGGCGTTCAGAATCCAGTTAGTGTAGTGGCCCCCTAAATCCCCGGACACGATCTCCCACTTGTTAAGTGTTAGGAGTAATGTGCCCATTATGACCAGTCACATACCTAAGATAGAAGTGCTGTCCGGCCCGGAGCGCCGCCGTCGCTGGTCGACAGCGGAAAAGCTCGCGATAGTCCAGGAGACCTACGAGCCTGACGTCACGGTCAGCATCGTTGCCCGACGGCATGGCATTCAGCCGAACCAGTTGTTCGCCTGGCGCAAACTAGCGGCGCAGGGTGCGCTGACGGCGACGGCATCACAGGAAGAGGTCGTCCCGGCATCCGAATACAGGGCACTTCAAAACCAGGTGAAAGAGCTGCAGCGCCTCCCTCGGCAAAAAGACGATGGAAGGCGAAATCCTCAAGGAAGCGCTTGAGATAGCATCAGGGTCAAAAAAACACCTGTTGCGCTCGCTCTCGTTGCCGAAGGACGGTTCGCGATGACGGCGGTGTGCGAAACCCTGGGTGTCGCCCGATCCAACATCGCCGAACGTGTGAAGCAACGCCCTTCAAAATCCCGAGGGCGGCCGCCGCTCGCCGATCAGGAACTGCTGGATGAGATCAAGACGATCATCGACGACATGCCGACCTACGGATATCGGCGGGTTCACGCGATCCTTTGCCGTAAAGCCCGCAGCGAAAACCGCACATGGCCAAATGCCAAACGCGTCTACCGGGTGATGAAGGTTCACGGCATGCTTCTTCAGCGCCACACCGGTGCAATTGACACCCGTCGCCACGATGGCCGCGTCGCCGTCGAGCAATCCAATCTGCGTTGGTGTTCAGACGGCTTCGAAATCGGCTGCGACAACAAGGAGAAGGTCCGCGTTGCCTTCGCTCTCGACTGCTGTGATCGCGAGGCCATTGCCCATGTCGCGACAACCGAGGGCATTAAGAGCGAGGACGTCCAGGACCTTGTCATCACCGCCGTTGAGAACCGCTTCGGTCTCATCAACACCCTTCCAAAGCCAATCGAATGGCTGACTGACAACGGCTCCTGCTTCATCGCAAAGGACACCAGATCGCTGCTCATCGATATCGGCATGGAGCCGTGTTCAACGCCCGTTCGCAGCCCTCAGTCCAACGGAATGGCCGAGGCCTTCGTCAAAACCTTTAAGCGCGATTACGTCTCGGTGAACCCCTTACCGGACGCTATAACCGTCATCGCGCAACTGCCCTCATGGTTCGAACACTACAATACCCTTCACCCGCATAAGGCATTGGGGTATCGCTCGCCTCGTGAGTTCTTAAACCGTCAAACAGAAACCTGATCCTGTCCGGTTTTTAAGGGGCAACTCCAGTTAGAAATATCGGACTTCTGTCTTGCACCGACCAGCTTATCGGCAACCTCGCCGTGCTTGAAGATCCAAAGGGTCGGAATAACCCTCACACCCAACTGAGCGGCGAGTTCTTGGTTCTGAATGACATTCAGCTTGGCGAATTTGACCTTTCCTTCGAGCTCGACGGCGAGTTCTTCGAGAACGCGAGCGATTATCTTGCAGGGGGGGCACCTATCGCCCCAGAAATCGACCAGAACAGGTTTTTCGGATTCCAGAACTTCTGACTGAAAGTTCTTTTTATCAACTTTTGAGACGAACATGGGCAGCTCCATTAAATTAGGTTGTCATGTGATTGTGTAATCTCAATCTGATGAGTCGCCGAATGTTACGCTCCTTTCTGACGTTAGACGGAGTAGTACATCTGGAACTCAACCGGGTTCGGGGTTGTCTCTAAGAGAGTGACCTCGTCCATTTTCATCTTGATATAGTTGTCGATGAAATCGTCGTCGAAGACACCACCGGCCGTGAGGAAGGCGCGGTCGTTGCTGAGACTCTCAAGAGCCTCGGACAGCGATCCGCAGACGGTTGGAATTTTTGCCTTTTCGCACTGCGGCAGTTCGTAGAGGTCTTTGTCGATCGCTGGGCCGGGATCGATCTTGTTCAGGATACCATCGAGGCCGGCCATCTGGATGGCCGCGAAGGCGAGATAGGGGTTGGCGGCAGGATCCGGGAAGCGGACTTCCACACGCTTTGCCTTCGGGTTGGAGCCGAACGGAATGCGGCACGCGGCCGAGCGATTGCGGGCCGAATAGGCAAGCAACACAGGTGCTTCGTAACCCGGGACAAGACGCTTGTAGGAATTTGTCGACGGGTTGGTGAAGGCATTGATTGCCTTGGCATGTTTGATGATGCCGCCGATGTAGTAGAGGCAGCTCTCGGAGAGACCGGCATATTCGTCGCCGGCAAAGGTCGGCTTGTCACCATTCCACAACGACATGTGCACGTGCATGCCCGAGCCATTCACGCCAATGACCGGCTTCGGCATGAATGTCGCCGTCTTGCCGTAACGATCAGCGACATTGCGGACGCAGTATTTGAAGATCTGCACCTCGTCGGCGCTGCGAACGAGGGTGTTGAACTTCGTGCTGATCTCGTGCTGGGCAGGAGCCACTTCGTGATGGTGCTTTTCCACTGTCACGCCCATCGCTCTTATGTGTGCTGACATGTCGCTGCGCATTTCTTGACCAGAATCCTGGGGCGGCGTTGACATATAGCCGGCCTTGGTTTGGATGCGGTGGCCGAGATTACCTTCTTCGTAAGACTTATCACCGTTGATCGGCAGCTCTACGGAATCGAGCTTGAAGCCGGTGTTGTAGGGGTCGGTCTGGTACTTGACGTCGTCGAAGACGAAGAATTCCGGCTCGGCACCCACATACACCGTGTCGGCAATTCCAGTCGACCGCGAGTAAGTCTCAGCCCTTTCGGCTATACCGCGTGGGTCGCGGTTGTAGCGCTCACCCGTGACAGGTTCGAAAACGTTGCAGATGATCGTCAGCGTGGGCACCGAAAGGAACGGGTCCATCTGGGCGGTCGTGAGATCTGGAATGAGGACCATGTCGGACTCGTTGATCTCTTTCCAGCCGGGAAAGGACGAACCGTCGAAACCTTCAGTCATTGCGTCCGAGTCAATTACTTTGACGTCGTGTGTCATGTGTTTCACGTTGCCGTCCATGTCGGTGACGCGGAAGTAGATTTCTTGGACGTCGTTGTCTTTGATAAGCTTGAGTAGTCTTTTTAGGGGATCCATGTTTGGTCCTTCGCCGCGTTGATCAGAAGTCAGCTCAACCCGTTGGAGCGGGAGCATTTTCAATAGGCTCAATGTCAGGGCGATTTCTCCTGTTGCCGTGTGCCAATCAATTTCGCAAGTTCGATGCCAAACCGAAAACTGTTATAAAACAGGCAGATAACATTTCTGTGGCAATATTTTTGGCCGACATTGTCGGACAAAACCAAACGATTTTGTCGCTGCCAGTTCCATTCACTCGTTTTTCCTCTTCACCAGCAAGCGACCTTGGCCTCGCGGAATGCACTTTCGGAACTTCGGACGGTAGTCGGCCCAGTTGTCGAGTATCTCAGTGGCGCGGGCCGAGCCGGTATAGTGCAGATGGTTGGAAATCAGCTGGTAGAGGCGCTCCTCGTCGTAGCGGGTCATGTCGCCTGAGACGTCGACGCGTCGCTTGTGCATGAGATCGCCGCCGTGATGATGCAGCTTCTCCAGCATGTCATCCTCCTCGGGCACCGGCTCGAGTTCGACCATCGCCATGTTGCAGCGGCTGGCGAAATCGCCGGTCTCATCGAGCACGTAGGCGACACCGCCGGACATGCCGGCCGCGAAATTGCGGCCCGTGGCGCCGAGCACGACGACGACGCCGCCGGTCATGTATTCGCAGCCATGGTCGCCGACACCTTCGACGATGGCGATCGCACCGGAATTGCGCACGGCGAACCGTTCGCCCGCCACGCCGCGGAAATAGCACTCGCCCTCGGTCGCGCCGTAAAGCACGGTGTTGCCTACAATGATCGAGTTTTCGGCGACGATCCGCGAATTCTCTGGCGGCCGGATGATGATCTTGCCGCCCGAAAGCCCCTTGCCGACATAGTCGTTGCCATCGCCGATCAGGTTGAAGGTGACACCGTGCGCCAGGAAGGCGCCAAAGCTCTGGCCCGCCGTGCCGCGAAGTGTCACGTTGATCGTGTCTTCCTTCAATCCGCAATGGCGATAACGCTTGGCGACCTCGCCGGAAAGCATCGCGCCCACAGACCGGTTGACGTTCTTGATGTCGACTTCGAACGCGACGGGCGTCTTGACCGTCAGTGCCGGCTGAGCCTGCTCGATCAGCACGCGGTCGAGAATATCGTCGATCGGGTGTTGCTGCCGGCTCGTCCACAAGGTCTCTTCCTTGGGAGCGTCGACCTTGTGGAAGATACGGCTGAAGTCGAGACCCTTTGCCTTCCAGTGCGCCAGCATCTCGTCCTTCTCCAGCAGCTCCGAGGCGCCGATGATCTGGTCAAGCCGAGTGAACCCCAGCGAGGCGAGGATTTCGCGCACTTCATTGGCAACGAAGAAGAAGTAGTTGATGACGTGTTCCGGCGTACCCTTGAAGCGCTTGCGCCGCACCGGGTCCTGGGTCGCCAGGCCCACCGGACAGGTGTTGAGATGGCACTTGCGACACATGGTGCAGCCAGCGGCAATCAGCGGTGCGGTGGCAAAGCCGAACTCGTCGGCTCCAAGCAGCGCCCCGATGATGACGTCGCGGCCGGTCTTCAGGCCGCCGTCCACCTGCAGGGCGACGCGCGAACGCAATCCGTTCAGCACCAGCTTCTGCTGGGTCTCGGCAAGGCCGATTTCCCAGGGGCTGCCGGCATGTTTGAGCGAAGTCAGCGACGAAGCACCCGTACCGCCGTCGGAGCCCGAAAGAGTAATGTGGTCGGCGCGCGCCTTGGCGACGCCAGCAGCAACCGTGCCGACGCCGACTTCCGAGACCAGCTTGACCGAAACATCGGCAGTCGGGTTGACGTTCTTCAGATCGTAGATCAGCTGGGCTAGATCTTCGATCGAATAGATGTCGTGGTGCGGCGGCGGCGAGATCAAGCCGACACCCTGCTTCGAATGGCGGGTCTTGGCAATGGTCGCATCCACCTTGTCTCCGGGCAACTGGCCGCCTTCGCCCGGCTTGGCGCCTTGCGCCACCTTGATCTGCAGCACATCGGCATTAACGAGATATTCGGTGGTGACGCCGAAGCGGCCCGAGGCGATCTGCTTGATCGCCGATCGTTCCGGGTTCATCGAACCGTCGGAGAGCGGCATATAGCGGTCGGATTCCTCGCCGCCCTCGCCGGTGTTGGACTTGCCGCCGATCCGGTTCATGGCGATCGCCAGCGTCGTATGCGCCTCCCTGGAAATCGAGCCGAAGGACATCGCCCCCGTCGAGAAACGCTTGACGATATTCGACGCCGGCTCGACCTCGTCGATCGACACCGGTTTGCGGCCGATCGCCTCGGCGCTCTTCATCTTGAAGAGACCGCGGATCGTGTTCATGCGCAGCGCCGAGTTGTTCACCATCTCGGCGAATTCCTGGTAAAGGTCCTCGTCATTGCCGCGCGCGGCATTCTTGAGGACGACGGCCGCATCCTGCGTCCAGGCATGGCTTTCCCCGCCTATTTTTTGGGCATATTCGCCGCCGATATCGAGCGTCGTCGCCAGCAGCGGATTAGTGCCGAAGGCCGCATTATGGCGGGCGACGGTTTCTGCGGCGATCGCTTCGAGGCCGACGCCTTCGATCCTCGTCACGGTGCCGAAGAAATACTCGTCGATCAGTTCCGACGACAGGCCGACCGCATCGAAGATCTGCGCGCCGCAATAGGACTGGTAGGTCGAAATACCCATCTTCGACATGACCTTGAGGATGCCTTTGCCGACCGCCTTGATGTAGCGGTAGACGACCTTGGAGGCATCCACTTCCTTCGGGAACTCACCCTTGGCATGCATGTCGAGCAGCGTGTCGAAGGCAAGATAGGGGTTGATCGCCTCGGCGCCGTAGCCGGCGAGCAGGCAGAAATAATGGATCTCGCGCGAGTCTCCGGTCTCGACGATGAGACCGACCGAGGTGCGCAGCCCCTTGCGGATCAGATGGTGATGCACGGCAGCTGTGGCGAGCAATGCGGGAATGGCGATCCGGTCCGGGCCAATCTGGCGGTCGGAGAGCACGATGATGTTGCAGCCCCCCTTGACGGCGGCTTCCGCGCACTCGCAGAGCCGGTCGAGCATTTCGGGCATACCTTCGGCACCACACTCGATATCATAGGTGAAATCGACCGTCTTGGTGTCGAAACGGTCGGTCGAACGGATTTTTTCGAGATCGCCATTGGTCAGGATCGGTTGGCGAACCTTGAGCCACTTGGCGTTCGCCGCCCTCTCATGGTCGAGAATGTTCGGCCGCGGCCCGACGAAGGAATCTAGGCTCATCACCAGTTCCTCGCGGATCGGGTCGATCGGCGGGTTGGTCACTTGCGCGAATCTCTGCTTGAAATAGGTGTAGAGCAGCTTCGGCTTTTCCGACATCGCCGAGATTGGCGTATCCATGCCCATCGAACCGAGAGCCTCTTCGCCGTCAATGACCATTGGCTTCAAGACCATCGCCAGGTCCTCGAGCGTGTAGCCAAAGGCCCGCTGGCGGTCGAGCAGCGACACGTCGCGGCGCAGCGTCCGCGGCTCCACCGGCTTCAGGTCTTCGAGGATCAGCTGGGTGCGGCCGAGCCAGCTGCGATAAGGATGCGCCGTCGCGAGCTGCGACTTCACCTCGTCGTCGGAGATGATGCGGCGTTCTACCATGTCGATCAGCAGCATCTTGCCCGGCTGCAGGCGCCCCTTCTGGATGATCTTCTCCTCCGGAACCGGCAGCACGCCGG
The DNA here is from genome assembly GCF_017357225.1 of Rhizobium binae. NCBI lineage: Bacteria > Pseudomonadati > Pseudomonadota > Alphaproteobacteria > Hyphomicrobiales > Rhizobiaceae > Rhizobium > Rhizobium binae. The sequence goes on along the minus strand of NZ_CP071608.1, from coordinate 151,484 downwards.
CTTCGGACGCCAAGATGACGCGGTCGTCATCGGTGACGAGGTAGCGCGCCGGCCGCAGGCCGTTGCGGTCGAGCATGGCGCCGATCTGCTTGCCGTCGGTGAAGGCGATGGCAGTCGGTCCGTCCCATGGTTCCATCAGCGCCGCATGATATTCGTAGAAGGCCTTGCGTTCGGCGGCCATCGACTGGTTGCCGGCCCAGGGTTCCGGGATAAGCATCATCATCGCATGCGCTAGCGGATAGCCGCCGCGCACCAGGAATTCGAGTGTGTCGTTGAGAGAGGCGGTGTCGGACTGCCCCTCTTCGAAGATCGGCCAGAGCTTGGAGATATCCTCGCCGAACAGCGGCGAGGAGACCGAGGCCTGGCGGCGCGCCGCCATCCAGTTGACGTTGCCGCTCAGCGTGTTGATCTCGCCGTTATGGGCGACCATGCTGTAGGGATGCGCAAGCTTCCACGACGGTAAGCTGTTGGTCGAGAAGCGCTGGTGCACCAGGGCGACCGCGCTTTCGAAGCGCGGATCAGACAGGTCCTTGTAATAGGCATCGACTTGATCGGCCAGGAACATGCCCTTGTAGACCACCGTCGCCGACGACAACGATACCAGATAGAAATTGCTCTCCTTGCCGTCGCACTCGTCATTGATGCCGTGGGAGATTACCTTGCTCAGCTTGAACAGCCGGCGCTCGAACTCGTCGTTGTTTTCGGCATCCTCACCGGCCCCGATGAAGACCTGCACATGATGCGGCTCGGTCGCGGCAATGGCCGGCGCCTTGGAGAGCGAGGAATTATCGACCGGCACGTCACGAAAGCCGATGAACACCTGACCTTCCTTGGTGATCACGTCCTTGATCACCTTCTTGAGGTGCTCGATCTGCTTTTCATCGCGCGGCATGAAGATATGGCCGACGCCATATTCGCCGACCGGCGGCAGAGTGATGCCCTTCTCGGCCATCTCTTCGCGGAAGAATCGGTCGGGAATCTGCACCAGGATCCCGGCACCGTCACCCACCAGCGGATCGGCACCGACAGCCCCCCGATGCATCAGTCTCTTGAGCATACCCAGACCATCCATGACGTTCTGGTGCGACCTCTCGCCCTTTATATTCGCGACGAAGCCGAAGCCGCAGGCATCACGCTCGTTGCGTAGAGCGTAGAGGCCTTGGGCACGAGGCTTGATCGCATTGGCAGCAATCTTCTTGGCTGTCGGACTTGAGCTCAACGTTGGCATTGACTTGGTCCCTCTTCTGCTCCTCTTCCCCACCAGCGATGTTGGCGAGGAATATCAGCGGCAATCTCCCGTCGACGGACTGACGACACGCTTCAGCAAGGTCAACATTATTGATTTGACGGTGCAGCGCCGGCTGGCGCTGTCGACGCAAATCTACTTTCCTAAATTCAGCAATATCAATCTCGAGTGCAGGCCGAAACCTACAGGATTGGGTAGGGACGCATCCGCTTGTGGCCCACAAAAGTGCCAATACGGCTAAGAGCCTTGCCGCCGGCCAAGCGTTGCCACATGCAGTCGAGATGGCTCGCACCCATTAAACGTTCCCTCGCACAAGCGGCGGAGTTTGAGGTGCCGCGCAGCCAGGGTGGCCGAGTAGGGAAATGGGGGAACCGGCACCGTTCGTATGCTTTAGCTTCCGTGATGGTGATTAACGACAGCGTCATCAACGAGTCCCTCTGTTATGAGTCACATCAATACAAGTTCCTCCCGCATCAGCCGCTGGCGGGAGGAGCCCCCCTATTCGACGTCTGTTCGAAATGGTGTGATTGACCAAGTGACTTCGTCAACGGCCCGCTGGAGGATCTCCTGCGTCAAAGCGAGGTTGGGTGACGCGGCGATGACATGTCCAAGAGTATCTGTATAATCGCCTCTCCTGATGATCCGGGCGTTAGGTTTTACATGGAACTTCACATCGGCTACACCCTGGATAGAAGCCGCCCGGGCGCCGCCCCTAATCCAATCTAAGGTACCATCGCTAACGGGAACTAGATGCCGTACAATTGCAGTGCACGAATGCCTGCTGCGCAAATCCCATTCCTGACCGATAACAACCTTTATATGCTCGCGTATGAGGTCGGTACCGCAAGAGAGCTGAACCAGCCGAGGACTGGCGCCACCGGCAAGACGCGGATTGACTTCAATCACCACGGGCCCCTGCTTTGTCCATCGGAATTCAACGTTTGTCGGTCCCCAGCCAAGCCCGAGACCTTCCAAACAGCGCAGGGACAGATCGACCACGCGATTAAATTCCTCATCAGTCATAGGGGCCGGAAAGACAGTCTCATGGAAGACGAAGTTCGGTGGAGGGCCGAATTCTGAAGCACCGATTGCTACGACTTCGCTCCCCATTAAGTTAGCACTGAAAAAAGTTCCCCTTGCGAATTCCTCGACTAGTATCCTCGGCGTGGACCGCCATGTGTGTTCCCCGCCCAGCAGATAGCTCGTATGAGCGGCCAATTCGGCGACATCGCGGCACAATCGAACGCCACTGCTGCCGCTTCCTTCAGCAGGCTTTAGAACTACAGGTAGGCCGATCTCTGCGGCTGCGTATTCTACCTCCTTTGCATCCATTGCTAAGCGATAAGCGGGCATTGGAATGCCTGCCTTTTTGAGCAACTGACGTTGATTGAATTTGTCGTTGCATCGATCGATCGAAGCAGGGTCCGGCCCCGGCAGACGGAAATGCCGGCAGAGTTCGCTGACTGTCACATAAATCGACTCGTCAAGTCCCGAGAAGCCCGTTATGCCAGCGATTTCATGGGTTGAACGCAGTAGTGAACATTCATGAAGCAGAGCCTGGACATTGTCTGTGGCGACTGGGATGACCTCAGTGCCTTCCGCCTCGAGATAGGCATACTGAGTTGGGTCAGCAGAAAGCGTGATTGGGTAAAGACCCAAACGCCGGGCTTCTTTCACGTACAGATGGCCAATAGTTCTATGGCCCTCAACCAGAATAAGCGCTCTTTTGGCCAATGGCGTTGACCTCCACGGTTTCGATTGCACCCTATGTACAGGCTCTGGCGAGTATCGAAGCCTACGAGGTAGGAACGTGCCAGGCCATGCAAAAGTAGTGCTCGCTATAGCTCCAGGAGTCCGAATCGCGTTGCCGTCGCGACGGCGGCCGTTCTAGTTCGAACATCCAGTTTTCGTAGGCAGTTCTTCACATGAAAAGCGACCGTATTTTCAGAAGTCCCCATGATCACCGCCGTTTCCCACGATGTCTTCCCTGCGCTATCCACAGGAGAGATTCTTTCTCGCGTGCAGAGAGGCTAGGAACACACTCTATGCCACCCTTATCCATATCGATTCGTTCCACCGATTGAAGGACGCCACAGAAGTGCCTGTTGACGTCGCCGCTTCTTTCGTTGCGAATATCGTGCCAACAGCGTCGAACGCGCCTCAGACGAAATTGCCATTTATTTATCAACTGTTTAGGGCATAAAAGCATGGAGGCAGGCCAACAGCGTTGTGTTTTGAAGTAGACAAACTCTACAGGAGGCCTACCTCGCGGCATGGTTTGGCCCGGAGTCAATTATCGGCGGGAGGAAAGCCTGATCCCTCTGGGCCACAAGCAAACAGGCAACAATTGCCTTCACCGACTGATAAACCATGGGATAAGGTCATGCTTGATAACCTCGACCCTCTAAGAATTGCCTTGGTCTTGATCGATGCCTTACGACCGGGAACGCACATCACTAAGCTGTCTGTCGCTTTGGGGGCAAACCGAGCGCCGAGCGCGGCCACGCACCACAGACAAATTAGCGGTTGTCAGTCTCCAAGGTTGACGAAATCATTTGCAGCACTTGGTCTCGCGTCATCCAAAGGAGCCAATCATCATCATCGATGCCCTCAGCATCGAGGCGCAGGACCGACCCATGCTGCTCTCGGTTCACGTAACCAGAACGACCAAGGACCCCTTTTGCCACATACCAGTCGGCAACCAGCGAATAAATGAAATCGGGCGCCCATTTAGCCCATGCCAATCCGAATGCGATGTGACCAATATAACTCATGAGGCCGCGGCCCCTAAAGTCTTCCCGCAGCCACAGATCGCCACGATATGCTACAACGCCGGTTATTCCTCGAGCACTCGGTGCGTAGCAGCGACACGAGGAGTATTGTCCCGCTTTCAAGTCAGGATCCTTGAAGCAGGATTTTAGCGACTCGAGGTGCTCTGCTAGGTTCGTTTCACGTAGATCGTCGACGCGCATTGCTTGGACATGTGCGACGGTTCCTTCCCTGTCTCGCCCGACAATCCAAAAAGCTTTTCCAGGGAAAAGATCGGAACAATCTGGACGGAAGTTAGGATACGTGGGCCGCTTTCCGGGAATTTTGCTGGTGATCCCCACATATTCCTCAAAGTCTTCGCCCATCGTAATGCTGAGACCGGATCGGCGTGCCAACTCGTTTGTCGCGCAGATATATTTTGATACATCGAGCGTCGTCACGTTTCCGTGCATGTCACTTCTCCTATTCCACCAGTGTTTGCGGCGAAGATCGCTAGAGGGGCATTTCGCCCAACAGATGAGTCGTCTGTTTGGTCACCCCGTCGGCGTTGCGGCGTAATCGGACACGCATGCCGCCGGCGTCTACGGCCTATACTCACCGGCAGTCCAATCTCCGCTGCGCTGTCTACCTTCTTCGCAGCCAACGGCGAATATATTCGAGCTTCTTTACTTGGGGGATTGGCAACGGTCATCTGATGATCAATATAAATGCCAACAGGGTCGCTCATCGTTACCTCCTAAATTTGAGTGAAGTACCAGGGGGCTTCGACTAAGCCACGGGTCGGAGCTCTTCATGAACCTTGCGCGAGATGCAGGACCTTCCTGGGCCTCTAGGTTAAACATGGGGCCTGCGAGCCAACTGCCAGGCGCCGCCGCCGGCGATGAGCATCTTCTGCTTCAAGTCCGGCCCCTCAGTAACATTAGTTCCGCAACCGTAGGCCTACGCGCTTTCGAAGGAAGTCATGTCGCTGACCATGCATTGAGCCTGTCCGATTTTCGGCTGTTAGAGTCAGACGCTCGCGTGGACAGACAGGTCCAGAATGTCCAGACCACGTTGAAGCGTTTGCGCATCGATCGTCAGAGGTGGAAGAAACTTGATAACTTGGTCCTCTGCACCGCATCTCTCTACCACAAGCCCCTCATCAAAGGCTTTGCGAACGATCCTTTCGGCCACATTGCCTACAGCACAGTCGAGCGCCAGCATCAGGCCTCTTCCGCGGACGGATAGATTGTGATTTTGGGTGCTTTGCGCGATCTGCCACAGGCGCTCCCTCATGATACTTCCTTTTTCCATGACATCGTCAGATAGATTTTCATTTGCCCAGAACTTTCTCAAGGCGCCCGTCGCTGTCACGAGCGCAAGGTTGTTGCCCCGGAACGTTCCGATGTGTTCTGCCGGCTGCCATACGTCCAACTCCGGCTTGAGCAGCAAAAGAGACAGCGGCAGCCCAATGCCACTCAGCGACTTCGAGAGAACGATTATGTCGGGCGATATACCGGCGAACTCAAAGCTGAAGAAACCGCCGGTTCTCCCACATCCTGCTTGAATGTCGTCAACGATGAGGAGAATGTCGTTCTTTCTGCAAATTCGCTCGACCGACCGCAGCCACTTCTCGCTCGCGACGTTTATGCCCCCCTCGCCTTGAACGGTTTCCAAAATGATGGCTGCTGGGAGATCTATGCCGCTGCTTGCATCCGAAAACACTTTGTCCAGGTACTCCGACGTGTCTGTTTCAGGCCCGAAGTAGCCGTCATAGGGCATGAATACGGCGCCGGCTGGAGGAAGGCCTGCCGCATCGCGGTAGTAACGATTACCCGTCACCGAAAGCGCGCCCAAGCTCACTCCATGAAAGCCGTTGGTGAATGAAATTATGTTATGCCGTCCAGTGACTTTGCGTGCGAGCTTCAAGGCCGCCTCCACGGCATTAGCGCCGGTCGGGCCGGGGAATTGAAACTTATATTTCAAACCACGCGGGCGTAAAATAGTGGCATTGAAAAACTCCATAAACTGTCGTTTAGCTGACGTAGCCATGTCCAATCCATGGATTATTGCACTCGATTTCGTGTATTCTACCATGGCATTTATCAACTCGGGATCGTTGTGACCGTAGTTGAGAGCACCCGCGCCGGAGAGAAAGTCGATGTATTTGCAGCCCTTCTCGTCCTCGATAATGGCTCCGACGCCCCTCCTAAATACGGTAGGAAAGGATCGCGAATACGACCTCACGTTCGATTCGAGATTTTCGAACACAGAAAGCGAGTTGGAGTTGTTGTCAGCGAACACGATCTTACTCCTTTTTAAACGCTGTAATTTCGGTCTGCTGTCCGAGCTAGGGTCCGATCGGAATCCCGCCTCGGCTCAACGGCGATGACTTGCAACCTTCGTCGTCCGGCCCAATTCTCTCAAGTTTCGTGCCAGTCAGCTTCTTTATAGACGACCCATATTATTCACTGCTATGCCAGCTATTTAGGCGCCCAAATATGGGCCGAGAAATGCAGGCATGTCGCTGAACCGGCAAATTGTCGTGACAATGTCGTACATCGTGGCTCCTATAAACGGTTAACCGATTGCGGCGCGTGGAACTCATGTGCGAGTCGTTTATCTTTTTGCCGTGATCACTTTGAATCGGCGAAGGAGGGGCTACCAAAGCATTCAGTCGTTGTTTATCGATCGCGGTTCGTCACCAGAAGTCACCACGCTTGCCTTCGCCAGCCACCAAAATCTGTCAAAACTATCGGCGTGGTGGCCGGTCGGCATGGCATCGCCTCTTTCCACCCTATTGAAGCAGCTCCGCGCGAACTCGTGGCACTTGTACTCGGCTAGTGTCTTCAGCAATCGGGCTAGCTTCTTCACTTCGTCTTGGATGGGCAACCCCTTTACCAAAGTCACAGTCATTTCGAACAACTCCACTGCAACGATGTTGTTGCGTAAGCGGGTAGGTCACCCCACGTATCTTTAGGGCCGCTGAACGGTCATTCTCTAGCATGAGTCATGCGGAGAAACCTATGAGCGACAGTGTGAATCATCATCGAACATTCGAGGTCCTGACGGCGGAGCCGGTGCAGTCTCGACGCAAGCCACGTCATTGGTCGGACGAAGAGAAGGCACAGCTTGTCGCCGAGGCACTCTCGCCGGGGGCCAATGTGTCGGCGATTGCGCGGTCTCAGGGATTGGACCCGTCGCAGCTCTATGCCTGGCGTCGTAAGGCGCTCTCGTCGGGAATGGTCGCGCCACTGACGGAGGGAGCGCGCGCGCCAGTCAAGTTCACGCGCTTTGAGGCGGTGGCCGGTTCGATGGTGGAGATCGTCGTGGGCGATGTTGTGGTGCGCGTCGGCGGCGATGTTGATGCCGATCACCTGACCAAGATACTCCGGGTGGTCCGCACGGCATGATCGCTTCCGGTGTGGTGGTTTACGTGTCGTGCCAGCCGGTCGACTTCCGCAAGGGGGCCGCGTCTTTGATGGCGCTGGTCCGAGATGGCGGTCTCGACCCGTTCAATGGCTCGCTTTACGTGTTCCGGTCGAAGCGGTCGGACCGTGTTCGCATTGTCTGGTGGGACGGCTCAGGCGTCTGCCTCTATTCGAAAACCCTGGAAGAGCAAGGCTTTTGCTGGCCGGGTATATCGGCGGCGCGGATGCGTCTCGACCATTCGCAACTGATGGCGCTTCTGGCGGGGCTCGATTGGAAAAAGATCCGACCGGCCAAGATCAGGCGGCCGTTGTTGACGGGCTGAAACCGGCCTGCGGCAAGATGAATCATGTGGCTGTAATGATTGGGAAAGCGGCTGTTCTTGTGCTCTATTGCCTCCATGGATTTGCCCGTTTCCGACCTGCCAGACGACGTCGATGCGCTGAAAGCGATGATCCTTGCGATGGCGCGCGAGCAGGCTGCGAACGAGACCCGGCTTGCAGCCGCGGCGGCAGAGGTCGAGCGGCTGAAGGCCGTCGAAGTGAGCGCCAACGAACGGATCGCCAACCTCACGGCGATCCTGAAGGTTTTGCAGCGCACGCAACATGGCAAGCGATCCGAGCGGCTGCGCCTGGCCGTCAATGACGAACAGGTTTCCTTTGCGTTCGAGGAGGTCGAGACCGGCCTTGCGGCAATCCAGAGCGAACTCCACCGCGCGACCGGGGACAAGCCGAAGCGCGCGCCGCGTCCGCGCAAGGGCTTTGCCGCTCATCTCGAACGCATCGAGGAGGTTATCGAGCCGGAAATCCCGGCCGACTGCGCGGGGCTGGAAAAGGTTCTGATCGGCGAGGATCGCTCCGAGCGGCTGGACGTGGTGCCGCCGAAGTTCCGGGTGATCGTGACGCGCCGCCCCAAATACGCTTTCCGGGGCCGCGACGGTGTAGTTCAGGCCCTGGCGCCGGCACACCTTATCGAAAGCGGCCTGCCGACGGAGCGGCTGCTCGCCTATATCGCCGTGTCGAAATACGCCGACGGACTTCCGCTTTACCGGCAGGAGGCGATCTATGTGCGCGATGGCGTCGAGGTCAGCCGGTCGTTGATGGCGCAGTGGATGGGGCATCTGGGCTTCGAATTGCAGATGGTCGCCGATTATATCCTCGACCGGGTCAAGGAGGGCGAAAGGGTCTTCGCCGACGAGACGACCTTGCCCACGCTTGCCCCCGGTTCCGGGAAAACCACCAAGGCCTGGCTGTGGGCCTACGCACGCGATGATCGACCCTACGGTGGAACCAGTCCGCCGATGGTTGCCTATCGCTTTGAGGACAGCCGGGGCGGCGATTGCGTGGCGCGTCATCTCGCCGGATTCAGCGGCATCCTGCAGGTTGACGGCTACTCAGCCTATACCAGCCTGGCCAAGACGCGGGCCAAAACCGGCAGCAATGAACCCATCCAGCTCGCAGGCTGCTGGGCACACCTGCGGCGCAAGTTTTACGATCTGCACATCAGCGGAGTCTCTCAGGCCGCAACGGAATCGATCGTCGCCATGACCGAGTTGTGGAAGTTCGAGGACGAAGTCCGCGGCAAGAATGCCGAGAGCCGCGCGGCGCGACGCCAGGAAGAATCCGCGGCCATCGTCGCCAGCCTCTTCGAGCTCTGGGAAAAGGAGCTTGGCAAGGTCTCGGGAAAATCCAAAACCGCCGAGGCGATCCGCTATGCGCTCACCCGGCGAGAGGCGCTGGAACGCTTTCTCACGGACGGTCGCATCGAGATCGACTCCAACATCGTCGAACGGGCGATCAGGCCCCAAACGATTACGAGAAAGAACAGTCTATTCGCCGGCAGCGAGGGCGGTGGACGAACCTGGGCGACGGTGGCCACCTTATTGCAAACGGCCAAAATGAATGGCGTCGATCCGCTCGACTGGCTCTCGCAGACCTTGACCCGCATTGCTCAAGGCTGGCCAGCATCCGAAATCGAAGCGCTCATGCCCTGGAACTTCAAGCCTGACGTTATCGGCTGACCGCTTACGTTGTTGCCGACCTCATGGAAGAAGTAGGCCATGGCCCGATAATACTCCGCTCTTGAGTGGGCATTTTGCCACTGGCACAGTGTCAGGATGTGCTCGCAGAGCGCCTTGCCCATCGATAACCGTTCACCAGATGGAAATCGCGAGTAGTCATGCGATGAGTCAAAGAGTTGATGCATCGCTCCAAGAAGCCAGTCTTTTGAGTCCTTCTCAATTGCAAGGCGGACAAATTTGCGTAGCATCAGGCAGCCGGCCTCCATGTCTTGCAATTCGTCAATCAATATGTCTGCATATAACGTAAGCGGTCAGCCGATAACGTCAGGCTTGAAGTTCCAGGGCATGAGCGCTTCGATTTCGGATGCTGGCCAGCCTTGAGCAATGCGGGTCAAGGTCTGCGAGAGCCAGTCGAGCGGATCGACGCCATTCATTTTGGCCGTTTGCAATAAGGTGGCCACCGTCGCCCAGGTTCGTCCACCGCCCTCGCTGCCGGCGAATAGACTGTTCTTTCTCGTAATCGTTTGGGGCCTGATCGCCCGTTCGACGATGTTGGAGTCGATCTCGATGCGACCGTCCGTGAGAAAGCGTTCCAGCGCCTCTCGCCGGGTGAGCGCATAGCGGATCGCCTCGGCGGTTTTGGATTTTCCCGAGACCTTGCCAAGCTCCTTTTCCCAGAGCTCGAAGAGGCTGGCGACGATGGCCGCGGATTCTTCCTGGCGTCGCGCCGCGCGGCTCTCGGCATTCTTGCCGCGGACTTCGTCCTCGAACTTCCACAACTCGGTCATGGCGACGATCGATTCCGTTGCGGCCTGAGAGACTCCGCTGATGTGCAGATCGTAAAACTTGCGCCGCAGGTGTGCCCAGCAGCCTGCGAGCTGGATGGGTTCATTGCTGCCGGTTTTGGCCCGCGTCTTGGCCAGGCTGGTATAGGCTGAGTAGCCGTCAACCTGCAGGATGCCGCTGAATCCGGCGAGATGACGCGCCACGCAATCGCCGCCCCGGCTGTCCTCAAAGCGATAGGCAACCATCGGCGGACTGGTTCCACCGTAGGGTCGATCATCGCGTGCGTAGGCCCACAGCCAGGCCTTGGTGGTTTTCCCGGAACCGGGGGCAAGCGTGGGCAAGGTCGTCTCGTCGGCGAAGACCCTTTCGCCCTCCTTGACCCGGTCGAGGATATAATCGGCGACCATCTGCAATTCGAAGCCCAGATGCCCCATCCACTGCGCCATCAACGACCGGCTGACCTCGACGCCATCGCGCACATAGATCGCCTCCTGCCGGTAAAGCGGAAGTCCGTCGGCGTATTTCGACACGGCGATATAGGCGAGCAGCCGCTCCGTCGGCAGGCCGCTTTCGATAAGGTGTGCCGGCGCCAGGGCCTGAACTACACCGTCGCGGCCCCGGAAAGCGTATTTGGGGCGGCGCGTCACGATCACCCGGAACTTCGGCGGCACCACGTCCAGCCGCTCGGAGCGATCCTCGCCGATCAGAACCTTTTCCAGCCCCGCGCAGTCGGCCGGGATTTCCGGCTCGATAACCTCCTCGATGCGTTCGAGATGAGCGGCAAAGCCCTTGCGCGGACGCGGCGCGCGCTTCGGCTTGTCCCCGGTCGCGCGGTGGAGTTCGCTCTGGATTGCCGCAAGGCCGGTCTCGACCTCCTCGAACGCAAAGGAAACCTGTTCGTCATTGACGGCCAGGCGCAGCCGCTCGGATCGCTTGCCATGTTGCGTGCGCTGCAAAACCTTCAGGATCGCCGTGAGGTTGGCGATCCGTTCGTTGGCGCTCACTTCGACGGCCTTCAGCCGCTCGACCTCTGCCGCCGCGGCTGCAAGCCGGGTCTCGTTCGCAGCCTGCTCGCGCGCCATCGCAAGGATCATCGCTTTCAGCGCATCGACGTCGTCTGGCAGGTCGGAAACGGGCAAATCCATGGAGGCAATAGAGCACAAGAACAGCCGCTTTCCCAATCATTACAGCCACATGATTCATCTTGCCGCAGGCCGGTTTCAGCCCGTCAACAACGGCCGCCTGATCTTGGCCGGTCGGATCTTTTTCCAATCGAGCCCCGCCAGAAGCGCCATCAGTTGCGAATGGTCGAGACGCATCCGCGCCGCCGATATACCCGGCCAGCAAAAGCCTTGCTCTTCCAGGGTTTTCGAATAGAGGCAGACGCCTGAGCCGTCCCACCAGACAATGCGAACACGGTCCGACCGCTTCGACCGGAACACGTAAAGCGAGCCATTGAACGGGTCGAGACCGCCATCTCGGACCAGCGCCATCAAAGACGCGGCCCCCTTGCGGAAGTCGACCGGCTGGCACGACACGTAAACCACCACACCGGAAGCGATCATGCCGTGCGGACCACCCGGAGTATCTTGGTCAGGTGATCGGCATCAACATCGCCGCCGACGCGCACCACAACATCGCCCACGACGATCTCCACCATCGAACCGGCCACCGCCTCAAAGCGCGTGAACTTGACTGGCGCGCGCGCTCCCTCCGTCAGTGGCGCGACCATTCCCGACGAGAGCGCCTTACGACGCCAGGCATAGAGCTGCGACGGGTCCAATCCCTGAGACCGCGCAATCGCCGACACATTGGCCCCCGGCGAGAGTGCCTCGGCGACAAGCTGTGCCTTCTCTTCGTCCGACCAATGACGTGGCTTGCGTCGAGACTGCACCGGCTCCGCCGTCAGGACCTCGAATGTTCGATGATGATTCACACTGTCGCTCATAGGTTTCTCCGCATGACTCATGCTAGAGAATGACCGTTCAGCGGCCCTAAAGATACGTGGGGTGACCTACCCGCTTACCATATAACTGGAATAGGTAGAGGCTCTCCGGCATAACACTGATGCCATCTTGTAGTAACGAAAGTGCCGTCTTCCAATCCTTCGCCTCTATCGCCGCCCAGATGCGATCGATCAATGATTGTCCAGCGGCATTCATTTCGTTCTCCTTTGTCAGATCGTTCGCTTCTTGCTGGTGCGCCAGCCGCGTTAATGAGGGAACTTTGCCGTGAGCCACATGCACAGGTGGAGCTCTAGACTAGCCTCGGCCTTCGCAGCTTCCTCATCTGTTGCAACGCCGATAACCCTCCAACCCATGTTCCGTCTTTCTCCGGGACCTGCTCCAGGCGGGCGAGTGCCGGTATGCGGGCCGAATGAGGAAAGAATCCGGGGACGTGCATATTCCCGCGCTGGAAGGTCGAAAAGAGATCGCCACGCAGCCAGTCCTTCGTTTTAACCGACGGTATAGCGCGACGATCAGGATGAGACGCGAGCGACAATCTGGATGAGATTCTTATGTCGCGGTCGGGATGAAGGTATCATGCTGATTGTCGCTGGCAAGAGTTTCGTCGTGTTCTGATTGCCGCTCCGCGACAAACTGTGAGGTGCCTTTGATTGTCGCGAATGACGCTGGCCTGCCACGCTGGCGTTTGGCTTCCATGGCGGAACGTCGCCGGTAGCTTTCGACATTCATCTCGAAGATCGTTGCGTGATGAACAAGTCGGTCCACCGCGGCAAGCGTCATGGCTGGGTCCGGAAAGACGCGGTTCCATTCTCCAAAGGGCTGATTGGCGGTGATCATGATGGAACGCCGCTCATATCTTGCGGAGATGAGTTCGAAGAGCACGCTCGTTTCGGCCTGGTCCTTGGTGACGTAGGCCAGGTCGTCGAGGACGAGCAGATCGAACTTGTCGAGCTTTGCGATGGCGGCTTCGAGCTGGAGTTCGCGGCGCGCGACCTGAAGCTTCTGGACGAGGTCGGTCGTGCGGGTGAAGAGCACGCGCCAGCCGTTCTCGATCAGCGCGAGGCCGATGGCCGCGGCAAGGTGGCTCTTTCCGCCGCCGGGCGGGCCGAACATCAGGATATTGGCTCCTTTGGCGAGCCAACTATCGCCGGCTGCAATCGCCATGACCTGGGCCTTGGAGACCATGGGCACAGCGTCGAAGGCGAAGCTGTCGAGCGTCTTTCCGGGTGGCAGGTGGGCCTCGGCGAGGTGTCTTTCGATCCTGCGATGTGCCCGTTCGGCCAATTCATGCTCGGCGATGGCCGAGAGGAAACGGGCGGCAGGCCATCCTTCCCGATCGGCCTGCTCGGCAAATTGCTGCCAGAGCGTCTTGATCGTCGGCAGCCTCAGTTCGTTGAGCATGATGCCGAGGCGGGCTTCGTCGACTGTGTGGATACTCTTCACGCGATCTCTCCCGCATAGGCCGCGCCGATTAGAGCTTCATAGCCATCGAGCGATGCGAGTTGGACACGAACGATCGGCAACTGGTCCGGGTCCGGGCCAAAGACCGCTCTCAAGGCCGCCAGGTCAGGCAGTTTGCGGGCGTTGAGCGTCCTGGCAAGCTCCTCGGCCAGTTCACGTTCGCACCCGCGATCATGCGCCAGCGCCAGCAGTTCGACGGTGATCTTGCAAGCCTGCCGCTCGGGCAGTTGCTGGATGAGAGCGTCGAAAGTCCTTCGATATTCCGGCCGGGGAAAGAGTTTGTCGCGATAAACGAGCCCTAAAAGTGCCATCGGCTTTTTGCGCAGGGAATGAATGACGTGGTGATAGTTGACGACCTGATCGTGCTTGCCATTCGCATGGGCGCGGCCTCGGGGCAACGTCAGCAGATGCGTGCCGCCGATGAAGACGTCGAGGCGATCATCGAACAGACGTACCCGTAGCCGGTGGCCGATCAAACGGGAAGGTACGGTGTAGAAGACCTTGCGCAAGGCGAAGCCGCCGGTGCTCGATACGGTAACGATGATTTCCTCGAAGTCGGTGGTGCGACGATCGGGAAGCGCCTGCAGATGCGGACGCTCGGCATCGATGCGCTTGCCATGCGTGGCATTGCGGCGGCTGACGATCTCGTCGATGAACGCGCGGTAGGAGACGAGATCGCCAAAGTCCCTGGTTCCGCGCATCAGCAGAGCATCGCGGATCGCTTTCTTGAGATGGCCGTGGGAACTTTCGATCGAGCCGTTCTCGTGCGCGACGCCCTTGTTGTTGCGCGTCGGCGTCATGCGGTAATGAGCGCACAGTTCGTCGTAGGGTAATCCTCCCCGTTTTAACGGGGTTTGACTGTAGAATTTACGCGGCCATTTTCAGTTTCTGAGCGGGTGTGACGCCGCCAATGCCCATGTTGGGCCGTTCATGGTTATATGTCCAAAGCCACTCTGTGGCGATCTCCTGCACCTCCGTTATGCTGTCAAAAATATACAGATCAAGCCATTCATGCCGAACGGTTCGATTGTAGCGCTCGACATAGGCGTTCTGTTGCGGTTTGCCTGGCTGAATGTAATTCAGGGCAATTCCCCGTGTTTCAGCCCATTCCATGAGCGTGCCGCTGACGTATTCCGGGCCGTTATCAACCCTGATCGCCAGCGGCTTGCCCCGCCATTCGATGATCTGGTTGAGACTGCGCACGACCCTTTCGGCGGGTAGCGAGAAGTCGACTTCAATGCCCAAGCCCTCGCGGTTGAAGTCGTCCAACACGTTCAGAAGCCTGAACTGGCGACCGTCTGCGAGACGGTCGGCCATGAAATCCATCGACCAGACCATATTCGGCGCAGCCGGAACTGCCAATTCATCCGGCTTCTCGCGCTTCAGCCGCCGGCGAGGCTTGATCCGCAGATTCAGCTCAAGCTCCCGGTAGATGCGGTAGACCCGCTTGTGGTTCCAGCGATACCCCTGAACATTGCGCAGGTGCAGGAAGCAGAGGCCAAAACCCCACGTCTTCTTTATCTTCACAAGCCCAAGCAACAGATCGGCAATCTGCTCGTTGTCGACATTGCGTTGTGGGCTATACCGGTAACAGGTTTCGCTGACGCCAAACGTCCGGCACGCCAGCGCGATACTCACACCGCGTTTCGCCACTGCTTTCTCGGCCAGCTCCCGGCGCTGAGATGGCCGCGTCATTTTTTTCCAAGAGCCTCCTTCAACAGATCGGCTTGCATGCTCAAATCCGCATACATCCGCTTCAGGCGGCGGTTCTCTTCTTCCAGCGCCTTCATCTGGCTCACCATGGAGGCGTCCATCCCGCCATACTTCGCACGCCACTTGTAAAACGACGCGGTGCTGATGCCATGTTCGCGGCACAGGTCAGGAACAGGCATCCCACCCTCCGCCTGGCGTAACACCGACATGATCTGGGCTTCGCTAAATCGGCTCTTCTTCATCAAAATCTCCTCGAGCATCTTGCCGAGAAAATTCTACTTTTGAACCCCTTTAATGCCCGGGAGGATTACCCTCGGAGCCGTTCTGTCGGGGAACGTCGTGCGGATCGGCTTTCCCCGAATGATACCTTGCAGGCTCATCGACCTCATAAGCCGAGTGACGGTGCAGCGGGCGACATCGAAGCCTTCTCGCTTCAACTGCCGCCAGACCTTCCGAACGCCATAGACGCGGTAGTTCTGCTCGAAGACACGACGTATCTCGATCTTCAGGCTTATATCCCTGCGGGCGCGGATCGATAGACGATCCACATCCACACGCTTGGCCACGTTCTCGTAGTAGGTTGATGGGGCAATCGGCAGCAGCCTGCAGATCGGCTCGACCCCGAACACTGCGCGGTGTTCGTCGATGAACGAGATCATCGCTTCAATGGGCGGTCGAGCTCCGCCATCGCGAAATATGCTGACGCCTTGCGCAAAATCTCGTTGGCCTGCCGAAGCTCACGGTTCTCTCGCTCCAGCGCCTTCATCCTCTCGGCGACGTCGCTTGGGAGCCCAGGCCGGGAACCATTGTCCACTTCGGCCTTCTTCACCCACTCATTGAGCGTCTGCGCAGTGCAGCCGATCTTGGCGGCGATTGAGGACACCGCCGCCCATCGCGAGGAATGCTCGCCTTCGTGATCCAAAACCATCCGCACGGCTCGGGCGCGGACTTCCGGTGAAAACTTGTTCGTTGTCTTGCTCATATCGGCTCCACTTTCTCAGAAGTTGGAGCCTCCGGCAAACCCGGCGCGGTTCACTTCTTCATCGTCGAGTGGTCATGATTGCTGACCGCGTGAGCAGGGGCGAGAGCTTCATTGACATCACTGCCACTATCATGACCGACAGCAGAGCAGGAAGTTAGCCTTATGTAGGGGACCAGTCGAGGCGCGAGTGACGTCTTCCTTGTCAAGTAGCCCACTCGCCGTAGCGCAGTCGAGCTTAGATGGCATGATCATCATCAATATTCACCGAAGACAACTCTTTACGGGGGCGATCAGAATTCGTTACGGCCGGTCTGGTGATGGGATAGCAGCTGCTCTAACAATAGTTCTAGAAGCTACCCAAAAAGAGACATCCTGTCGGTTGGTCAGATATTGCACAAAGGGCCACCATTCATTAGCCCTTAGACGGTGACAATCTATTTCGACATTGTCATCACCTTTGTCGGTTACGTGACAAGCGTTCTTGTTCTCAATCCCGTATTTTACGTCCACATAACTGGAATCGCAGCGAATTATTGTTCGTCAGCTCAATCGGCCCGCTTGGCACGAATCTTGAGAGCTATTGCGAGGCCGCGGGACGGCCTCGGCATCCGCGTTGCAGGATAACCGCACCGCCTCGAACACATGAAGGAACGCCAGACATGGCAGCTCTGCGTCAAATTGCATTCTATGGAAAGGGCGGAATTGGCAAGTCCACTACGTCCCAAAACACACTAGCCGCCCTTGTGGACCATGGGCAGAAGATCCTCATCGTCGGCTGTGACCCTAAGGCCGATTCTACGCGCCTGATCTTGAACTCGAAGGCCCAGGATACGGTTCTTGATCTCGCAGCAACGAGAGGTTCGGTTGAAGATCTTGAACTCGAAGACGTGCTCAAGGTAGGCTATAAAGGTATCAAATGCGTGGAGTCTGGCGGCCCGGAGCCAGGCGTCGGATGCGCGGGACGCGGCGTTATCACGTCGATCAACTTTCTCGAAGAGAACGGCGCCTACAACGATGTCGACTACGTGTCTTATGACGTGCTCGGTGACGTTGTGTGCGGCGGCTTCGCGATGCCGATCCGTGAAAACAAAGCTCAGGAAATCTACATCGTCATGTCCGGCGAAATGATGGCACTCTATGCCGCCAACAATATCGCCAGGGGCATCCTGAAATATGCTGCAGGCGGCAGCGTGCGCCTAGGTGGCCTAATTTGTAACGAGCGTCAGACCGACCGCGAACTCGACCTCGCCGAAGCGCTGGCTGCCAAACTCAATTCCAAGCTCATCCACTTCGTGCCACGCGACAACATTGTCCAACATGCAGAACTTAGAAAGATGACGGTGATCCAATATGCGCCGGACTCTCAGCAAGCGGCCGAGTACCGGACACTTGCCCAAAGAATACATGACAATTCGGGCAAAGGCACCATCCCGACCCCCATCACCATGGAAGAACTTGAGGACATGCTGCTCGATTTCGGGATCATGAAAACCGATGAGCAGATGCTTGCCGAACTTCAAGCAAGGGATGCCAAGTTGATAGCTGCCCAGTGATCACACTGACGCGCAGCGACACGCAAGGCGCCCGCCGTCTCGTGAGGGAGGTTTCGCCGTGAGGATACATCCGGATTTTCTAAGGGGTAGTGTCAATGAGCCTCAAATACGACAATGACAGTGACTTCCATGCGAAGCTTATTGCAGACGTGCTGTCGCAATATCCGGGCAAAGCAGCGAAGCGCCGCAGTAAACACCTTAGCGTTGCAACGAGCGAAACGGACGCAAACGCGATCAGCGAATGCGAGGTAAAGTCGAACATCAAGTCTGTTCCAGGCGTGATGACGATACGCGGCTGCGCCTATGCCGGTTCAAAAGGTGTCGTCTGGGGACCAATCAAGGATATGGTTCACATTTCACACGGGCCTGTGGGTTGCGGTCAATATTCCTGGTCGCAACGTCGCAACTATTACGTCGGTCTGACAGGCATCGACACATTCGTGACGATGCAATTTACATCTGATTTTCAGGAAAAAGATATCGTTTTCGGTGGTGACAAGAAACTGGAAAAGGTCATCGATGAGATTGCTGAACTTTTCCCGCTAAGCAATGGCATCACCCTACAATCGGAATGTCCGATCGGTCTGATTGGCGACGATATTGAGGCCGTAGCGCGAAAGAAGGCCAAAGAACACGCGACGACCGTCGTGCCAGTACGCTGCGAAGGCTTCCGTGGCGTGTCGCAATCGCTTGGCCACCACATCGCCAACGACGCAATTCGAGATTGGGTCTTCGACAAGAAAGACATAAAATTCGATCCAGGTCCCTACGACGTAAATGTCATAGGCGACTATAACATTGGCGGCGACGCATGGGCCTCACGCATCCTGCTCGAGGAGATCGGATTGCGCGTGGTCGGCAACTGGTCCGGAGATGCAACTCTCGCCGAAGTGGAGCGCGCGCCGAGAGCGGCACTCAACCTCATTCACTGCTATCGGTCGATGAATTACATCTCCAGGCACATGGAGGAAAAATATGGCATCCCTTGGATGGAATATAATTTCTTTGGACACTCCCAAATCGATGCCTCGCTGCGCAACATTGCCGAACACTTCGGGCCGGAGATCCAAGAAAAAGCCGAAAAGGTCATAGCCAAATACCAACCCCTCGTTTGGGCCGTAATCGACAAATACTGGCAGCGCCTTTCCGGCAAACGGGTGATGCTCTACGTCGGGGGATTGCGTCCTCGTCACGTCGTCACCGCCTATGAGGACCTCGGGATGGAAATCGTAGGAACCGGTTACGAATTCGGTCACGGCGACGACTATCAGCGCACTGGCCATTATGTAAAAGATGGCACGCTGATCTACGACGATGTGACTGGCTATGAACTTGAGAAATTCATTGAGGGAATTCGGCCCGATCTCGTCGGGTCCGGCGTTAAAGAAAAATACCCGGTGCAGAAAATGGGCATTCCATTCCGTCAGATGCACTCCTGGGACTATTCTGGTCCGTATCACGGTTATGACGGCTTCGCAATTTTCGCTCGGGACATGGACATGGCCATCAACAATCCAGTTTGGGGTCTCTACGACGCGCCCTGGAAAAATGACCGCATTTTGGCGGCGGTTGCTGGGTGAGAACATAGCGTTCGCGCGTAAACGCGCAACGGCTTAAACGACGCATGTTTCTGGACCGCCCTTGAGCCGCGGCCAGATCGAAAGAGGTGACCCTATGCCGCAGTCAGCTGAGAAAACTCTCGACCACGCGCCCCTATTCTGCGAGCCGGAATACAGGAAGATGTTGGCCAAAAAAAAGCTGAAATTCGAGTGCCCACACCCGGATCAGGTCGTGTCGGACCAGCGCGAATTCACGAAGAGCTGGGAATACCGAGAGAAAAACTTGGCCCGCCAAGCCCTTGTCGTCAATCCAGCCAAAGCCTGCCAGCCCCTCGGTGCGGTGTTCGCAGCGGCGGGATTCGAGCGAACGATGTCGTTCGTCCATGGCAGCCAAGGTTGCGTTGCCTACTACAGATCGCACCTATCGCGCCATTTCAAGGAGCCGTCATCGGTGGTCTCGTCATCGATGACAGAAGACGCGGCTGTTTTTGGTGGCCTGAAAAATATGGTCGACGGTCTCGCCAACACGTACAAGCTCTATAACCCGAAGATGATCGCGGTGTCGACCACATGTATGGCAGAGGTCATCGGAGATGACCTGCATGGTTTTATCGAAAATGCCAAAAGTGAAGGTTCGGTCCCGCGCGATTTCGATGTCCCCTTTGCCCACACACCAGCCTTTGTCGGCAGCCATGTCGATGGCTACGACAGCATGGTAAAAGGTGTGCTGGAGAATTTCTGGAAGGGCACCGCGCGAAGTGAAGCCACCGCTTCTATTAACATCATTCCTGGATTTGATGGCTTCTGCGTTGGGAACAATCGCGAATTAAAACGCCTGCTCGACTTGATGCAAGTGACTTACATGTTCATCCAGGACGCATCAGATCAGTTCGATACCCCCTCCGATGGTAACTTTCGTATGTATGACGGGGGGACCAAAATCAATGACGTGAAGGCGGCGTTGAACGCGGAGGGGACGTTGTCCCTGCAATATTACAACACTCGCAAGACGCTGGATTACTGCAGAGCCGTTGGACAAGCGACGACCTCCTTCCGCTATCCTCTTGGCGTCGAAGCTACCGACGAACTCCTGATGGCGATATCTGACATTTCCACGAGAGAAATTCCCGAGGTGATCCGTCTGGAGCGCGGGCGACTCATCGACGCGATGGCGGACAGCCAAGCTTGGCTGTATGGAAAAAAATACGCGATCTACGGCGATCCAGATTTCGTCTATGGGATGGCGCGCTTCATCATGGAAACCGGCGGCGAGCCAACCCACTGCCTTGCCACTAACGGCACCTCAGCTTGGGAGGACGAGATGAAGGAACTCCTCGCATCCTCGCCCTTCGGGAAGAATGCACAGGTTTGGCCAGGCAAAGATCTCTGGGCACTGCGCTCGCTACTTTTCACTGAGCCCGTGGATCTCCTGATAGGCAATTCTTATGGGAAGTATCTCGAACGGGACACCGGTACCCCACTGGTTCGGCTGACGTTTCCAATTTTTGACCGGCACCATCATCATCGATTCCCCCTCATGGGCTACCAGGGCGGACTGCGTCTTTTGACCGCGATCCTCGACAAGATCTTCGACAACCTCGATCGCGAAACAATGCACGCCGGTGTGACAGACTATTCGTATGACCTCACTCGCTAAGAGCGGCGGCCGGCCAGGCGGCCTATCTCTCAAACCAGATATGAAGGCAGACGAATGTCCTCGCCCAACGCCAAAATCAAAGATGCCTTCCACGAGCTAGCGAGTGAAAGGAGCGGCGGCAAGGGTCCTAAGGCGCGCCGAAAGAATTGCGCGAGGCCAATGGCCCCGGGAACGGCTGTCGGCGGTTGCGCTTTCGACGGCGCCAAGGTCGCACTGCAGCCGATTACCGATGTCGCGCATCTGATTCACGGACCGCTCGCCTGCGAGGGAAATTCCTGGGACAACCGTGGCACTGCCTCGTCAGGTCCAACACTTTGGCGCACGAGCTTCACGACTGATCTTACGGAAATCGACATCGTAATGGGCCACAGTGAACGGAAGCTCTTTAAAGCAATCCGGGAAATCAAGGAGGGGTATGCGCCCGCGGCAATCTTCGTCTATTCAACCTGCATAACGGCGATGATCGGCGACGACATCGAGGTTCTTTGCAAGCGAGCGTCGGACGAATTTGCGTTACCAGTGGTGCCGGTCAATGCGCCAGGCTTCCTCGGATCTAAGAACCTCGGCAACAAGCTAGCGGGCGAGGCGCTACTAAAGCATGTCATTGGTACCGTGGAGGCCGATGAACCAAGCGTTTGCGATATCAACATACTCGGCGAATTTAACCTCTCGGGTGAGTTCTGGCTGGTGAAGCCGCTCTTGGATAAGCTCGGCATCCGCGTCCGCGCCTGTATCCCGGGAGACGCGCGATACCTGCACGTCGCCTCCGCCCACCGCTCACGCGCAGCGATGACGGTGTGTTCGACAGCGTTCGTTGCTTTGGCACGTAAGATGCAGGAACGCTGGGACATTCCATTTTTTGAGGGCTCCTTCTATGGCATTTCCGGCACCTCGGAGGCGCTCCGGCGGATCGCCGATCTGCTTGTAAGGAAAGGTGCCGACCCCTCGCTTTTGCGTCGCACGGAAATCCTTGTAGCGGAAGAAGAGGAAAAAGTGTGGAAGAGGCTGGAAGCCTACCGACCTCGCCTTGAGGGCAAGCGCGTGCTTCTAAATACAGGCGGCGTGAAATCATGGTCGGTCGTCCATGCCTTGATGGAGATCGGCATGGAGATCGTCGGCACATCAGTCAAGAAATCGACGCTCGAAGATAGAGAGCGAGTGAAACAGACCCTGAAGGAGGAGAACCTCCTGTTCGATTCGATGTCGCCGCGCGAACTTTTCTCGCTTCTACTCGAGAGAAAGGCTGACATCATGCTGTCGGGCGGACGCACCCAGTATATAGCGCTAAAGGCAAAACTGCCCTGGCTCGACATCAACCAGGAGCGTCATCACGCTTACGCTGGCTATGAGGGAATGGTGCAACTTGCTCGACAAATTGACCTGGCAATCCACAATCCGATGTGGCCGCAGGTGCGCGAGCCGGCGCCATGGGAGCCGGCCTTGGTCGTTTAAAAACGAGCTAAAAGAGAAGCGTAAGCGCGTCGAACCAAAACCGCGAGATCACTCGCAAAAAATGTTGAGGTCGTACTATGGCACGCGTCGTATCTCAAAATAAGTCGGCGGCGGTCAACCCCCTGAAGTCGTCTCAGCCGCTTGGTGCTGCCTTCGCCTTTCTCGGCGTCGACGGCGCAATACCTCTGCTCCATGGCAGCCAGGGATGTACGAGCTTCGCGCTCGCACTGCTCGTGAGGCATTTCAATGAAGCGATCCCGCTGCAAACGACGGCGATGAACGAAACCGCGATAATCGTCGGCGGCGCGGATCGTCTCGAAGAGGCAATTCTCAGCCTCAAAGCCCGCACAAGACCACGACTGATCGGGATATGCACGACCGCATCGGTAGAGGCCCGCGACGAGGATGTCGCCGGTGACGTCGAAAACATAAAACGCAAGCGGGCGATAGAACTTGTGGGCACCGAAGTGGTACTCGCCAACACGCCGGACTTTGACGGCGCCATAGAGGAAGGTTGGTCTAAAGCTGTTACCGCCATGATCGAGGCAATAACACGACCTGAAAAGCAGTATCGAGATGCAGGCAAGATCGCGATCTTGCCTGGCTGCAACTTAACAGTTGCTGATATTGAACATTTGCGCGAGACGGCCGTAAGCTTCGGGCTCGATCCGGTTATCCTTCCCGATGTGTCGGGAGCGCTCGACGGGTCCATCCCCGAAGAATGGATGCCGACCACATATGGCGGCACGAAAGTGCAGGAAATCCGCGATCTTGGTACTGCGATGCAGTGTATCGCAATCGGTGAGCATATGCGGCGACCGGCTGAAGCGCTACAGAGACTGACCCGCGTCCCATACGTCCTGTTTAGATCGCTAACGGGCCTAGAGAACGTCGATCGCTTTATTCGCGTGCTTGCCGCTCTGTCACGGAAACAGGCGCCGCTCAACGTCCGCCGCAATCGAATGCAGCTGCAGGATGCGATGCTCGACGGACATTTCCATATGGCAGGCAAGAAGATCGCAATCGCCTCCGAGCCGGATCAGCTTTTCCAGTTCTCCAATCTTTTTACTGCCATGGGTGCGGAAATTGCGGTCGCAGTCGCCACGACCGGCACTTCGAAGGCACTCGAGATGGTACCGGCGAACACCGTCAAAGTCGGTGATCTCAGCGATCTGGAGAGTCTCGCCGCAACGGCCGATCTTATCGCCACACACTCGCACGGCCGGGAAGCTGCCAAACGCCTCGGCGTTCCGCTGATGCGGCTTGGTTTGCCAATTTTCGACCGCGTCGGCAGCCAGCAAAAGCTTACAATATTATACCGGGGAACCCGCGATGTGATCTTTGACCTCGCAAACATCATTCAGGCCAACCACCCTCCGAACCCACGGTCCAGTTGACCCAACCGACAGGCGGGAATCGCAAATGAGATCAATTCGTCGCCTCTCACTCTTCAATGGGAGACTCCAGCAACAGCGGCCGAAACTGCCGGCAGGCGCTCTGCGAATTGCGATCGTCACGCAAGATATGAAGGGACTGACAGCGCGGTTTGCATCGGTCAGACTATTTGCCACCTACGACGAGACAAGCGACACGCGGACCTTCGTGGAAGCCGCCGGGATCGAGAATATCTCCGACAAGATCGAAAGACATCGAAGCGAAGGTGAGGCTGCGCTGGGCAAAGATTGTAGACAGCTGCCAACTCGTTTTTGTCTGGCAATCGGGGGGCCTTCGGCTGTCACATTTGCCATCGGCAGAACTCGCTAAATTGGAGGAATCTATGACAAGCTCATGCGTGACTCGCGACGGATCCCAATGGATGCCGGAATATTTGAATTCGATCAACCCTGCGACCTGCATTGGCTGCGGTCGCTGCTTCAAGGTCTGCTCACGCGAGGTCATGCATCCCTACGGCATCGATGAAGCAGGCGACATGCTCGGTGCCTGCGATGGCGAGGACGACTTTAATGGTGAACTCAGTCGGGTCATCATGGTCATTGATTATCCCGGCCGCTGTATCGGCTGCGGAGCGTGCGCCCGCGTCTGTCCAAAGAACTGCCAGACTCATATCGCCGTTGATCATCTTTCACCGCACGAATCTTGAATTCCGTTCCGAGCGCTAGAAGCCGCCGGCACCGTCCAAATTGCGAGACTATCGCATCGGTTCGAAGACGTGGAGAAGGCCGCATGGCAGCTTCCTGAAAGCAAATCCGGCTGGCGACGCGAAGACCTTTCTAGGCGTCCAATCTGCCATTCGGAGGCAATTATTGCAGGAAACACCAGGTCGAAAGTCCAACGATCTGAAGAGAGGAGGCATTGAACTGTGCATCAAGCCGCGACGACAGACTTCCAGTTACATCCTTGGGCGGCCGAAGCGAGCTTCGAATATTGAAAGCAAGATCCAACCACGAGCGTCTAAATGAGGTACTCATGAGACCATTAGATATTTCTATCGTTGGAGCAACCGGGGCGGTCGGAACGGCCCTGATCAAGTTATTGGAAAAAAGTGAGATTAAGGTCAACCGACTGCGGATGTTCGCCTCCAGTTCGGGTGCGCGCCAATTCAAGTTTCGAGACCAAACATACCAGGTTGAGGCACTCCGCGACATTAGCGATATCGGTGATACCAAAACCGACATTGCATTCTTCTCTGCAGGCGGCGACGTAAGCGGCGTATGGATACCTCGGTTCGCATCCCAAGGAGCCTTGGTGATTGATAACTCGAATGCCTTTCGAATGAGGCCTGACGTACCCCTCATCGTACCACAAGTTAACGCGTGTTCACTTACGGTTCGTCCACCGTCTGGAATAGTAGCAAATCCAAATTGCTCCACGATACAGCTGGTTCGGGCACTGCGACCGTTGATAGCGACGTTCGGCATTAGCCAGGTTCTTTTGACCACCTTTCAAGCCGCCTCAGGAGTTGGCCTGCGCGGGATTAAGGAGCTGGAAGACGGTGTCAAAGCCTGGCTCGAGGGGAGCACCGGACCCGCTGCGGAGAGCTTCCCTGTCCCTCTTGCATTCAACGTCATACCGCAGATCGGACAGATTTCCCGCGAAGGCGTGGCTCTTGAGGAACGCAAGCTGGTTCAAGAGTCACGGAAGATCTTCGGTATGCCTCATCTGCAGTTAGCCGCCACCTGCGTCAGAGTGCCGGTAAAGACGGGTCATTCCGAGGCGGTATACGTCGAGTTTGACGAACATGTTCGACTAGAACAGGTCCATGAGCTCCTGGCAAATGAACCAGGTGTTCGACTTTATGCTGACGGATATCCAACGCCGCGCTATCTGGGAGATCCTGCAGATGTTCACGTCGGACGGGTCCGAGTTAATCCAGAGAACCCGCGCGGGCTGTGGATGTGGGTTGTAGCCGACAACGTTCAGGTTGGGGCCGCACTCAACGCACTCCTCATCGCACAGCTTGCGATCGCCAAAAATTTGATCGGTGAATCATGAAGACGACTATTGTCAAATTCGGGGGCTCGAGTTTTCGAGACCCTTGCCATTATGCCCGAGTTGCTCGGTATTTAGCTGAGCTGCGAGCTGAAGGAGGAAGCAAGATAGTTGCCGTGGTCAGCGCAATGTCTGGAATGACCGACGAGCTGAAATCAACCGTGCTTGGCGTCAATAGGGAAGCAACGCCATCGAATCTCGATGCGACGCTTGCTATCGGCGAGATGCTGAGTGCGTGCCTGTTGGAAGCTGCGGTCAGTCGCCTTGGGATTCCCGTAACGTCGTTGAACGGCTATGTCCTAGGGATACGCACAAATTCGGACTTCGGTCGCGCCTCAGTTGAAAGCGTCGATCCTCAGCCAATCAGGGCTGCACTTCAGGAGCATGACATTGTCGTTGTCGCGGGTGGTCAGGCAGTTGATGAGTCGGGCAGACTAACGTTTCTCGGCAGAAACAGCTCCGATCTGACAGCGGTCGTGATCGCGGCTATGTTGGGAGGGCAAGTGTGCGAAATATATTCAGATGTTAAGGGCGTCTACACGGCAGATCCTCATCTTGTACCAGGGGCACGATTAATCCCGAAGATTGGGTATGGGACAATCGCGCAGATGTCGCGACAGGGCGCAAAGGTGCTGCACCACAGGGCAGTGGATTATGCTAATAAGCACGCAGTCACCATAGTGTGCAAAGCACTGACTAATAACGGAGCGGCGACGGGCACAGTCATCACAGGCCACGAATACTCCAGATCCGTGACAGTAGCACGCGACACAGCAGTATTAGCTGTCGCGAGTGTTGCAGAACGCGATGCTCTCTGTGTCTTTCTTGATCAACACGATATTAGCTCGATATGCTTTGAAGAGGACGGCAGGCCCTGCCTTTGCATCATAACCGACATCGATTTCGCGATGCGCCTCGTCGAAACGGGAGGCACGCGCGCCGTCGCCATCGGATCAAAGGTCGTGGTGACCGAGCTTAATGGCGCGATGTCGCGCGTCCACCTTCACGTTAACTACGAGAGCGCCATGGCACATGCGCAAAACATCCACGAACAAATGCATCCTGCAGCCATTGGCGATCTTGTGATAGAGAACGACTAAACAGCGCCACAAGCGACGCCCGAATGGAGGCGGCGGCGAAATCGCTTGATCTGGCCATCGCCCAGGGACGCGTCGACTTGGTAGCCATTTGATCGCTGGCGGCGATCGCCTGTTCCACCGCTCTGATAACCCAGCACATCGTCGAGTTCAACATGCAGTCTTCATCGCACGGACAGGGCGCGGACAGACCCGACCGGTGAATACGGATAGGGTTGTAGGTTCCGGATCGGCGCTTTCCCGTTATTGAAGACGAGGCAGTCCAATGCGGCTGACGTTGATAGCCTTCGACTCCGGTGCGCCAGCATATCGTTGTCTGACTCAGGCTCGATCATGAAGTGCTTGCTGGTCGCCAGAACCCATCGCAAGGTATTGAGCTCGCATTCGCGGTCATTGATGCGGCTGGCGGCAGTCCGCGCCGCGGTGGCATATGACTAGCGCCTCCATTTGATGGCATTGCGGTTGGTCTTCGGCGCAACTTCCAGCCGCCGGACGACTCGCGCAGCCCTGTACGACGAGAGGAGAACGCTCCCTGCGGAACGCTCTGATCGAATCGGAGACTTCCACCTATCTTGGCGAACCAGGTGTTGGCGGCCCCCTTTTTGACCAGACAACCAACATAGAGAGGAACAATAATGCCGCTCACCCGTAGCGGCGTTTCTGACACGATCGAGCGAAGCGCGCAGCTTGCTTCCAATCGGCTCGTGTTTCATTGATTATACGCCGGGCTTGCACGCCGTCGACAAGTTGCCGCTCGAAACATGTATCCCAGCCGATGTTAGCAACGATTTCCTAAGCCCTCCTTCTGGACATCTCACCTCAAGGGTGCAGCGCCCTAAATTCGGCGTTTCCTACGGCATGTCGGCCAAAAACATAATTTTTCTTCCGGCCACCTTCCTCAGGTTGATCCTATAGCGCGTCAGCAAACTCTGACATTGTTTGATGGGCTGCATCTGTCGTCGTGCGCTCGTCTATAACACCTGGCCCATCACGCGTTCCGCCAATCCGGGAGAACTGATCCACCACAAAAACGTGATCTAACACACCCAGCGTGATGTCAGGACAGTTGCAATGTGCCGAACGACTAAACGACCCATTGTATTATAATCGTAGCGCAGTCCCGTTTTCCCGACCTCTCGTTGACGCAGATCAAGGCGCAATTCGCGGCTTCATGACAGTCCTGGCGAGAAAGACGGCCGCGACGCGGTCGTCGGCGTACTGGGGACGACATCATGAATTACACAACGGAAACGATGGTGATCGCGGTCGCGGCGTTTCTAGCGCTGCTACTAGCCGCATTCGCGCATGATCATCTCTTTGCGGTTCATATGGGCATACTTTGCCTCTGCCTCGTTATGGGGGCTGTGCTGATGGTCAGCAAGGTTGAATTTTCGCCGGCAGGCCAACAGCGTAACGCCGATAAGTCCGGCTACTTCGACGAGGTGATACGGTATGGCTTGATCGCCACGGTATTCTGGGGCGTGGTCGGCTTCCTGGTTGGCGTGATCATCGCGCTGCAACTTGCCTATCCCGACCTCAACATCGCCCCTTATCTCAATTTCGGGAGGCTGCGGCCCGTTCATACGTCGGCGGTCATCTTCGCCTTCGGCGGCAACGCGCTCATCATGACATCGTTCTACGTGGTGCAACGCACCTGTCGCGCACGTCTTTTCGGCGGCAGCCTGGCTTGGTACGTATTCTGGGGCTACCAGCTTTTTATTGTGATGGCTGCGACCGGATACGTTCTCGGAATCACCCAAGGCCGTGAATATGCCGAACCTGAGTGGTACGTCGACCTCTGGCTGACCATCGTTTGGGTGGCCTACCTAGCTGTGTATTTTGGGACGATCCTGAAGCGCAAAGAGCCGCACATTTATGTAGCAAACTGGTTCTACCTTGCCTTCATCATCACCATCGCCATGCTGCACGTGGTCAACAACCTAGCGGTTCCCACCTCGTTCCTTGGCTCCAAGAGCTATTCTGTCTCCTCGGGTGTCCAGGACGCGCTGACCCAATGGTGGTACGGCCACAACGCCGTCGGCTTTTTCCTTACCGCCGGCTTCCTCGGCATGATGTACTATTTCGTGCCGAAGCAGGCCAACCGGCCGGTCTATTCGTACCGGCTGTCGATCATCCACTTCTGGGCCCTGATCTTCATGTATATCTGGGCCGGCCCGCACCATCTCCATTACACGGCGCTGCCCGACTGGGCCCAGACGCTCGGCATGGTTTTCTCGGTCATGCTCTGGATGCCCTCCTGGGGCGGCATGATCAACGGCCTGATGACCCTTTCGGGCGCCTGGGACAAGATCCGCACCGACCCGATCATCCGCATGATGATCGTCGCCATCGCCTTTTACGGCATGTCGACCTTCGAGGGCCCGATGATGTCGGTCAAAACGGTCAATTCGCTCAGCCACTATACCGAATGGACGATCGGCCATGTGCATTCCGGCGCGCTGGGCTGGGTCGGGATGATCACCTTCGGGGCGATCTATTACCTGACACCGAAATTGTGGGGGCGCGAACGTCTCTACAGCCTGCGGATGGTCAACTGGCACTTCTGGCTCGCGACCCTCGGGATCGTGATCTACGCCGCCGTGCTCTGGGTTGCCGGTATCCAGCAGGGGCTGATGTGGCGCGAATACAATTCCCAGGGCTTTCTCGTCTATTCCTTCGCCGAAACGGTCGCGGCGATGATCCCCTACTACGTGCTGCGCGCGGTCGGCGGAGCGCTTTACCTGGCAGGCGGTCTCGTCATGGCCTGGAACGTGTTCATGACGATCCGCGGCCACTTGCGCGACGAAGCTGCAATCCCAACCACTTTCGTGCCCCAACCACAGCCTGCCGAATGAGGTGAGACATGGCATCGATACTAGATAAACATCAGATCCTCGAGAAGAACGCGACGCTTCTTCTCGTCGGCTCGCTGCTCGTCGTGAGCATCGGCGGCATCGTCGAAATCGCACCGCTGTTCTACCTGCAGAATACGATTGAAAAGGTGGAAGGCATGCGGCCGTATACGCCGCTCGAATTGGCCGGCCGGAACATCTACATCCGCGAAGGCTGCTACCTCTGCCACAGCCAGATGATCAGGCCGTTCCGCGACGAGGTCGAACGTTACGGCCATTATTCGCTCGCGGCCGAGTCCATGTACGATCATCCTTTCCAATGGGGATCCAAGCGAACCGGGCCGGATCTGGCGCGTGTCGGTGCACGTTACTCCAACGAATGGCATGTCCAGCATCTCGCGGATCCACGGGCGGTCGTGCCGGAGTCGATCATGCCGAGTTACGCCTTCCTCAAAGAGCAGAGGGTGACGGTCAAGGACGTGGGAATGGACCTAAAGGCCAACGAGGACGTGGGCGTGCCTTACAACGACGACATGCTGGCGAATGCGGAGGCCGACATGAAGGCCCAAGCCGATCCGAACGCAGATAGGACGACCCTGCTTGCCCGCTATCCGAAGGCGAAGACCGGCGATTTCGACGGCGATCCTGCTGCGCTGACCGAAATGGATGCCCTGGTGTCCTACCTGCAGATGCTCGGAACGTTGGTCGATTTCTCGACCTACGACGACGCGACCGGCTACCGATGAGGTGATCCATGGAAACCTACACTGCAATGAGACACTTCGCTGACAGCTGGGGCCTTTTGGCAATGGCGGCATTCTTCGTCGGCGCGGTTGTGTTCACCCTTCGCCCAGGCAGCAAGCAAACGGCGAAAGAAGCCGCCGATATTCCCTTGAAGGACGATTGAGATGTCGGAAAAACATATCGATGAATTTAGCGGCGTCGAAACGACCGGACATGAATGGGACGGCATCCGCGAACTCAACAATCCGATGCCCCGCTGGTGGGTGTGGACCTTCTACGCCACCATCGTCTGGGCCTTGGGTTATGCGATCGCATATCCCGCGATCCCGATGGTTACCGACGCCACCAAGGGCATGCTGGGTTTCTCCAGCCGCGCCGAGTTGCAGCAGAACCTGGATCAGGCCAAAGCATCGCAGACGACGCTGCGTGATCTGATCGCCGCCAAGACGGTGCACGAGATCGATTCCGATTCTGCTCTTCGCGAATTCGCGGTCGCCGGCGGCGCATCTGCATTCAAGGTGAACTGCGCGCCGTGCCATGGCTCGGGAGCAAGCGGCGGCCCGGGATTTCCGAACCTCAACGACGACGATTGGCTGTGGGGTGGAGACCTGGATGCCATCCAAGCGACGATCGCGCATGGAATTCGCTTCAACGAGGATACGGACACTCATGCTTCCGAGATGCCGCCCTTTGCCGATGTTCTGGATCCCCTCCAGACAAGGCAGGTCGCGGCTTACGTCTGGGGACTGACCAATACACCGTCGGACCCCGGTCTCGCAGAGGCCGGAAAACAGGTCTTCGTCGATAACTGTGCCGCATGTCACGGCGACGACGCCAAAGGAAAAGCCGAAATGGGCGCGCCGGATCTCGCCGATGCGATCTGGCTGAAGGCACGCGGCGAGGATGCGATCATCCGTCAGGTGGCCGCTCCCAAGCATGGCGTCATGCCTGCCTGGGAAGGGCGCCTCGGCGATACGACGGTCAAGGAA
Organism: Rhizobium binae; assembly: GCF_017357225.1. NCBI lineage: Bacteria > Pseudomonadati > Pseudomonadota > Alphaproteobacteria > Hyphomicrobiales > Rhizobiaceae > Rhizobium > Rhizobium binae. The sequence continues at coordinate 119,779 of NZ_CP071608.1, read as the reverse complement.
CTTACGATTTTCGTCCATTCGCTCGGCGGCGGGACGTGAGGAGAAAACCATGACAGCTCACGGCCACAACCCGATCCTCGATCTCTATGGCACGCCGCGCGCCACGATACGATCACGCGGCACGACGCGGCAAGGCCACGCCGCCCCCTTCCAATCAGGAAGATCCGGCAAAGATCGGCAGGTCGATCATCAGTTGGACCTGCCTCAAAGACCACGAGCAGACAAGCCGGTTGCAATAGCCTTGTCGAGGACGTTCCAGCGTGGTTGCTTGTTCCCCGCAGCCCCCCAAAGCCACGCCCTCTCTCCATGGCGTTTTCCTTTCGCGGGAAGGCCTTGTCTCTTGATCTGCATCAAGGGCAGATGCGCAGCAGATGGGACAACGGCAGATGAAGTCCGCTAGGCCCCATGAACCTCCGCACCGCACCAGATCCCGATACATCAAAAGGCTCAGTGGCGAGCCAGTCAACGCCCGTCGCAACCGGCAGCTTCTCTACGCTCCTCGGAAGAAGGTCTTTCCCAAGCGTGCAGAGGGACGGTTCCGTCGGTTCAAGTGGATCGTCATGCTGGTTACGCTCGGCATCTACTATCTCGCGCCATGGATTCGCTGGGATCGCGGGCCTTACGCGCCTGACCAGGCAATCCTCATCGACCTTTCCTCACGGCGCTTCTTCTTTTTCTTCATCGAAATCTGGCCTCAGGAATTTTACTATGTAGCGGGTCTCCTCGTCATGGCGGGCCTCGGCCTGTTTCTCGTCACTTCCGCGGTTGGCCGCGCATGGTGCGGCTACGCTTGTCCGCAGACGGTCTGGGTTGATCTTTTTCTCGTCGTCGAGCGTGCGATCGAAGGCGATCGAAACGCGCGAATGAAGCTTGACGCTAGGCCAATGAGCTTTGCCAAGCTGAGAAAGCGCGTCGTCAAGCATTCGATCTGGCTGCTGATAGGCGTAGTCACGGGGGTAGCGTGGATCTTTTATTTTGCCGACGCGCCGAGCCTGCTTGTTTCGCTGTTCACCGGCCACGCTCCTGCAGCCGCCTACACGACCGTCGCCATCCTTACCGCAACCACCTATGTGCTAGGCGGTCTCATGCGAGAGCAGGTGTGCACCTATATGTGCCCTTGGCCACGCATCCAGGGTGCGATGCTCGACGAAAATTCTCTCGTCGTCACCTACAATGCCTGGAGGGGCGAGCAGCGGTCGCGGTATCCCAAGAGCGCGCGAGCCAGGGGCATCCCGGTCGGGGATTGCGTCGATTGCAATGCCTGCGTGGCCGTGTGTCCGATGGGAATTGACATTCGCAACGGGCAGCAGATGGAGTGCATCACATGCGCGCTTTGCATCGACGCCTGCGACGGTCGTATGGAGAAGCGCGGGAAGCCTCGCGGCCTGATAGCCTACGCCACCCTGAGCGAATACTCGAGCAACATGTCGCTTGCCACCAGGGTAGGGAGAACAGCCGTCCAGCCGTCGAGGGTTCGAAACGATGATGGGACTTTCGTTCCGGCGATCCGGCACTTCAACTGGCGCATCATCTTTCGTCCGATAACCGTGTTTTACGCAGTCGCCTGGGCGTCGGTCGGCGTGGCCATGCTCGTCCATCTCACCTTTCGGGAGCGCCTTGAACTCAACGTCGTTCACGACCGAAACCCCCAGTATGTTCTGGAAAGCGACGGCTCGCTGCGGAATGGTTACACGCTTCGTATCCTGAACATGGTGCCGAAGCCCAGGGATGTGAACATAAGCCTGGTCGGGCTGGAGGGGGCGACGATGCGTATTCCCGAGTTCGGCAAGGAAGACGCTCGCAGCTTTACAGTCTATGCCGAACCCGACGCGGCCACGACGCTCAAGGTCTTCGTTACGCGCAAGCCTACCGGAGCCCCGATCAATGAATTTCTGTTCGTTATCGAAGATACCGATCATGCCGATCGGGCAGCCTACCGCGCGGCGTTCAATGCACCGGGAGACACCAAATGAAGACCTCTGCCCAAGGTTTTACAGGCCTGCACATGCTGGTTGCGACCTCGACTTTCTTCGCTGTTGTGATCGCGGTGAATGTCACCATGGCCTTCTATGCTTCCTCCAGCTGGAGCGGTCTGGTCGTGGAAAATACCTATGTCGCCAGTCAGGAGTTCAACCGCAAAGCGGCGGCGATGAAGGCAATGGCCGCTTCCGGCGTCGCGGGCGATCTCTCCATAAGAGGGCATCAGATCCGCTACGACATTCACGACAAGAGCGGCGCGCCTGCGGCCGTCGACGACGTCGTGCTGAATTTCAAGCGACCCGTCGGAGATCACGAAGACTTCCACCTCACGCTCAGAAAAACAGCCGAGGGACGGTTCGAAGCAGATCACAACCTGGCCGAGGGTGACTGGATCGTCGAGGCCATCTCGCGAAACGACGGCTTGGTCGTCATGCATGAGGCCAAACGCATCGATACCAAGGAGTTGGACCGATGACCTGCTGCACCATGGACGCGGAAAGCATGCTTGCTCTCAGCATGACGTCATCCAGTGCCGAAGAGGTCCGCCTTGCCAGCCAGCCGCTCGGCGGCGGACTGCGCCAGTTGGACTTGAGCGTTCCTGATATTCACTGCGGTGGCTGCATTTCGACCATAGAAGGGGCGTTACTGACACTTCCTTTCGTCAAGACGGCGCGCGTCAATCTTACGGCTCGAAGGGTAACCTGCGTCTACCAGGAGGAGATGGAGACACATGCCGCCGATCCGTCCGAGATCCTCGCAGCGATCAACTCGGCCGGATATCGCGCGCATCTGTTTACCCCCTCGGCCGCCGAAAACGACAGAACCAGAAATCAGCTTCTCCTGGCGATCGGCGTTTCCGGCTTTGCGGCCGCCAACATCATGTTGCTCTCGGTATCGGTCTGGTCTGGCGCAGATGCCGCAACACGCGACATGTTTCATTGGATCTCGGCGATGATAGCAGCGCCCGCGCTGGTTTATGCCGGGCGTTTCTTCTTCAAATCGGCCTGGAATGCGCTCCGCCACGGGCGCACCAACATGGACGTTCCGATCTCTCTCGCCGTGACGCTCTCCTATGCCGTTTCACTGTGGGAGACCATCCATCACGGTGAACATGCATGGTTCGACGCGTCGGTTTCGCTGCTCTTCTTCCTGCTGATCGGCAGGACCCTCGATCATATCATGCGGGAAAAGGCTCGGGCGGCGATCAACGGACTTGCAAGGCTGGCGCCGCGCGGAGCCTTGCTGATCAATCCGGACGGGTCCCGACGTTACATTGCGGTAGAAGAGATCGCGGTGGGAGATGAAATCTCGATAGCGGCAGGCGAAAGGGTTCCCGTCGATGGCGTAGTCGTCAGCGGAGAAAGCGACGTGGATCTCTCCATCGTCACCGGCGAGAGCAGCCCCGTCGCCGTCGCCGGTAACAGCGAGGTGAGTTCGGGCGCGATGAACCTGACCGGCTCGCTCGTCCTGCGCGCGACGCGCATTGCCAAGAATTCGCTTCTTTCGGAGATCATCGGCCTGATGGAAGCCGCCGAGGGTGGAAGAGCTCGCTATCGCAGGATCGCCGATCGCGCTGCGGCGCTCTATTCGCCGGCCGTGCATCTGTTGGCGCTGGTCTCCTTTCTTGCCTGGGGCCTCCTCGGCGGAGACTGGAAACAGGCAATGCTGGTCGCGGTAGCGGTCCTGATCATTACCTGCCCATGCGCATTGGGCCTTGCCGTGCCCGTGGTCCAGGTCGTCGCCGCGGGGGAGCTTTTCCGGAAGGGCATCATGGTGAAGGACGGCTCAGCACTCGAAAGACTGGCCGAGACCGACACCGTGGCCTTTGACAAGACGGGCACCTTGACGATGGGCAGGCTGCGCCTTGTCGAGGTGGACGCCATGGAAGAGAACACCACGGCAATCGCCCGCGGATTGGCCGTGCATTCACGGCATCCTCTTTCTCAGGCTCTGGTGCGGGGCACCGAAACCGCCCCCATCTCCTTCGACAGCGTCACGGAAATCCCCGGCGGGGGACTGGAAGCCAGGAAGGGCGCTGACGTCTATCGATTGGGCAACACGGCGTTTGCCTGCGGAACCAGCTTCGTGCCCCGCACCGCCGATAGTCCGTTCTCGGAAGTGGTCTTGTCGCAGAACGGCGTCGATCTTGCCCGCTTCTTCTTCGATGACACGCTTCGCCCGGGCGCTCGCGAGGCCATCGGCCAGCTCGACGCAGCCGGCCTTGAAACGCTGATCGTGTCCGGCGACCGTCAGATCGTCGTCGACAATACGGCGCATGCTCTGGGCATCGGGAGGGCTTTGGGCTCTCTGACGCCGAAACAGAAGGTCGAGGAATGCCAGAGGCTGAATGGCGAAGGTCGTCGCGTGCTCATGGTCGGCGACGGGATCAACGACGCCCCGGCGCTTGCAGCCGCGCATGTCTCGATGGCGCCGGCCACTGCCTCCGATATTGGCAGACAGGCAGCCGACCTGGTTTTCTTCAACGATCACCTTGACGCTGTTCCGGAAGCGATCGCCATTGCGAGAAGATCTGCCACGCTGATCCGGCAGAACTTTGTTCTGGCGATTGGTTATAATGTGCTGGCGGTGCCGATCGCCATCGCCGGATTAGCGACGCCGCTGATAGCGGCGGTGGCAATGTCGACATCTTCGATCATCGTCGTGACGAACGCACTGCGCCTGAACGCCTTCAGCAAGCGTCCGGGTATGCACATTCGAGGGCGGATCGGCAGGAGCGCGGAGGTCAAAGCCGCATGAACATGTTGATCTATCTCATACCGATCGCGCTGCTGATGGGAGGAATAGGACTCCTGGCATTCCTTTGGTCGCTGAAGAGCGGCCAGTACGACGACCTTCAAGGCGCCGCCTGGCGAATCCTCGCCGAGGACGAAACCGATCAACGAAAACCCTGACCAAACACTGGTCCAAAAAGGAAATGTAGATACAGAATTGCGACAATCTGCACTGTCGTCGTTTGTCGGCTCCGCGACAAATGCCCTTTCCTAACCGAGTTCACGGCTCGCCAAAATAACTAAAACTTAAGAATATTCTTTTCGGAATTCACTCGATGATTTGGAGGGCTTTCTTGAAAGCTACTAAGCGACGGGGCTTCCAAGTTGCCCCAAGTGGTTCATGATGCCAAGCACGTGCCAATTTCACGTGATGGCATCGATCTCGTGCCCTGAGGTCATGATCGGGCATGGATCCGAGAATTAAGTGGAACTTTATCATGAAACCTTCCGCCAATCTTATCCTGCGTCAGACCCAGTCCCTGGTGATATCACCGCAACAGATTCAATCCATCCAGTTGCTGCAAATGAATCATTTCGAACTCAGCCAGTTTATCGCTCAAGAAGTGGAACAGAATCCTCTGCTCGAATTTCAGGACGACAACGTGGCGGGTGGCGAATGCGGCGAAACCCAAGATGGTGAGTATGCTCATCAACCGGAGGATGCCGGCGGGGACGATGGTTATGACAATCGTGACCAGGCGCTCTCCACCGACTGGAATGACAATGGCGGCAGCGCCAGCACCAGCCGACTGAACGACGAGCTCGACACCAACTACACCGATTTCTCTCTTGACAACGCGGCCCCGCAGCGCCTCGACGCGCCGGAGCTCGTCAGCCAATGGAAGTCGATGCCGGGCAGCGGCGATGGCGCCGACTACGATATCGACGATTTCGGCGCCAGCCAGGTGTCGCTGCGCGATGATCTCGCCCAGCAGATCCGCTTCGCCCTGCCTGACACGGCCGACCGGCTGATCGCGCAGAATTTGGTCGACCAGCTCGACGACTGCGGTTATCTGCAGGCCGATATTGTCGAGGCAAGCGAGAGGCTTGGCACGAGCCTCGCGCAGGCCGAGCGCGTGCTTGCCACCCTGCAGAGCCTCGATCCGCCGGGTATTTTCGCCCGCAGCCTCGCCGAATGCTTTGCCATCCAGCTCAGGCAGAAGGACCGCTACGATCCGGCCATGCAGGCTCTGGTCGAAAACCTCGAACTGCTTGCTCGGCGCGATTTCATCTCGTTGAAGCGGCTCTGCGGCGTCGACGAAGAAGATCTTCTCGACATGCTCGGCGAGATCCGTCAGCTCAATCCCAAGCCCTGCAGCGATTTCGAGGCAGCTGTTTCCGAAGCGATCATACCCGATGTGGTCGTCAGAGCCTCCTCGGATGGCGGCTGGCTGGTCGAGCTCAATCCGGATGCGATGCCGCGCCCGCTGGTCAACAAGTCCTATTCTTCCCTGGTGAAAAAGAACGACGAAGCTCGCGCCTTCCTTGCCGGTTACGAGGAGAAGGTCAGTTGGCTGATGCGCAGCCTCGACGAGCGGGAAAAAACCATCATGAAGGTGGCAATCGAAATCGTCCGCCAGCAGGACGCCTTCCTGCTGCACGGCGTCGATCGCCTGCGCCCGCTGAACCTGAAAACGGTCGCCGAGGCGATCAAGATGCATGAATCCACCGTCAGCCGCGTCACGTCGAACAAATATATGCTGACGCCGCGCGGCCTGTTCGAACTCAAATATTTCTTCACCGTCTCGATCAGCGCCGTCGCCGGCGGCGACAGCCATTCGGCCGAGGCGGTGCGTCACAAGATCCGTGAACTGACCCTGCAGGAGAGCCCGGAGGCGATACTTTCCGATGACGATATCGTTGAGATGCTGAAGAAGGGCGGCGTCGATCTCGCCCGCCGCACGGTTGCGAAATACCGGCAGCAGATGAACATCGCCTCTTCGGTCCAGCGCCGCCGCGAGAAGCGGGCACTCGCCAAGGTCGCGGGCTTCTGAAGCTGTCTTCAACCCGGATCGAATTGTCCTGCTCCAAGCGGCCGCGAGTTCTTTCTGAAAGCTAGTTCTTCGTGGGTCACGCCCTCGCCTTGATCCTCAAAGGTTGCACTGATCCGCTGCGAATCCATCTGACTGCGGAACGGACCACAAAACCGCTGCTCTGGGATTTTGGCAGCGGAACGCCATCACCGCCCGAGTGCGCAGCCAAACGCGGAAACCCGAATGGGCGCATGGCGGCAGCTCCCGCGGTCTTGAGGCAGCGCTGACCGTCTGAATTTGAAGCGCCGTAGATCAAGTCAAAATTGTTGCGGCTTTACTATGGCGGCGCAACTGATAGACCGCAGAACCAACGTTTGATCGAGGAGAAGGCATTGCCGGATATGCCTACCCGAGCCGCTTAGGCCGCGGCCGTGGGCTATACCCTGATTGCGGAGGACCATGACCTGATTGGGCTCGATCATTTTCGCTTGACGGACGATGAACTTGCGCTGGCGCAGAAAGCCGGCCAATTGCGCGTAACATTCGCCTATTCGGCCGACATTAGCACAACCGTGATCGGGTTCGGCGCGTCAGCTATTGGTCGTCGTCTATGCGACGGTTACGCGCAATACGAACATCCGATAAGGCCGTATTGCCACGTCAAAGGGCCACACCAGCGAAGATCGGCTCGCAATCGTCGAGCGGCGCCAACGTAACTATATCCCAGCTGTTGCTTGTTTTCGATTGGACCCAGTGAGCCAAAATTCAAAAAATATAGACCGGATGGACTGCAGTCGCTATCTGAAAGGCTTGCGATGCTGAAGACGTCGCCGAACCTTCGAATCAGACACCCGAGGCTTCTTGAAGATGAAAAAAGTCCAACGCAGCTTTGCCGTCGAATATAAATCCGGTCGCCGAAAACTCGATTTCAAACCGAACTCAATCTGGGGCGACACCGATCTCAAGTCCGTTGCTCAAGATCTGCAGGACGAGGCAATGCCATTTATGTCATTAACTCCTCAGGCAAAAAGCAGCGAGATGCTTGTATCCGGAGAAGAACAGGCCGGGTCTTTATTGACACTGCCGATCGAGCAGGAGACAAATGCATCGGCTTTACAGGAGATCACAATGGCCGACGAAAACGATACGATGATCAATGCTGAAACGCCGGCCGCCACCGCGTCCGATGTATCTAAGAAAGTGCGCAAACCTCGCGCTAAGAAGGCAGTCCCTGAAACGGCCCCCGCCCCGGTTTCTGTGCAGCCAGCATTGGCTTCGAATGCCACCGCCGGAAAGCAGAAGAGAGGACGCAAAGCAAAGTCTGACGAAAGCGCGACAAGCGCCAGACGGGCACCTATCAAGCGTGCTCCGAGGGCGGTGCAGGCAGCGACGGCACCGTCGGTGGCTGCAGTCGACGAGTTTGCGGATCTTCTGCAGCTCGAAGAGGAAAACCAGAGGCTGCGCAAGCTGCTGGCGGAGAAGCTCCGTGCTGAAAATGCCGATCTGCGAAAGCGACTCAACCTCGGTTGATCGCAGCAGACGGTCAAGCGCTGGCCGCATTCCCATGCTTATTGAAGTGAAGATTTTGGCGGCGGTTCGTTCTGCCGCCAACACTTTTGTGCGTAGTTTGCATACGGGGTAGAATTCGAGGTCGAATAAAATGGCGTCTGCATGGAAACTTCTTGCCCGGCTGGTGTCTCCGCAACGGCAGCAGAGGCAAGAGCACCGCTCGACCGATGACGTGAAGTCGGACGCATTGGCCATCGCCGAGCCATCTGAAACTGCAGCCAAAAAGGAGTTGGGCGCCACAGACCGTCCTATGGACGATACGGCAGTTTTTCACGATCATTCCGCGGCGGTGGCAGTCGACCCAGATCATGCCGACGAGGCGGAAAGCGCTGTTGATGGTCCCGCAGATATCGAAGGCACGAGGCCGGAGGAAGCAGTTGATCCAGCTTTGTCCGATGAAGCCGCCACAGCTGCGCATGCCGCACCAAGTGCCTTTCGACAACTTGGTGAAGGTCAAACGGGAAAGCGCAGCACGCGGGGCAAGAAGGCGAAAACTATTGCGGCCGTTCTCCCACGGCCTCCAAGCGTTCCCACTGCTTCTGACGATGCAATCAGCCTCGATGGCGAGATCAGGCTGCTCCGGGATCAGTTGGCGCGCAGGCTTCGAATGCAAAATGCGCACTTGAAGCGTATGCTGGAGCGGTTCGAACGCTGAACGTGTCCAAGCACGACCAACGGACGGCGGGCTTGAGCAGCGTGTCAACACATTTTGATGCTAAGCTCGACCAAAACGCACTTGGCGCCCGGTGAAGTGCCGCGTAAGGAGCAAACCGCGCCTACACTCGAACTCCAGCTATCAACAGTATGATCTGGACCCTTTCGAATCGACCTAGTTCCCATCCGAATTCACGTCCATTTCTGTCTGGAGATGAAACGCAATATGGTGAAGCAATTCGGGCGCAGAGAGTCGTTCGTCTTGACTAAGGGGGGCCCGCGCCTAGCGTTTGATCCAGTGGCAGCCGGCCCGGCATCGTCTTCCTGGGTCTGGTGTCCAAGCAATGCGTGCGACCGGATCTTTGTAATCGTCCGCCGCGATCTTAGCCATAGGGGTAGCTTTGCGTTGCGCTTGCTCCGCCACGGGCGGCCCCATCGTGAGAACGATCACCTCGCCCCCATATCCGATCTAGAGCCTATCGGACCGCCCTCTCCAACGTGGTAGTGATCGCGGGCGGATTGCGACCCTATATGTCGACAACCCTACGGAACCTCCGAATAGTGACAACGAATGATGTGCAATCTGGAAGGCTTACCGGCGCAACCTAATTGGCACGAGTGGTGCTCCGATAGGGCGACCCGGCGCCAGTTCGGAACCGCAATTGCGAAGAGGCTAAACCTCCGGCACCTGACTTACAAGCGTCGCTTGCACAACCCCGCGGCGTCTAACGCGGAGGAGCATAATCGGTGTTCACGACTAACAGGAATTCTTGAATGACTTCCATCTGCATCATGGCCCGGCGTCTTTCTGTCGCGACGGGGATAGATGTGGCTGTCGATATTCCGCTCCCTGATGACGATTGCCGCAAGCGGTTGATTGAACGATTCGGTCATGCGCTGAAATTTCAGGGCGAAGCTTTGGCCGAAGCCGTCTCGCGTTCAAAGGGCGGCAGCGCCGCTTACATCAAGGAAATGGTGCGCCGTCTCGCCCAACGGAGGATTACTAGGGAAGCCGGGTCGCTCGTCTCAGGCGAGGACGTTGAGGTAGTCTTTTCTCTCGCTGAATCAGAGCGCAGCCCCTCGATGGATATGAGAAACTGGAAAAAGTCACATCATCGAGCAAGGCGATTGCGGTTGCTGCTGACGCTTGCAAGGCGTCCAGTGCTTCACGCCGGCACCTTCCCCCGCTGTTCGTGCGGTAAAGTATTGCGGACTGACAATCGCCGCTGAGAAGTCTTCTACATGCCTCTTAAGTCATTTCGCTGCCGGCAGCGCCTGCCGGTGTCACGTTCCGCCCCTTCATCGCGTAAAGAGTGAGTTGCCACCATGTCCGAACAATCATTGCCGACGCTGCCGATGTGGCGCGTCGATCACATCGAGCCCTCACCCGAAATGTTGACGCTATGCGCTAACGGTCCGATCCACCGCGTGCGCTTCCCCTCGGGGCACGAAGGCTGGTGGGTGACAGGCTACGACGAGGCCAAGGCGGTCCTGTCCGATCCGGCGTTTAGGCCTTCGGGGATGCCTCCGGAGGCAGTCACCCCGGCCACGGTAATTCTCGGTTCCCCGGGGTGGCTCGGCTCGCACGAGGGGAGCGAGCATGCCCGCTTACGCACGATCGTGGCGCCGGCGTTCAGCAGCAGAAGGCTGAAGCTGCTCGCGCAGCAGGTCGAGGCGATCGCCGCACAGTTGTTCGAAACGCTGGCGGCCCAGCCCCAGCCTGCGGACCTGCGCCGCCATCTCTCGTTTCCCCTTCCGGCCATGGTCATCAGCGCGCTGATGGGGGTGCTCTACGAGGATCACGCCTTTTTCGCCAGGCTGTCCGACGAGGTTATGACGCACCAACATGAAAGCGGCCCGCGTAACGCGGCGCGCTCGGCCTGGGAAGAATTGCGCAGCTACATTCGCGGCAAGATACGAGACAAGCGGCAGGATCCGGGTGGCAACCTGCTGACGGATCTGCTCACAGCGGTTGACCAAGGCAAAGCGACCGAGGAAGAGGCGGTCGGCCTGGCGGCCGGCATGCTGGTGGCCGGGCATGAGACGACCGTCGCGCAGATCGAATTCGGCCTGCTGGCCATGTTCCGCCATCCGCAAGAGCGCGAACGCCTCGGCAGCGATCCATCCCTGGTGGACAAGGCGGTGGAGGAAATCCTGCGAATGTACCCGCCGGGCTCGGGCTGGGACGGCATCATGCGCTATCCGAGGACCGACGTGACGATCGCGGGCATGCATATTCCCGCGGAGAGCAAGGTGCTGGTCGGCTTGCCGGCGACGTCATTCGACCCCCGCCATTTTGACGACCCGGAAATCTTCGACATCGAACGCGACAGAAAGCCGCACTTGGCTTTCTCATACGGGCCGCACTACTGCATCGGCGTGGGGCTGGCCAGAGTGGAACTCAAAGTGGTGTTCAGTTCGATCTTCCAGCGCTTTCCTGCTCTACGCCTGGCCGTGGCGCCCGAAGAACTGAAGTTGCGCAAAGAGATTATCACTGGCGGGTTCGAGGAGTTTCCGGTGCTCTGGTGATGCGTGGACAATACCGGGTATCGCGAGCTCTTCCGCATTTGCCGGCCTTCCTGTCTCGCACCGTTCAAATCAGCCAACCAAGAGGTAACCAAGATGAACGTGCAAGAAATCACGACAACATGCCGAGACGTCTTAGCCGAACTAGCGTCGCCGGCCTGAAGGGTAACTCCTCTTCCGACGATCAATGCGACCACGCTTTGCCCTGTATCAACGCTTTCGTGCGCCACATGCGAATGCGCCACCCTACTCGACATTGTAGGTTTCGTGCTCTGTTGAAAATGGTAGGACAGATTTCAGTGAGACATGATCCGCAGATGCGTTCGGCTGTTGCACGGAAACCGGACCAGCGTTTGGGATCTTACGTGCTACCATCGATATTTGATCCTATTCGATCGAGAACACGAATAGTTACTAATTAATTTTGACCTCGCCAACACCTCTGGCGGGGGAGACGAAGAGGAGGAACCCTCAATTCCAATACCTATCGCCAGTATGACAGTACGCAATGGCAGCCGAACCACAATTGGCTGCTGCGCTACCCACAATTTCAATGAGGAGCAACCGTGAGCGTTAAGAAGGTCGATGTCAGCAATTTCCAGTCGGAAGTTCTGGAATCCATAGTGCCGGTAGTCGTCGATTTCTGGGCTGAGTGGTGCGCTCCGTGCAAAACGATTGCTCCGAGCCTCGAAGAAATCGAGGTTGAGATGGAAGGAAAGGTCAAGGTGGCCAAGCTGAATATCGACGAAAATCCGGAGATCGCCCGGCGATTCGGCGTCCTCTCGATCCCGACGCTCGTGATCTTCGAGGTGGGCGAAGTGGCCAGCATCTCTGTCGGCGCCAAGCCGAAGACCGCTATCTTAAACTGGATACATCAAGCGTTGGCTAAATGACAAAATAGGACAGGGGTCGGAAAGCGTCGATTGCGCTCTCGCCCCTGCTACCCTGGGGCGATAGAGCACAAGCGGCCGCCCTCCAAGCGCATCCTACCTGCAGAGCCTCGACGAAATACCAACTATACCGCCGCAACTCAGCAATCTCCTCAACACCGATACCGCTTATCCAAACCCAGCAAGAACATCAACTGCTGAGGAAAGAGATGCAGTATGAACGGCGGTCATTCGTGAACAGGCTGGCGCCCTGGCCGTCGTGCCAGATCACCTTAATCACCCGCCTTGACGCCGTCGAAAGCTGAACAATTAGCCGCTATGCGTATCGCTCTTCAGCGTCTCCTGCACTGACGTACCCCGTCAAACTAGGCCATTTGGAATTGAAGCATCCACTTATGATCCCCGCGGGGAAGAAGAGGAGAACCCCGTGAAGGCCTCGACCTTTTCGGAACCGCAAATAGCATTCGTGTTGAAGCAGACAGAGGACGATACGCCGATCGGTGAGGTCTGCCGCAAGGGGGAATTTCAGACGCGACCTCTTACAATTGGCGCAAGAAAATACGCCAGTCTCATGCCCTCCGGAGATGAAGCGACTTCGCCAACTCGAGGACGAGAATGTCAAGCTGAAGCGGATCGTCGCCGACCCGTCGTTGGACAAGGCCATGCTTCAGAACGTCCTATCAAAAAAGCTCGGAGGCCTACCCGCAAGCGCAAGCTTGTCGACACGGTCAGGCGGACTGGAAGGTCTCGATTCGGCGCGCATGCTCGGTGTTGAAGATCGAGCGGTCGCTTTATGTCTACAAGTCCAGCCGCGGCGAGCAGGCCGAACTGAAGCTGAGAAGCAAGGACGTCTGCCAAACACAGGTGCGCTACGGCTACCGCCGCGTGCACGTGCTGCTCAAGCGTGACGGATGGCTCGTCAATCCGACGCGCATCTTTCGCCTGTCGCGAACCCTTGCGCGGACGAGGTGGACATACATTTTTGCAGGACGCTCGCAGAGTGCGGCGGCACCAGCATCTGCTCGGCGATTGGCTTCTTCAGCTTGGCGTTGTCCTCTTGAGCGCCTTCAGAAGCTTCGCCTCGCAAACTTTCATGCCGCCATATCTGGGTTTCCAAAATGTGAGAGGTCGCTTTCTAAATTTGCTTTGAGCAAACATCAACCGCTACGCTCCAGCTTCCTGTTCCTTCAGCACCGCAATGATCTGCTCTTCCGTAAATCTCTCCTCCTTCATTGTCCGTACTTCAGCAGGCCGGATTCTAATAAAATCTGGAGGAAAGTACCCACCGGCCCGTCACTTCAGTTCACGTCCACCAACACTAAATCCTCTTTACGTTGGAGGCGTTCTTTGGCAGCCGGACCTTGACTTTGAAGCCTCGTCCGCAATCAGTATCTATGGCGACTTCGCCGTGATGGGCACTTACTATCCTCTTTACAATTGTAAGGCCAAGACCGCTGCCTTCGGGAACGCGCTCTTGCGAGTCATTGCCGCGCCAGAAGGTATCGAAGACTTTATCTGCCACGTCGGCCGGCAAGCCAGGACCTGTGTCCTCGCAAAGTATCATGGCCGAATCTTCATCCTGATAGGTCTGGATGGTCACGGTACTCCCCGTTGCGTAGCGGCGGCAGTTATCGAGCAGCGCGCGCAGCACAAGGTGCATTCCCGTAGGATCGGCGATGCAAACTGCACGATCGAACTGTCGCTCAATTGTGATGCTGGCGGCGATTAAATCGTGCTCCATCGAGGCGGTCAGCGTCTCAGCTTCCACCGCCAGGTCGATCTCTTTCATGTTAAGAGCGAGCTTGTTGGCGCTCGATAATCGAAGATTTTCTAAGTCGTCGGCCATAGGAACAAGACAGCTGACATGGGGAATCATGCGAGCGAAGAGCTCCCGACTTGGTTCGATGGCTCCAGTCGAAAGTCCACGCAGATTGCCAAATAGCACGGTCAGGGACGTGCGGAATTCATGCGCGATCGCTGAATTCCGGTACCTGAGATCTGCTTCCAACTCCTCCAAACGTTCGGCCATAGCGTTAATATCGGCAGTAAGTGCATAGGTCTCCTCGAACGAGTTCGGGGGCGCCGTGACACGCACTGAATAGTCACCGGCGGCTATAGAACGGGTTGCAGCTGCAATTGGTGGCAGAGCGCCCACTATGCCTTGGGCTAGCCGACGGCCGACAATGACGGCGGGAATAAGACCCATTGTTACTATTAAACTGAGTACCGCGACATCCATCCAGGACGAGTAGTAATTGGTTTCCCGAAAATAGCCCAAAGACTGCAATCGATCCAGTATCGTGAAAAATATTGTAACTCCAAAGTTAAATGCCGCTAAAGATATGAAGGTTTGCACGCTCAAAGCCCGAACGATCATCGTTTTCAAATTTCTGGTCCGGTATCTAACCATCTGGGTTGTCCATTCGGTATCCAATGCCCCTGAGGGAGACCAACATGCCGCGAAGGTCTGCCGCGTCTAGTTTGGATCTCAGATTGGACATATGAGAATCAATGGTCCGCTCGAGCGGCAAATCTTGTGGAAAACACTCGTCAATCAGTTCAGCACGCTCGAACACGCGGCCGGGGGAACTAGCCATACGAGAGATAAGCCTGAACTCCGTTGGAGTTAGCTTCAGGTCTTTTCGTCCAGTCTGTTGATCTGCCCATGCGGCATGTGCTGACTTATCGATAGTCAGTTTTCCAAGGCGGATTGGCCTATTGGCGGTGCGACCACCGACCCTCCGTAGCACCGCGTTGGTATGGGCCACCACCAAGTCCGGTTCGAACGGTTTGGCAATGTAAACATCTACTTCGCATCGATAGCCCTGCAGTTGTTCAATAAGCTTGCCCCGGCCAGTCACCATAATCACTGGCGTATCGCCGCGGCGCCTGATTTCAGCCAATACTTCAAAGCCGTCCCGGCGGGGCAACGAGATGTCGAGAATGACGAGATCCGGTTTCAGCTTCATATGGTGCGCAAGGCCTATTTCTCCATCGGAAGCCTCCACTGTTCGATAACCTTCTCTCTCAAGGTAAGTTCTTAACAAAGCACGAATTTCCCGATCGTCCTCGATGATAAGAATCAATTCATTGCGCATGGCGTGCCCCCTAAAAGTAGTGATGCGAAAGAGGTTTTCGCGACGCCTCGCGTCAAACCATAAATTCGAATCGCTGCAACATTATTGAGCAGTTAGCTTATGTGACCGGTCATAAAGTGGACACCAACCCAGGGAGGAAGAATGGCGACGACTTCGCCTCCCCGTGAATATATTTTACTATATAATACTTCCGCAGGCACCGCTAATGACTCTTAAATACATTTTTTATCACATATGCTTCACACGGAAGATTATGTGAACGGTTTTTCTCTCAAATCTACTACTGCTACACCTCAATCAATCCGAATCTTGCTGCTCTCAATACCGCAACTATTCTATTCCCAGTCTTCAGCTTCCTCATAGCGTTTTTGATATGGTAATTGATTGTATTTGCGGAAATTCCGAGTATACCTGAGATGTCCCAAGAGGACTTTCCCTCTGCGACCCATGAAAGACACTCCTTTTCACGTGCGGTCAGGCTGGGACGTTCGTCGTTGCAGTCAAAAGTGTTCACGATCTTCAAATGAAATAACCACGCGGCGAATTGGAGGTAGTTGATTTCAAAGTCCTTCAGTCCATTCGCTTCTTTTTGAACAAAACTCATGGTCGAGAAAAAGCCGCCCTGCCCGCGGAGGGGAACAGTAACGCCCGCCTTCAAACCAAAATTTTTAGCGTCATCGAAGATGCGTCGTTCTCTATCCGTGGTTTTTGGATCGGCATACACTTCGTCCCAGCGCAGCGGCAACGACTGAGATCGGCTCGCTACGATTGGGCCAAGCCTGTCATAGCCTTCTTTTAAACAATGCTCCTGCCAAGCCGCTGGATAATTCGACATTGTTTGCAATTTGCTTCCGCTTTTTCTAAGTGGATTATGGACGTACGTCGAAGCGCTATAGGCAACCAAAGGGTGACCCAAGATTTTCGCGAAATCAGATAGACACTCGAACATCTGTTCAACACGGAAGAGAGCGTCCATCTGGTGAAAAAAAGTACCAAAGGCCAAATCAGCATCAGCTTGCGTCGTCATTTGAGCAATCTCTCTCGGTATCGAGCTAAGCCGACCGGAGCCTTCTGCCCGAGGTTGGGCACACTGATCGCGATCGCGCCGTCGGTTGTTCGCGAAGCCTTTGGGTGGCACGCGGATGGTGTCGCGGATTGCACGGCAGCATTGGACCAGCATGCTAAAGTGGTGCGGCCATAAACCAGCTTAAGGCCCCGAATCCGCATCAGTGTCTCCTCAACAAGGCCTATCTCTCGCGTACGGGTGGAGATTCCGTGGAGGCTGCATGGAGTTTTCATGCATACAGAGCAAATTGAGGTCGCTTGAAACGGATCGTCGCAGATCTGACGCTGGACCGCGATATGATGCAGGACGTCATTTGCGGAAGCTCTAAGACCTGATTGGAAGCGGGAGGTATCCGTCAGCCGCTTTGTGGCCGGTACCGACCGACGCCCGTAGTGAGATAGGAACAGCCCCGGACAGATTATCGGGAATGCGGTATCCAGCACGCGCATCAGAGCTTGATCACCGACGTCCTTGAGTTCCGCCTCCATCCATTCGATCATCCCGGTTGGACGTACTTTGGAGCGTGGGATTCCTCATGGCCGACACCTTGACATAGGACATCAGAGACGCTGTGCTGATCCACCTTCCGGATCATCACTTGATCATTAATGTTCAACCTCGAAAGAGGGCTTGGACATATCTCGATTTCAGAGCTTACACTTAAATCGAAGGATGAGCCGGTACGCCGGTTTGAGGTGTTGATTGGCAATGGCCGTAGCGAATGGAGCGACGATCAGAAGGCGCGTGTCATTGCGGAGAGTTGCGAACCTGGCGTGACGATGTGCTCTGTGGCGCGGCGGCATGGGCTGACGCCGCAGCAATTATTCACGTGGCGACGGCTCGCCCGAAAGCGAGCTGAGGTTCTTTCTGTGCTCGGGGAAGATCCGATGTTTGCACCAGCAGTCGTCGTGTCGCCCTTTAAAGGTATCTGACCGAGCAATTTTGAGAAGTCGCTAGTTGCCGCAAAATCCTGCTCTGAGATTGGGGAGGGCCGATTGTGGCACACTGGTCCGAAAGCATGTGAACTGACGGCGCCATTGAGCGATCCAATACTCCAGGTAGAAGTTCCGACCTTTGCCACCCTTTCTATCGCTCCTAAGCTTGTTGATGCCTACGTTTCGCGAAACCATGAAATGCACGCATCCACAAGAATATCTACCGGATCTATAACATCTGTACCTTTGAAAATATCTCTGGATGCGAGAGAAAGCTCACTGCACCCAAGTATAATAGCGTCCGGCTTGAAGCTCCGTGTTCGCGCTATCAATAACGCCATTTTAAATCTTGCGCGGCCTATATTTCGATGATGTCCCGAGAGGTGGTGTAGCTCGTTCGATCGTCGAGCTTTCCGGTCAAGGCCGGGAGCAGGTCAACTTGCGGCGGGCAAGTTGATGAGCGGATCATCACTCATTGTGGCGATCGTCTCAAGTGTCATGTAGCGCGAGCGCTGAACAGCCCACTCATCATTTTGCTCCAGCAGGAGAGCGCCGACGAGTCTGACGATGGCATCGTCGTTTGGAAAGATGCCGACGACCTCTGTCCTTCGCTTGATTTCTCCATTCAATCGCTCAATCGGGTTCGTGCTGTGCAGCTTGGTCCAGTGCTGCTTAGGAAAGGTCATGTATGCGAGGACATCTTCCTCGGCGCTGTCCATAAGGCCGGCGAGTTTCGGCACTTTCGGCCTGATCTGATCGGCGACGTTGCGCCACTGTTGGCTGGCGGCTTCCGGCGTGTCTTGGGCAAAGGCCGTTGCAATGAAGGCTGAGACCACGCGTCGGCCGCTCTTGCCGGCATGAGCCAACGCATTGCGCATGAAGTGGACCCTGCAGCGCTGCCAGGTTGCTGAGAGAACCTTCGACACGGCGGCCTTGATGCCTTCGTGTGCGTCGGAGACGACCAGCTTGACGCCGCGCAGACCGCGCCGGGTCAGCTTGCGCAAGAACTCCGTCCAGATCGGCTCGGCTTCAGAGGTGCCGATTTCCATGCCAAGAACCTCGCGGCGACCGTCCGTGTTGACGCCCACAGCGATGATAACCGCGACAGACACAATACGGCCGCCTCGCCGGACTTTAAGATAGGTCGCATCGATCCAAAGGTATGGCCAGTCGCCTTCAATCGGACGCTCAAGGAAGGCCTTCACCTTGTCGTCGATCTCTTCGCAAAGCCGAGATACCTGGCTCTTGGAGATACCACTCATGCCCATCGCCTTGACCAGATCATCGACCGAGCGGGTCGAAACACCCTGGATATAGGCTTCCTGGATCACCGCGGTCAGAGCCTTCTCAGCCATGCGACGCGGCTCCAGAAAGCTCGGGAAGTAGCTGCCAGTGCGTAGCTTTGGAATTCGAAGTTCAACAGTTCCAGCTCGGGTCTCCCAGTCGCGATCGCGATATCCGTTACGCTGAGCAAGTCGAAAGTCATTCTTCTCGCCGTAGGCCGCACCGGTCTTCGTGCCAACCTCCAGCTCCATCAACTTCTCGGCCGCAAAGCCAATCATCTCGCGCAGCAAATCCGCATCAGCGCTCTTCTCAACAAGCGAGCGCAGGTCCATCATGTCATTGGTCATCGGTGGTCTTTCCATCAGGTTGTGCTTGAACAACCCAACCCTACCGGAAAAAGCCGATGACCACCGCTATCGAGCTACACCACCTCTCGGGACATCATCTATATTTTATTTCCATTCTTGACTTCATCAATGACACTTACTGCGTCTCGTTGAATCGATTCGACACACCAGCCTGCCGTTAAATTTCCATATAATTTGCGTTGAATACATGCCTTCATTCCCAAGACAATTGTTCGCAGGTTATCTATATCGGTTCCGTTATTCTGACGAATAAAGTCGCGGGTCACCTCAACTATACTAATGAACTTTATTGTTAGTGCGTTTGCAATTTCAGAAGACCAAAAATGCGCGGTATTGCAGGGGATGGCTATAGCTCCACATCCAACGGTTTCGAGCCACTTTGCGCGTTCCAGAATTTGTCCCAAAGGCGCATTGCTACCGGTGTAAGCGGTGAACAGAGGCCGTTACTTTTGGAATTTCCAGGGCATTAGAGCCTCAATATCGCTGGCCGGCCATCCGGCTGCGATGCGCTCGAGCGTCTGTGTCAACCAGGCCAGTGGGTCGACGTCATTCATCTTGGCGCATTGAATGAGGGTTGCAATCGTCGCCCAGGTCCTACCTCCGCCAGCATTGCCGGCGAATAGACTATTTTTTCGAACAATTGCCTGTGGCCTGATCGCCCGTTCAACGATGTTGGAGTCGATTTCGATGCGTCCATCGCGGAGGAACTGTTCGAAGGTTTCGCGCCGATTGAGAGCGTAGCGGATGGCCTCAGCGAGCTTGGACTTGCCAGAGATGCGCGGCAGCGTGTCCCGCCAGAGCTTGTAGAGATCGGCAACGATTTCAGCGGAGCTCTCCTGGCGGGCGGCAACGCGCCGATCCGGGCTTTGTCCACGCACCTTTTCCTCGATCGCCCAGAGCGCGCCCATCTTTTCGATCGTCGCTGTTGCCACCTTGGAACCGTCGTTGGCATGTAGCTCGTAAAACCGACGCCGACTATGAGCCCAACATCCCGCCAGCAGAGCGCCGTCATTTCCGCGATCGGGACGGGCAACGCGGTTATAGGCCGCGTATCCGTCGATCTGCAGGATGCCACGATAGCCATCGAGATGCCGGGCGACACAATCTCCAGACCTATTGTCTTCAAATCGATAGGCAACCATCGGCGGGCCACTGCCGCCGAACGGTCGATCATCTCTGGCATACGCCCATAGATACGCTGTCTTGGCCGACCCCGACCCAGGCACAAGCGTCGGCAATGTCGTCTCGTCGGCGAATATTCGCTCGGCTTCTTTGATCCGATCAAAGGTGTAGTCGGCGAGGATCTCAAGTTCGAACCCGACCTTACCCATCCATCGCGCCATGGCACCACGGTCGACTTCGACATGGTCGCGCAGGAAGATCGCCTCCTGCCGATAGAGCGGCAAACCATCGCCGTATTTGGAGACCGCGACAAAGGCGAGCAGCGCTTCCGTTGGCATGCCGCTTTCGACGATGTGCGCCGGGGCCAAGGCCTGGATGACGCCGTCCTCGTTTTTGAAGGCGTACTTCGGGCGGTGGGTGACGATCACCCGGAACTTTGGCGGGATAACATCCAATCGCTCGGAGGTATCTTCACCAATCAGGATCTTCTGTTTGCCGGCATGCTCAGGCAGCTCGTCCGGCTCGATTACCACATGGATACGCTCCAGATGCGGCGGGAAGCCCTTGCGCGGACGTGATGCACGTTTCGTGGTGCTTGGGGTTCGGCCTTTTGCGACCAGCGCTTCGATTACAGCAATCCCAGTCTCGATTTCCTCGAAGACGAACGCACCCTGTTCATCGAGATCCGTGTCGGCCTTGTTGCTCTGCTTTTCCGAGCGTCTTCCATACCGGTATCGGTTGAAGGCTTTGAGGACCTGCTTCAGCTTGGCGATCTGCTCGTCGGCATCTGTATTGCGGGCTTTCAGATCAGCGACTTCAGTTTCCAGGACCTCAGCGCGCGCAGCCTTTTCAGCCATCGCCAGGATCATGGCTTTCAGCGCATCAACGTCATCGGGGAGCTGCAAATCGGCTGCTATCATGCCTGCAAATAGAGCATATTTTGCCGACAATTTCCCGCAGTTTCGGCCGCCTGATTCACTCTGCCGCAGGGCTTTTACCCAACAAATTCCGGCCGTTTCACCGCAACCGTGCGCACACGTTTCCAGTCCATCCCGTCAACCAGGGCAAGGAGCTGCGCGTGATTGAGCTGCACGCGGGCATGTCCGATCTTCGGCCAAACGAACTGATTTTTCTCCAGCCGCTTCGAATAGAGGCAGACGCCGGAGCCGTCCCACCAGGCGATCTTGACCCTGTCCGCTCTCTTGGCGCGGAAAACATAAAGCGAGCCACTGAACGGGTCATTGCCAGCATCGCGCACCAGCGACAAAAGGCTATCGGGACCTTTACGGAAGTCGACCGGGTGGCTTGCCAGAAACACCTTCACACCCGACGGGATCATGCTGACCGCACCGCACGCAGGACACGAGCAAGATGAGCCTCATCGATGTCGGCACCCGCCCGGATCACCGTGTCGCCGATGATGATCTCGATCGTCGGACCTCTGCTGCTTGCCGGTGAAGGCAAACCATTCCCCGATGCCGTCGTGGGTAATACCGCAGCTTTCCGGCGCGCATGGCGAAGCCACGTGAATAACTGCGACGGATCAATTCCGATGCGACGCGCCACCGCCGATATGTTGGTGCCCGGCTGCATCGCTTCGACAACCGCTTGCGCCTTGAATTCGTCTGACCAACGCCGAACCTCACGAGGCGCGCCTTCAAGACGACTGGCAACGGCTTCGATCATATGGAAGCTTCTAGCTTCGGACATAGGTGCAGACATAGAAGTTCATACCAAAGCTCATTCATCGCTCAGGCACGAATAGACCCTCAACATCAACCTCGCCAGATGGGGTCTCTGCATCGCTTACCTACCGGTCGATATCGCGTGTGTTTGATCAGAAATGTTTGGAAGTGACAGAGTAATAAATGGGACGTGGTCTTGATCTGTGTCCGCGCCACTTTTTTGAGCCAAAGCCTGCAGAAATTTCGCTGTTGCTAGACTTCCCATTCCCCCTACCACTCCAAGCGGCTTTTTTAACCCAATTATGTGGGGAGGACGGGCATCTGCTTGCGGGTTGATATCAGACATCAGAACATCTCATCTTGCTGTAGAATGGATTTGGTACGACATGAGGGCACCGTGGGCGACTGCAATCGAAGTTTTTCTTCACCAGTCACCACGGAACTTCTCTTAGTTGGTCTCGGCAGCTCAAGGCCATGTGAGTCATCATCGTTGTCTCCTTGTTTCCGTCTGTATGTACTTAGTGAGTTCAAGCCCCGTGGACGTTTGATGGAGCGATCATGGACGAGCGGTCCGGGGCGGGCGCGTACCGAGGCGAGCGCCTGCACGTTTTATAGCCCTGCGGCAGGTGACAGCCTTTGGGGGCGGCCATCAATCGAGCGTTCCGACGATCAGCCGCGGTGGCCGGAGGGATCGGCTCTACGATGCCGAAATGAGCCCGTAATCTCGCTGGTCGTGGCTTTACGATCGAGCAGTGCTCGTCAGTCGAAGAAGCCGGAGCCGACATCTTCACCACAGGGACGGCTGACAAATAGTGCGCGACCATGCTGTCGGATAACCATGTCGGACCTGGAATCCACATCAACGCGGTAGGTGGCAAATGCCCCGGCAAGAGGGAACTGAGCAAGGATATCCTCCTCTTTGTGGAATATCCGCCACAGACCCGCATTACACCTTGCATGGCAGCCGACGGGAAGTAAACCCGCTCCCAACTGCGGCGCAACTCGCGACGGCCCACAAGCAGCTTCCGATCTGGCAGGAGCGTTCACCCCCGGCAGGGAAGCTCATGGGAGCGATGCACCGATCATTCCCAAGCGGGGAGCGATAGACAAACATCCAAGCATTGCCGCGGCGTGATACGCTCATGGCCCGCACGTTTGGCCAGACCGTGTAAGAAATCCGCCGGGCGCTGTTGCTTGGCCGTTAAACGTCTTGTGGAGCTTCGAGCGCCGCCGACGACGACGAGCTGTCCTTGCGAATCTTTGGAACGGCTGATTGTGCCGTGCGGCGAATGGATTTCGGGCGCAAAGCCAAGCATGCCTGAGAAGGGCGCAGTTGATCTGCTGACTAGGGGCGACCTGGCCCGCAGACGCCGCCCGATGATAGCCTTGTATCGTCCGATTGCCATTTCGACCAGCGGGCGTCTGCCGTGGCCTTCAAAGACCTGCCATTCCATCCAGCCACCCAAAGCTGTGAAAATCAATATATGTAAGTATATATGCAATAATATACCCTATCACTCACGAACTTTTCACACGGATATTTGCCATGTCTCGAACGAAAACGATATACTATAAGATATATCCGTCTCATCTGTTGCGTTGCTGACGTATTTCATGAATTGTCCTGAATAGGAGCTACGACAGCACAGTGCAGGAAGATTACTTCCTATGAATGCTGAAATCTTGCCGGCGACATCATCGTCGGGAGGCTTGCACAAGGAGCACGATGACATGCATCAGAAAAAGCAATCAGACAAGCGCCTTGGCTCCTCGCATCTGCAGTTGGCAACCATCGACGGTGTGTCGCTGCCTGGTCTGCAATTGTCACTCGAGCGGCAGGAGGGCTCCGGGTCGACGAAGAAGACCTTTTTCCAACAATGGCTCCTGGATTTTGCTTTCGGTTGCGAGCTATTTTATCCGATCCAGCTATATGAACATCTCGCAACGAGCGAGAGGACGACAAAGGCGCTAAACCGTTAAGTGAATTGGGAGAATTTGGACCGGCCGCCACGTTCCTCCTTTGAAATCCACGTCTATTGAGTTTCCATATTCCGGGATGGAAGCATCGGCTCAGTCGCCAACGCTTGCAAACTCCAACAACAAGTCGGCGAGCGGATGGAGGATATCATGGACGACCTTGATGCGACGCAAGCAAAGGACGGCTCGGGCACACAGGCTTCAACAGGTGTGAACCAGCACGGCAGGAACATCGGAAGATGGTAAGAAAGTCTATCGGGAACCCGACCGTTAAACGGTACCCGCAAGGCGCAGTTCAAATCTTGCTGCTGGCATCAAATACGCTGACAACGCGCGCTCGCCTGCCAAAATCAAGGAAATTTGACGCGCAGGGTTCGCCCATCAAATTCACCGCAGAAAGGATTCGTTCTCCGTGTCATTTTGTTCTTCGAAACGCATTCGCATCGCCGCACTTGCAGCGACTGCCATCGTGCTGGGCACCCAGATCGCAATTGCGCAAGAACCGTCTATAGGGTCTCAGTGGCTGAACTCGCCAACATCTCGAGTGGAAGCGCTTGCGGTCCTTCAGACCTTGAATGCCAATCTCCTGAGTAACGCCAGTGCTACGTTGACCCTTGATCGCTGGTGCGCCGCGCACAAGCTCGCACCGGAAGGTTCTAAGATTGTAGCTCAGCGTGTGGGCGGGCAAGACAAGCCGGCCGATGAGCACATCCGTGAACTTCTGACCGTCGGACCCGGTGAGCTGATCGCTTATCGCCGCGTCCGCCTGGTCTGCGGCGACCGCGTCTTGTCGGAAGCCGACAACTGGTATGTACCCGCAAAATTAACTGCAGAGATGAATCAGGCTTTGAAGACCAGCGATATCGCGTTTGGCAGAGCCGTTCAGGCTCTTAATTTCACTCGCACAAACCTGTCTGCCAAGTTGCTCTGGTCCCCTCTATCCGAAGGCTGGGACATGGACGGCTTAACAGCGCATGAAACAAGTTCCCTCAGCCTGCCGCCGTTCCTGCTCGAACATCGTGCCGTACTGAAACTTCGAGACGGCACGCCGTTTAGCGCCTTGGTCGAAAGCTACACGGACAAAGTACTAGACTTTCCAGTTCCGCGCCTGCTTTCTCAATAGCGCTTCGGTAGCTCAGCATACTTGCTGAATTGCGCGGGATAAAAATCGACAGCCACTGCATGCGACAAAAGCGCCTGCCTTGCGGAAGCGTGCCGTCGGGCGACTGACTTGTCGATTCGTTGATCGCGGCGACGCACGATCCTGAGCCATCGCAGATGGTCACTTGACAGTCCTCTCGGCAAGCCTCTACCCTTTTTGGCATTCACCAGGGGGGTCCCGGCAAGGGGCTGAGATACTGCTATCGCGCGCAGTGACCCGTTGAACCTGATCCAGTTCATACTGGCGTAGGGACGGTGCAAGCGCTCGAGAGGTTTCGGATTCACGCGTGGAATCCGTGCCGGCGTCTTTCCATCATTCCGGCTGAGGACTGGGTCTCCAAACTCAAACTTGGAGCCTCAAACCGTGAACATCGCCGCAAAGAATATCACCCCAACCGTCACCACCGGCCCCTTGCCGACATCCAGGAAGATCTACAGTCGGGGGGACATCCATCCCGACATTTGCGTGCCGATGCGCGAAATCAGCCTTCATCCGACATCGGGCGAGCCGCCCGTTGTCGTCTACGACTCGTCCGGCCCCTATACGATCGAGGGCACCGAGATCCGTGTCGAACAGGGGCTGCCCTCACTGCGACGTGACTGGGTTCTCGCCCGCGGCGACGTCGAGGCCTATAAGGGCCGCCATGTCCGTCCCGAAGACAACGGCTTTGCCAGCGGCGAAAGGCTGACGCCCGAATTCCCCGCGCTACGCCAGCCGCTGCGCGCAAAGGATGGCAGTGCAGTCACCCAGCTCTCTTATGCGCGCGCCGGCATCGTCACGCCCGAGATGGAATTCATAGCCATCCGCGAAAACCTCGGCCGCAAGGCGCAGGAGGAGGCAATGGTTCGAGACGGCGAGAGCTTCGGCGCTCATATTCCGGACCATGTGACGGCGGAATTCGTCCGGCAGGAAGTGGCGGCGGGACGAGCGATCATCCCCGCCAACATCAATCATCCCGAAGCCGAGCCGATGATCATCGGCCGCAATTTCCTGGTGAAGATCAACGCCAATATCGGCAATTCGGCCATCACGTCGTCGATGGCCGAAGAGGTCGAGAAGATGCTCTGGGCGGCGCGCTGGGGTGCCGACACCGTCATGGACCTTTCCACCGGCCGCAACATTCACAACATCCGCGAATGGATCATCCGCAATTCGCCGCTACCAATCGGTACCGTGCCGCTCTACCAGGCGCTGGAGAAGGTCGAGGGCATTGCCGAGAACCTGACCTGGGAGGTGTATCGCGACACGCTGATCGAGCAGGCCGAACAGGGCGTCGACTATTTCACCATCCATGCCGGCGTGCGGCTTCACTACATCCCGCTCACCGTCAACCGCGTCACCGGCATCGTCTCGCGCGGCGGCTCGATCATGGCCAAGTGGTGTCTCCATCATCATCGCGAGAGCTTCCTCTACGAGCATTTCGAGGAGATCTGCGATATCTGCCGCGCCTATGACGTTTCCTTCTCGCTCGGCGACGGCCTGCGTCCTGGCTCCATCGCCGATGCCAACGATGCAGCGCAATTCGCCGAACTGGAAACACTGGGAGAGTTGACCAAGATCGCCTGGGCGAAAGACTGCCAGGTGATGATCGAAGGCCCCGGCCATGTGCCGATGCACAAGATCAAGGAAAACATGGACAAGCAGCTCAAGGTCTGCGGCGAGGCGCCCTTCTATACGCTTGGACCGCTGACGACGGATATCGCACCGGGTTACGATCACATCACCTCCGGCATCGGCGCAGCAATGATCGGCTGGTTCGGTACGGCGATGCTCTGCTACGTCACGCCCAAGGAGCACCTGGGGCTTCCCGACCGCAACGACGTGAAGGTAGGCGTCATCACCTACAAGATCGCGGCCCACGCGGCTGATCTCGCCAAGGGGCATCCGGCAGCACAGCTGCGCGATGACGCGCTCTCGCGTGCCCGTTTCGAATTCGGCTGGGAGGATCAGTTCAACCTCTCGCTGGACCCCGAAACCGCCCGCAGCTTCCACGACGAGACGTTGCCGAAGGAAGCCCAAAAGGTGACCCATTTCTGCTCCATGTGCGGCCCGAAATTCTGCTCCATGCGGATTTCGCACGATATCCGCGCCGAAGCGCAGAAGGAGGGGCTAGACGCGATGGCAGCGCGTTATCGCGAGGGCGGCGACCTCTATATGCCAGTTCAAACCCTGCAACATTCGGGCGAATGAGATGCGTGTGCTTGTCAAAGGGGCCGGCGTCGCCGGCCTGACGGTGGCGCATGAACTGCGCGCTCGAGATGCCGAGGTCACCGTGCTGGATCCATATGACGGTTTCCTGCGTGCTGCTTCGTGGCTCGCGGGCGGAATGTTGGCGCCTTGGTGCGAGCGGGAGAGTACTGATGACGCAGTACTCACGCGCGGTCTCACCGCCGCCGACAAATGGGAAGCAATGGTGCCGGGAGAGGTGCGACGAAACGGAACGCTCGTGGTCGCCTCTGCTCGCGATCTTGGTGAACTGCGACGCTTTGCC
Source organism: Rhizobium binae (assembly GCF_017357225.1). Classification (NCBI taxonomy): domain Bacteria; kingdom Pseudomonadati; phylum Pseudomonadota; class Alphaproteobacteria; order Hyphomicrobiales; family Rhizobiaceae; genus Rhizobium; species Rhizobium binae. The sequence goes on along the minus strand of NZ_CP071608.1, from coordinate 92,207 downwards.
TGCCGCACGACGGGTTATGAATGGCTGGACGAGCCGGCGATCGCGGCGCTGGAACCCTCCCTTGCCGGGCGGTTCCGGCACGGGCTGTTCTTTCGCCGCGAAGCCCATCTCGATCCTCGGCGAGTGTTGTGTCTGCTGCGCACCAAGCTGACGGATCAGGGGGTCACCTTCGTGGGCGAGAGGCCGCACGAGAGCTTCGACAGTGTCGTCGATTGCACGGGCGCAGCGCAGATCGGCGAGGTAAAGGAATTGCGCGGCGTCCGCGGCGAAATGCTTTACCTTAGAAGCTTCGACGTGGATCTCTCCCGGCCGGTCCGCCTGCTCCATCCGCGTATCCCCGTCTACATCGTCCCGCGAGGAAACGGTCTGTTCATGGTCGGCGCGACGATGATCGAGACGGAATTCGACGGGCCTATAGTCGCCCGCTCACTGATGGAACTGCTCAACTCTGCATACACGCTATTTCCGGCCTTTGCCGATGCAACCATAATCGAAACGGGTGTCGGAATCCGCCCAGCCTTTCCAGACAATCTTCCACGCGCAAGCCGTCAGGGAAAGGTGATCTCGCTCAACGGCCTCTTCCGCCACGGCTTTCTGCTCGCGCCAGCCATGGCGGCCGAGGCGGCTGAACTTGTCTTCAACCAACATACCACGGGAAGGAATGCCTCATGAAAGTGATCGTTAATGGCGAGGCCCAGGATGTCGCGGCTGAGACGCTGTCGGAGCTTTTAGTCCTGATGGAATACGAGGGTGACTGGCTGGCGACAGCCGTCAACGGTGAGCTTGTCCATCGCGAAGACCGCTTCGATCGTTCGCTCAACGACAATGACAGGATCGAAATCCTGTCGCCGATGCAGGGAGGCTGACGGATGCTGACGCTCTATGGGGCCGAAATAAACTCCCGTCTGCTGCTCGGCACAGCGCAATACCCCTCTCCTGCCGTCCTCTCCGAGGCCGTCTGGCAGTCGGCGACGGAAATCGTCACCGTCTCTCTTCGTCGTGAGATGTCGGGGGGCCGCAGCGGTGGTGCCTTCTTCGAGATGATCCGCGCGCTCGGCGTTCGTATCCTTCCCAACACTGCAGGTTGCCACAGCGTCGCGGAAGCGGTGCTGACCGCAAAGATGGCACGCGAGCTGTTCGCCACCGACTGGATCAAGCTCGAGGTCATCGGCAACCATGATACGCTACAGCCGAACGTCTTCGGTCTCGTCGAGGCGGCTCGCACACTTGTCAGCGAAGGTTTCGAAGTCTTCCCGTACACGACCGACGATCTGGTCGTGGCCGAACGACTGCTGGAGGCCGGCTGCAAGGTGCTCATGCCTTGGTGCGCACCGATTGGCAGTGCTGCCGGGCCGCTCAATCCGACAGCGCTCAGAGCAATGCGGGCGCATTTCCCCGACGTGTCGCTGATCGTCGATGCCGGCATCGGCCGGCCGTCGCACGCAACTGCGGTCATGGAGCTTGGTTTCGATGCGGTTCTGCTCAACACCGCCGTTGCCGGCGCCGGAGATCCCGCGGCGATGGCAGCCGCCTTTGCCGCGGCAATCGCCGCCGGCAATCAAGCCTTTCACGCCGGCATGCTGGAGCCACGCGACATGGCCGTCCCCTCCACGCCGGTGATCGGAAAGGCGGTATTCACATGAAGCTTGATCCGTTCTACCTGATCGTCGACAGCGCCGAATGGATTGCCCGGCTGGTACCCCTCGGTGTCAAGCTGGTGCAGTTGCGCATCAAGGATCGTCCGGAGACTGAACTATGCGCCGAGATCCGTCGCGCAGTAGCAGTCTGCGCTAAACATCAATGTCAGTTGATCGTCAATGACTACTGGCGGCTTGCGATCGAGGAAGGTTGCGGCTTCGTACACCTCGGCCAGGAGGACCTCGCGACAGCGGACCTCGACGCGATCCGAGCGAGCGGCCTGAAACTCGGCCTCTCAACGCACGACGAACGTGAGTTGGAAACCGCACTGGCAGCAAAGCCTGATTATATCGCACTCGGCCCGGTCTACACGACGATTCTCAAGCAGATGAAATGGGCACCGCAAGGACTGACGCGGCTGAGCGAATGGAAATCGCGCATCGGCGATCTGCCTCTGGTCGCCATCGGCGGGTTGAATGTCGAACGGATCGAAGACGTCCTTGCTCACGGGGCGGATAGCGTCGCGGTCGTGACCGACGTCATGGTGCATGAAAATCCGGAACTGAGGACAAAGCAATGGATCGTCGCGACAGCGCAGGCGAGAATCCGCAATCTTCAATAGGTCCTCAGGAAGCCATTGGCAATGGATTGTAAATCAGCAGATCGCCACGGAAATGGCACCATCAAAAAATCGGAGTTTGAACAATATGGACACCGAAAGCTCATCGGTCTTCAAAGGATATGAACTTCTGACCCATCAACCGCTGGCAAAGTTTACCTCTAGCCCATTCGCGATCGTGCCATGAAACAGTGACGACAAAGAATTTAGGCAAACGGTCTTCCAAGCCTTGCTCGTAAAAGCACATGGATCTAATGAGGCGCGTCAGTGATCCTAGGGAGTTTAGAATGCAAGTTTTGGTACGTGATAATAACGTTGAGCAAGCGCTCCGTTTTTTGAAAAAGAAGTTGCAGCGCGAGGGCGTTTTCCGGGAGGCGCGACTTCGGGAGCGTTTTGAAAAGCCGTTCGAAAAACGTGCTCGTGAGAAGGCCGAGGGTATCAGGCGCGTCCGTAAACTCGCTCGCAAAAAGCTTGAACGGGAAAGCGGTATTTCGGCCCCAAAGAAGGCGAGAGCTTCTGGTCGCTAGTGGGGATCGAGTGACGGATGTTTCGTCTGTCGAAGGTATGACGGCCGAGGCCGTACGTTATCGACCGTGATCCGGCCTCCACCCAATTCCCGCTCGCTTGGGGGCTCCGCGCCAATACGGCTATCTGCGAACAGCGTTAAGTTTACGGTGCCCGCCGATCGCATTCCACGACCGCCCCTCCCCTCGGCAGATCAGACATGCTGTCCGCCGTTGATGTGGATTTCGGCGCCATTGATGTACGAGGAGGCGTCACTGCATAAAAAGTATATTGTTTCTGCCACTTCGCGGGGCGTTCCAAGCCGAGCCATCGGGACTTCTTGCTCGACCAATGCGTTGGTGCCCGGCGACAGGATTGGTTTCGATTTCGCCTGGAGCGATCGCGTTTGCACGCACACCACGCGGGCCGAACTCATGGGCGAGTTCGCGGGTCAAGGAAGCGAGGCCTGCTTTTGACGCCGCATACGCAACGCCCGCAAAAGGATGAACGCGCGAGCCCGCGATCGAGGTCACATTGACAATGAGACCCTTGGCCGCCTCAAGCTCCGGCAGGAGTGCCCGCGCGAGCAGCGCCGTCGAGATCAGATTGACGTTCAGCACTTTCGTCCAGGTTTCAGCATCGGTTCCGCGAACGCCCAGCCTTGATCCGCCCGGGCCTTTGGGCGAAATGCCGGCATTGTTGACCAGTGCGTGAAGCTTCCCATCAGGAAGACGCTCCCTAACCGCTGCGACTAGCGTGCCGACCTGAGAGAGATCTGCAAGATCAGCCTGTATGTGACTCTCCTTTGCTGTCGGCCAGGCGCATTCCTCTGAAAATGGCTGTCGCGACACTGTGAGGATGCGCCAGCCTTTCTCCTGAAATAAACTTTACGGTTGCGTGGCCAATCCCGCGGCTTGCGCCTGTCAACAGCATATATCCGGTTGCCATAAGACCCTCATACATCTAGATATATGATGCCTCATAAATGAGAAAGCGTCTGGCGCAAGATGTACGTTTGCCTACGCTCAAATATTATCGCATCGACGTCCACACAGACGTCATTCAGCAGCAGCTACACTCACATGCGCAAGGATGACTCGTCCACCCTGATCGATGTCGTCCATGATTGCCCGCGCCGCCCCCTCCCCCGCTGCCGATATCCAGTCTCATTACTTGCGTACGAGCGCTGGGTGATCAACCGGCACCCAGCGGCCATCTTGGTCGTGTGAGATGCTCGCGTAGCTTTGTTCTGGTGTCCATTCCGGCGTCTCGGCAAACTGGAAAAAGGGCTCAGATCCGAGTGACCACCCAAGCCGATCGACGGGGTATATTGAGCTGCAAGCATAATCACACATGCGTAAGCGCGAATTTCTATGCGCCTTTTGAAGCGGAGTGCTCTGATGCATGAAGTGTCCACCAAAAACAGGTGGACACCAAATCATGGACGATGCTCCTAAACTGCAGGTGCGGCTTGTTGGCCGCGACGGTCGCCGTCGATATGACCCTTCCTCCCGAGATCAGCTTGTCGCAGCGTGTTTAGAGCCCGGCGTTTCGGTTTCGCGTCTAGCTCTGGAGCACGGCGTCAACGCCAATCTCGTTCGCAAATGGGTGAAGAGAGCCAAAGAAGATAGTGCATTGCCTGCGGTATCTACGTTCGTTCCGGTTCAGATAGCTACGGATATGCACTCGTCTTCTGCCAGCGGTCCACTGACGAAGGTGGAGCCGGTGGGCAAGCGATCTCATGCATCCAAGCTGAGCGCGGTGCTGCCGAACGGGGTCAGCCTGACGCTGGAATGCAGCGATGTCGATGGTCTGGCGGCAATCATAGGAGCGTTGAGCCATGTTCAGACTGGGCGCTGATCTGCAGGTCTACCTCCACCGGGAACCCATCGACTTCCGCGCGGGCATCAACAGCCTCGCGGTCCTTGTGCAAGAGGTGATGGAGCTGGACCCGTTTGCTCCATCGGTGTTTGCCTTCTGCAATCGCAGGCGTGACCGGGTGAAGCTCTTGTTCTTTGATCGGTCCGGGTTTGTTATGGTCCTGAAGAAGCTAACGGAAGACCGGTTCAGGTGGCCCCGTCGGGAAACTGCGGTGGTGACGCTGACGACAGAGCAACTCCACTGGATCCTCGACGGCATCGATATCGATGCGATGGTCCGCCATCCCGTGCGGCAGTATCAGATTGCTGGCTGAGGATGGCGAATTGAGATTGACGCGCAGGGGCGGTTCAGATTCAAGAATCTGATGACGCGCACCGGCGAACCGAGCATTGCAGAACTGATGGCGCAATTAGCAGCCAACGCTGCCGAAATCGCCGCGCTCAAAGCCGAGAAGGAAGCGCTCTCGCAGCGGGTCGTCAAGCTGGAAGAAGAACTGGCACTGGCAAAGCTCCATCGCTTTGCACCCCGCAGTGAGAAGCACATTGATCGTCTCTTCAACGAGGCCGAAGAGGCTGCGGTCGAAGGTGGTAGCGAGGAAGACGATGACGTCGAGCTTCCGGATACTGGCTTGCCTGCGGCCGAGGGCGTTACGGGCAAAAAGCGGGGACGCAGGCCTCTGCCGGCAGACCTGCCGCGCGAGCGTGTCGAATACGACCTTGCTGATGATCAGAAGGCTTGCCCGTGCTGCAAAAGCCAAATGCATCGAATGGGCGAAGCCGTTAGCGAGCAGCTCCATATCGAGATCAAGGCAAAGGTCCTGCAGAACGTACGGTTCAAATACGCCTGCCGGCACTGTGACCGTACAGGGATTAACACGCCTGTCGTAATCGCGCCCATGCCCACGCAACCCCTGCCGGGCAGCATCGCCACCGCGTCGACGCTCGCCTTTGCTCTCGTCCACAAATACGTAGATGGCACGCCGCTCTACCGCGTGGCTCAGACATTCGAGCGTGCTGGCGTTCCGATCAGCCGTGGCGCTCTTGCGCATTGGGTCATCGGCTCGAGCGAGAAGCATCTATACCGCATCTATGATGCTTTGAAGCTGCGGCTGAAATCGCAGTCTCTCATCCATGGCGATGAGACGACGGTTCAGGTGCTGAAGGAAAAGGACAAGGAAGCCACCAGCACGTCGTACATGTGGGCGTACCGCAGCAGCGAGAACAGTGACGAGCCGATCGTGCTTCTCGACTACCAGCCCGGCCGCGGTCAGATTTATCCGCAGACCTTCCTTGGTGACTACCGTGGCATACTCGTCACTGATGGCTACACTGCCTGGCGCACATTGAATGGCGCAACCCATGTCGGATGCATGGCTCACTCCAGGCGGCGCTTCGTTGATGCCCTCAAGGCGAGAAAGAATGGAGGCGGACCGCCGGAACAGGCACTCCGGTTCTTCGAACAGCTCTACCGGATCGAAAGGCAGGCGAGAGACAAGACCCCAGATCCAGGGGAGACAAAGGCCGATTGCATTCGCCGTTTCCGCCAGCAGCACAGCCTGCCTGTCCTGAACGCCCTAAAGACGTGGCTCGATAACATCGCGCCGAAGGTCGTACCGGATACCAAGCTCGGCGATGCTGTGTCCTACACCCTGAACCAATGGGATTATCTGACGCGCTACACCAGCGATGGCAGGATGCCGATCGATAACAACATTCTGGAACGCGAGATCAGAGTTTTTGCCACCGGAAGAAAATCGTGGCTGTTCAGCGATACCGCTGACGGAGCCAGGGCCAGCGCTGTGATTTACAGTCTGATGCTGACCTGCCGCGCCTGTGGCGTCGATCCGCTCTCTTGGCTGCGCCACGTCCTCACTGAGCTGCCTCAGCTTGACGAAGCCGACGACATCGGCGACCTGCTGCCCTTCAATTACTCCAAGACCACTGCGGCCTGATAAAGCTGGGTACTGCTACCCAGCTAAGCGCAAGTGTCCGTCAACTGCCGTCAATGCGCATTGAAAATCGCGCTTACGCTTCGAGTTCAAAACGTGGCGCGCGTTCCATCTGTGGGACAATATACGCCGGTGATCTCGTCTTCTGAAATGGCTTCTGCGGGTACGGACCATCGTGACAGTATCCTTCTTTTGAGAGAGTGCCGGTGTCCTCATCGTGACAGGAAGGCGCCGACTTGATGCAGATGGAGCAGGAGCGACGACGTCGAGGGCTTCCTCGCCGGGGACGCCAAAGATGTACTCGACCCCCTCATTCAATCGCCGAGACAAGGAAGTTGGGCCCCTTGACCATGCGCGGATTCTCAAAAATGAGCAAAATTTACCTCCTGACGGATTTATGTATGGATTTTGCTTTTAATCCGTCGGAACGATATAGAATCGTTATATGCCCGTCAACAGCCAAAAAGCTGCCGCGCCAACAAACTTCCGGCTCCATCGAAAGGCCTTTCGTGCCTAATTGAATTTTCTTTTAGTGAGGGCATAGCGAGACAATTTCCGCAGCGAGCTCCGCGGTCCGGCGTCGGCTCGCCTTCGGCCAGGAGGAACGATCGCCAGTCGGTTGCGGAGATCCGCCGCAAAGCGGAGATCAGCCATACATCTGCAATACACCGCCCTTTGTCACGGTCGACGACATAGGTGCCCGTCATGCCAATCGCAATCTCGATACAACACAGATCGGCGGCGAACATTTCACCGCCTTTCGCACTACGCCGTCGAAGTCGCGGCTGCCGGCGACATTGGCGCAAGCACCGGCCTATCGTAAGAGCGGCATATCACGGGTGAGACGCGCATACGCCTTCTACGGATGCTCCTTGCAAATGTGAGCGCGGCATCGCAATCGTCTGTCTAGATTTGGGCGGGGCAGGAACGAACTGTTACCCGAATGGGCCAATACCCGCTGGCGGGTGGACCAGCACACAATTCGGCACGAGCGACCTCAACCTGTTGCGAGATGCGCCCGTCCAAGCGATAAACGTACACACTAAGGATGTACAAGTTGGAAAGCCTAGGATATAGTACATCCACGTACACACAAGGTTGATGACATGCACACCACTAAAGCTTTCAAGAATGGAAATTCCCAGGCGGTTCGCATACCGGCGGAACTGGCGTTTGAGCGAACCGATGTTGAGTTGGAAATCGAGCGCATCGGCGACGAGCTTCGCATCCGTCCTGTGCATCGCTCCCTGGCCGGCGTTCTGGATGTATTCGCCCGCTTCTATCCGGATTTCATGCGCGACGGAAGAGAGTCCCATGAGCAAGAGGAGCGGGATAAGATCTGATGGCGCGTTACATGCTCGATACGAACATGTGTATCTACCTGATGAAAAACCAGCCGGAGCAGGTCGCTCGCCGCTTTGCCAGTTGCTATGTGGGGGACGTGGTGATGTCCGCCATCACCTTCGCGGAACTCGAGTACGGTGTTTCCGCATCCGATGATCCGGCACGAGAACTTGATAATCTCACCGCCCTGGCCGAGCTGATCACGGTAGAGCCGTTTGGGATCGCAGCAGCGCGTGCCTACGGTCCGGTTCGAATGGCGACGAGAGACCGGAAGAAAGATCATCTCGACAAACTGATCGCATCGCATGCGATCGCTCTGGACACGGTATTGGTGACCAACAACACGCGGGACTTCCTGGCGTATCCCGGACTGAAGCTCGAAAACTGGCTGGACGCGGAACGCAGAGAAACCAATTAACCCGTCCCAGCGGCTATGCCGTGAGAGGCGGGCAGGGAGTGGACCTTGACGGGGGTCGTGCTAAGAGTGCCAACGACCAAGGTGCGATCGGCGAAAAGGGCGATGTCAAATTAACTTCTCTAGGTGCGTTTGCGGTATGATGCGGGCTCAGGCCGTCACTGCAGTAGCCATTTTCCGTTGGGCGAACGCATCGAGACGATGCAGGTGAACCGCGATGGCGGAACGCGTTGGGTGTGAAGGGACGACGAGATTTCGCACGGCCGAGAAGATGTTGGTGAAGCGTTGCAACGCACCCGGTGAGCGAAATCGTTGCATCATCCGCTGACGTTTTCGCAGCGGCAGATGCGAATTCTCGGCACGATTGTTCGGGCCCCTTGTGCGATCGATGGTCGAGTAGGCATGACCTGCCGCCGTGCCGCTCCATAGGAGCGGAGCTTGTCGGTGACGATGCGCTTCGGCAGGTATCCTTGCTTCCAGCAGGCGTTCGGCCGCCTTGGTCTTGCGTAATTCTGACCTACCCTGTTCCGTCCTATTCCCTTCGTTGGTTTGAGGAACTGCTTCCGGCGGACACGTGGCGGCGATCGATCGTCAACAGCCTGAGGATTGGTGGCGGGACTACGTTGTTAGCCACCTTACTTGAAATGGCGGCTTCTTTGGGCCTTCGAGCTCGAACCCTTTTGTTGCGCGGACATTCCGCACACTTTCCGTCTGCCAATGGTGGTGCCTGCGGTGGTGCTTGGTGTTCGGATGCAGGTGCTTCTCGCTCGACTCGGCCTGACGAATACCTACTTAGGGTCATCATCACTCATACAGTTGTTGCCGTTCCATTCGTTGTCATCAGTATTGGCGGAGCACTTTCCGGAATCGACGGCGAACGGAGCTTGCATCGCAAAGCCTCGGCGCCTCGCCGTGGATTGTTTTTCGCCGCGTAACGTTTGCCACTTGCAATGCCGGGAATTCTATCCGGTGCTGCGCAGCCGAAATGGCTCGGCACCGCAACCCGCCGCTACCGAACCAACAACAGCAACCAAAAACCGCTGGAGCGAACTCAAAACTGGATAAAACTTGAGGGCAAGGTCAAAACCTGTAATCACAGCTTCAGGCACTTGTCGAAGTCCTTCGCAACGCAAGCTTTGAGCGACGGAATCGATCCAACATCGACAATCTGCCTTATGTCAGTTAAGGAAATCTCATTTGTTCGCTCCCGGTTCCCGTCCTACACAATGACTGACCACCTTAAGACACGATGATTATCGACAGCGGGACCGCTAAAATGACTACTGTGTTGCGAGACAAGTTCGAGATGCTGTCGAATATGAAGCCCTCGCTCGAAGACGGCGAGTATGTGTTCTGCTCGTTACCCAATGAAGGGAGCAAAGTTCACAATCTAAACCCGATCGCGACATTTCATGAAAGAGAAGGCTTAGCAGTCGTCCTCGAGAAAGGAGAGGCGCACGGAGCGGGGTTCGAAACTTCACTTGCGATGCGCCAGATCACTCTCAATGTGAATTCTGCGCTCGATGGCGTCGGCCTCACGGCGGGCGTCGCTGCCTGTCTCGCAGAAGCTGGCATACCGTGCAACATGGTGGCTGCATATCACCACGACCATATTTTTGTGCCGGCGGGCCTAGCTGATCGAGCATTGCAGCTCCTGATATCGCTGCAGGGCGACTCCGCGCGGGCGATGCGCAATGTTGACGGACAATAAGTCGCAGAAGGCCCACGAAGCTTCACTAACTTTGCGAGCAAGCAGCAGCACAGGGTAATATAGAGCCGTCAAATCTGCGGCGGATTTTGTCACACACTGGGGCGAGCGCGTATGAACCTAAAAGGCGGGCATCGACGTGGCACGCTCGTCGCCCGGCGGCAAGGACTGCATTTCCGAATTGGCACTAATCTATCGTGGACGGGTTTCGGTCAGGAGACCGGTTTGCCACTCGCTATGTATCGACTGGCACCCATCTACGCCCATTTGGGTCTTTGCAGCCGATAAATCGGGCCGAAGCTGTGCCGTCCGACAGTTCAATGCAGTTGACTACCAATCGACCGAAGCAACCGATCAGCGTTCTGACGGACATATAGGCAATGCAGGCGAGAATGTGGGCAAGCCAGGCTTGGGCTTCGATCCCGTTCACAATTGGCGATCGTCGTGACAGAGTCTGGGCGGAGAAATCTGCTCGTACGCACGATTATGCGCCCCTACACCAAGTGCGAGCTGGCCCACGACCGAGGCCATCGCTCGGCGCAGGACCATTCAACCCAATATCCAGCGTCGTCCCGGCCGTCGCTCGACCGTTGTCAGGAGCCGATCTGCAGGCGATCACGCCGAATTTACGAGCGAAAGAACTGCGCCAGCCGCGCCATTCCCCTTGAAGAGTCAGCTGGTTGCCGAACATCACAGCCGAGGTTCCCTGCCCTACCCTTGAAAACCGTGCCCGAGTTGAACAGCATCCCATTGAAGCGCCCCGTGAGTTGCTGCACCCACCTTCCTTGAAAAAGGTGCAGCCGTGGAAGAAGCTGTTCAACGATGTCAGCGCGGCGCATCGCATATCTTTTCTAGAATCCCTAGAGCGGATGCAGTCCTTCGAATCCTGGACGCGTCGAAATCCGCGTCATTCTCCAGAGCTGTCACCTCTGCCACAGTCAGACCAGTGGTTTCTGCGACGTCGTTCAGCGAATAGCCACGAGCCAGGCGAGCTTCTGCAAGCAGAGCGCCAACGGACGGGGCAACTGGGGGTTTCGCAATCTTCGAGACCATGTTCATGTCGATTAAGGCTCCTTTTGGCAGCCGGAAAACGTGCATCCGTTTTCTAGCTCCACCGCTGCCGACCGCGTCCGGCAACGGACAGTTTCTTCGAATTCCGCGGGCGCACTTTCTACCAGTTTGTGCAGCAGAGAACAGGTCTGACGCGATGAAGGGCGGACACCCTTGCGTAGCAGCCGACGAGAGGTAACCCAAGCTCCCAACTGCGGCGCACACTCACGACGGCCGACAAGTAGCTTCTGATCTGGCAGGAGCGTTCGCCCCGGTAGGGAAGCTCGTAGGGAGTGATGCACTGATCATTCCCAACCGGAGAACGATGGACAAACAACTCGAGAGTTGCCTCGGCGCGATACGCTCGTGGCCCACAGATTCGGCCAGAGCCTGTGAGAAACCTGCCGGGCGCTGTTGATCGGCCGTCGTCTTGAAGAGATCGCCTGAGAAAGGCGCATGGGGATCAAGCGCAGCAATCTGAGCTCAGGGGCCCTTCATCTTTAAGGATTTGATTCGATCGCCCGAAAAGATGATGCGGGCAAAGCCCGCATCATGTTTGGCATTCGACTCAGTTCTTGGTGACGAAGTCCTTGACGTTGGCAGGCGTCACGAGCTGGAAGGGTATGTAGACCTTCTTTTCGATCTTCTCGCCCTTGGCGAGCTTGAGCGCTGCATCGAGCGAGCCCTTGCCCTGGCCGGCGGCATCCTGGAACACGGTAACGTCAAGATCGCCTGCCTGCATGGCGGCAAGCGCGTCCTGCGTGGCGTCAACGCCGCCGACGACGACCTTGCTCATGTCCTTGCCGGCTGCCTTCAGCGCCTGGATGGCACCGATCGCCATTTCGTCGTTATTGGAGATGACGGCGTCGAATTCGATGCCGCTGGAGAGCCAGTTGGTCATCAGGTCGGCACCCTGGGTACGATCCCAGTTGGCCGTCTGCTCTTCGACGATCTCGATGCCTTTGCACTCGTCCGTCTTGATGACGTCGTGAACGTCCTGGGTCCGCATGCGCGCAGCCTGGTTGGAAAGCTCGCCCATGATGACGACAGCCTTGCCCTTGCCGCCGAGAATGCGGCAGATTTCCTTGGTTTCCAGCGTGCCGGATTCCAGCTCGTTGGAAGCGACGAAGGCCTGCTTGTCCGGCAGCGTGTCGACGTTGACCGGCTGACGGTTGACGTAAAACCAGCGGAATGCCGGCATCGGCCGCGAGCTTCGACATCGCCGTGGTCGCATCGGTATCGACAGGGTTGACGATGATTGCATCGACCTTGGAGGCGATGAAATTCTGGATCAGGCTCTGCTGCTTGGAAACGTCGTTCTGCGCGTCTTCGACCTGCAGCGTCACGCCGCTCAGTGTCTTTGCATAATAGGTCATGCCGTTGCGCAGAACCGTCAGCGCGGCTGGATCGATTGCTTCACCTGCAAAGGCCCCCGCGATGGAGGAACATACTTCCGCTCGAAGACTGACCCACGCCCGAGCCCGAAGCGGGTCGCCGAGGAAATGCTTCGCTGCGCTTTCACGAAGAGGAGCAATACAACTACATCATATGAGGCTGACGAAAGGCCGTCTCGATAGAGCGATGAGGCGAAGCATATTGACTGCTGCCTACCTAATGTCGTAATAGAACCGTCATTCACTACAAAACCCGTCACGAGGTTATTTATGCCACAATCCGAGAAACCAGACGATGAAGAGCGTATAGTGGAGCGCGTTCGGCGCCATAGCGATAGTATTTGGGCTTCCATAAAGGCGCAGGGCGTGGCTGCCAGAGCACCACTTCCCCTCAGGACCTTGCGCTCGTTCTCGTTGGGCGAGGTCGCTGAGATTCTCGGTGTGTCGGGTAGCTATCTGCGCCAGTTGTCAATTGATGGGCAAGGCCCGACACCCGAGCTTGGGACCGCAGGACGACGCTCCTATACACTTGAACAGATCAACGAACTCCGTAATCATCTCGCTTCAGCCCGTCCAAAAGAGGCTTTGAAGTTTCGCCCGCGGCGACGCGAGGGTGATAAGCTGCAGATCATCTCGGTAGTCGCCGGTCCCGCAAGCACCACCACATCGTTTTATCTGGCTCAAGGCCTTGCACTTCAAGGTTTCCGCGTCCTCGCTATAGATCTCGATTCGCACGGCTCGTTATCTAAGATGTTCGGTTTTTACTACTTTGGTTATCCAGTCCACAATGCGAGCATCTATGCGGCGATACGCTTTGACGAGCATCAGGAAAGTATGCGGTCAGCAATCCAACCCACCCTTTTTGATGGTCTTGATCTCGTTCCGGGCTCTGCCGAACTCTCTTTTTTTGAAGAGGAGTGTGGCCGGCGCTTCCGTGGCGAGAAATTGAGGTACCCGGACGCTAGCGCCAGGATGGTGTCTGCGCTTAAGGAAGTTGAGGCGGATTATGATGTGATCGTTCTCGCCTGCGGAGATGGAGACTTTCTGACCGCGGGTGCATATGAAGCAGCAACCGGCGTTCTTGTGACGGTCCGCCCTGAGATGCCTGAGATCGTGTCAATGACCTCGTCCCTCTACTCTTTCACGCATTTCGTCGCACTGATCGAAAGGGCTGGGAGGACCATAAATCATGATTTCTTCAAATATCTGGTGACAAGGCACGATCCGCGTGACGTCTCACAGCAGAAGTCAATCGCAATGTTGCGGGAATCCCTGGGGGATGATCTGTTGACAGCAACCGTCTGGGAGTCGGACGCGATCCGGCAAGCGCGGGACAAAGGCCGATCATTGTATGAGCTCTCAAGCGGAGCGGTAGGCCGATCGTCGTACGAGCAAGCGATGAAATCGCTGAATTGCGCCAATGCAGAGATAATGGACATCATGTTCGAGGTTTGGGGCCGCGCCCCGTTCTATGTCTCGCTGGCTTCGCGCTCGACGACTGCAGGAAAGGCGAGTTCCGAATCCAGAGGCTAAGCAAGTGAACTCACGTATTTTGCGCATCCACGTGCGCTCGACGGATAAGGACCTCAGCAAGAAGATCACATCGGCAGAGGAAAACTAGCAAATGAGGTGTTGCAAGAACATCCCGCATTTGCGTGAGGTTGAACCGCGCCGGATTTACTCGGGACCATTTCGTTCAAGTTATGCGGCCATGGCTGCTTCCGCTTAATACCGCTCTTCAGCATTGGTTGATGGTATATTCCCGCGGGATAGGGCAGCGAAGCGCGTGCTGGTGGCGTTAATGAAGCGCTATGACTTTGCTCCAAACGGATCATCACCGATAAGCTCCGCTTCTACGGTGCAGCAAAGGCGAAAGTAGCACCCGGCCTTGACCATTGGTCGGACAGGGCCTCAATAATCGGGGCCGAGACAGCCATCTGCCGTTTCGAAAACGGGAACGAACCACGCAAGGCCACCGATCACCAGGCACGTTGCAACGGTTCGTCTCCATGCGCTCAGCGACCCGCAATTGCTTTTTCAGTTCCGTCCCGTCGCCGCGCCGGGCAAACAATACGCTACCGCCGGCTCGAAGCTTTCGATGCATGGAAAATTGCGGCCTGTGTCGCCTGAATAACCACGAGCCGCTGACTTTCCAGCCAGAGAAACTTAACGTGACAACACCATCGAGACGCGTCGCGTCAAACCCTGAACGCGAATCGCTGCAGCCGCCGTTTGTTTACGGTTACGGCGGAAACTCAATCAAATCCAAATCTTGCCGCTCTCAACACCTCAACTATTCTGTCCCGGGTCTTCATTTTCCTTATGCCGTTTTTGATTGATAATTGATTGTATTTAAGGAAATTCCGAGTATCGCTAAGATGTCCCAAGACGACTTTCCTTTTGCGACTCATGAAAGACACTCCTTTTCACGCCCAGTCAGGCCGGGATAGTCGCCGTTGCAGTCTAAGGTGTTCACGACCTTCAAATGAAATACCCAGGCGGCCGATTGGAGGTGGTTGATTTCAAAGTCCTTCATTTCACTCGCTTCTTTTTGCACAAAACTCATTGTCGAGGAAATGCCCGCCTGCCCGCGGAAGGGAACAGTAACACCCGCGTTCAAACCGAACTTTTTAGCGTCATTGAAGATGCGTCGTTGGTGTTGTCACGTTACTCTCTTTCGCCGATTGCACGTAACTGTGTGGGGACGCCAACGACGATCAGGCGTTGACGTGATTAACGCACCAAGAATGATAGCTAGGGACGCACACATTCCTGAACCTGTCAGCCATTCGCCGAAGAACATGGCGGCAAAGAGCGCGGAAAAGAACGGCTCGCTCGATTCGATGACCTGTGTTTTGTACGCTTCGATATGCCGCAGGGCGAGGATCGTGCAGTAAAAGCCGCAAAAAGACGGAATAACGCCAAGCGACAACAGGCTCGGCAAAGCGTTTGCTGATGGGATTTGTGCACCGCTCCAGAAATAGGGCACGGCGAGCATGACCAGTCCATACGCCAGGAACAACCACAAATTTTCCAAGGAAGAGCGGAGTTTGAAGAATTTCCATGCAAAGATGAAGCTGGCATAACCCAGGCCGGCAATGAGGGCGAGAGTGACGCCCATCAAGCTTCCCGTTTCCAGCCCGTCGCCAGAGATCAGGAAGAAACCGCCGAGAACGACCATAGCTATGGCAAACGCTTTCCCCATCGTTACTCTTTCCTTCAGGATGATGATGTCGAGCGCGATTGCGCCAAGCCCACCGGCAAAAACTAGGATGGCGACAAGCGGGATCGGCGCATAAGCGAAGGCGCTGGTTTCAAAATGATAAAGCGTAAAGATGCCAAGTGCGGAGCAAACCGCAATTTTCCACGACCCCGCGAAAGCCGCAGTTAATCGGGCCAGACCCCCAGCTTTCCAGACAACGATGATCGAAATCAGCGAAAGCGCGATACCGCAACGCCAGAACGCGACGGCCGTATGATCGAGACCTTCATTGAAGGCGAAGCGGGACAGTACACCGACGGTTCCATTTGAAAGAGCCGCAAAAAGGGCGAAAGCAGCGCCGGCAACTGGCGAAGGACAAGTACTTTTCACGGCTGTAACATCTTTCTTTTCACATGCAAGTGGCACGCCTCACCGAAGGCGCGGAAGATTTCACCGCTGAGCGGATCCTCGACGTGAAACCATTCAGGATGCCATTGCACAGCTGCGGCAAATGTCGTTGCTTCCTTTACCGATACGGCTTCGATGACGCCGTCCACGCACCGCGCATCGACAGCAAGACCATCCGCCAATTGTGCAATGCCCTGCTCGTGCAGTGTGTTGACTGAAACAGAATTTGTCTTCAGGCGGCGAATGCACTCCGCGATATGGCCGTTACCTTCAGCGACAATTGCATGTGAGGGAGCGTATTGAAGATCACGCGCGAGAGACAGATCTTCAACATGCACACCTCGGCCTTCACCTTCCGAGATATTGGTTGAAAGGGTGCCTCCAAGTGCAACATTGAGTTCCTGCAGCCCACGGCAGATTCCGAACAAGGGGACGCCCAGCGACAAAGCAATCTCAATCGCAGCGATGCTCGTCCTGTCGCGATCAAGATCGAGCGTGCTGGCGCAAGCCATCGGACCCCCGTATCGTGAAGGTGATACATTTGACGCCGCGCCGGTCAGGAGCAATCCATTGAAGGCCAACAGGCAGGTCCGCAACTCTTTGTCGGCAAGTCCCCCTGGGATCAGGACTGGCACGACGCCAGCGGTGAGGTGCAACGCTTCGAGATAACGGGCGCGCACCACATCATAATCAACGCCGTCGACCGTCTGGCGATTGCAAACGACACCAACGATTGCCGGGCTGTCTTCTGCCATAGCGGCCACTATGTCAGGCCTCTTCAAGGGCTTGACCGATATCAGCAAGGATATCGTCGACATGTTCAAGCCCGACGGAAATCCGAATCGTTCCGTCGCGCACGCCGGAAGCCAGGCGCGCTGCTTGCGGCACTGACGCATGCGTCGTGGAGGCCGGATGCGTGGCGAGTGTCCTCGCATCGCCGATGTTTGCAACATGGTAGACGAGTTGTAGGCGCTCGATAAACCGGCGGCCGGCATCGATACCGCCGGCGATCTCGAAAACGATCATCGGGCCGCCATGGTCGCCCATGTTTTGCTCGGCGCGACGTCGTTCCAGCGTTCCGCCAAGACTCGGATAGGTCACGTCGAGGACGTTCCGATGCTCCTTGAGATATTCAGCGACGCGGCGGGCATTGGAGCAATGTCGCGGCATCCGCAATGGCAGCGTCTCCAGGCCCTGGATGCAGAGAAACGATGCGAATGGTGACGGACAGGGGCCAAAGTCACGCATGAGCGTATTGCGCATCTTGAGCAGGAAAGGGCTGGCTCCATAGGGACCGGGCAGATCACGCGCAGCTTCGAGCCAACGGATATTGCCATGGGAGACATCAGGGCGGGTCATCAACGGAAATCGTTCGGAACAGGCGTCCCAATCAAAGGTGCCGCCATCCACGACGACCCCACCAATCGTGGTGCCGTGGCCGCAGATGTATTTTGACGTGGAGTGCAAGGTCACATGCGCGCCGAGCTCAAGCGGGCGTGTGATGAGAGGGGTCATGGTATTGTCGATGATGAGCAGAATGCCCATTTCATGTGCAATCGCGCCGACCTCCACGATCGGGAAAGGTGTGAGTTTCGGATTGGGCAATGCTTCGGCAAACCAACAACGCGTACGGTCGTCTGAGGCTTCGCGGAAACGTGTAGGATCGCCCGGATCGACGAAACGCGTTTCGATCCCGAGCCTTTGAAAGGTACTAGAAAGCAGATTGATTGTCCCGCCATATAGATGAGCGGAACTCACAATGTTGTCGCCCGCCACCGCAATATTCAAAATGGCGAGCATAATCGCGGCCTGGCCCGACGACGTCGCCAAAGCCGCGACGCCGCCCTCCAGAGAAGCAATGCGTTGCTCGAGTATATCCGTCGTCGGGTTCATCAACCGCGAATAGGTGCGTCCCTCTCTTCGCAGATCAAATATGTCTGATGCGTGATCAATAGATTCAAAAGCATAGGCATTCGAGAGGTAGATCGGCACAGTCGTCGCGAGTGTTGTCGGATCGTAACGATAGCTACCGTGAAGCACCGCCGTCTCAACGTGCAGCGCCGGCGCCGGAACGGGTTGTGTTGTGGCGATATTTCTCTGGGTTTTGGTCGGCATTGGTTGTCTCCGGAAATCTGTTCTTCTCGAGAATTGGCGTTTAGGCCGGCAACAGCGCGCTTTCGATAAAGCGCTTCAGATTCTGGTCCCTGATCAGCATCAGAATGGAAGGTTCACCATTTGCGCCAGACTGAAATATCCCGCCTGTCTCGGAGCAGTGCGCCGCATATTCGAGATCGCGCATGCGGATGGCGTGCGCCTCAGGTAGACGCCAGAATGGGGTGGTCGGATCGAGGTGATGATCGAGATGATAGTTGTCGTTGTTGATGCCCGTCAGCCACTTCTCGATGTTCCGGCTTTGACGGTTTCGCGCCATATGAAGGTTGACGTGCTGGTTGTCGATGGAGCTGCAGTGCTCAGACATCTCGATGAACCATCCGATGATATGGAATGAGGTGACGTAGGGAACGACCCAGAGCAGGAGGAATTCCAGGAAATAGCCGGAGACCAGACCCGCCGCGGCAATAGACGCCCAGAATGCATAGAAGCCCCAGCGATCGAATTCACAGCGCCACCCTTCTCCACGCTGAACTCGCGTAGCGCTCTCCTTGCCGGAAAGGGAAGCGACAATTACCTGGTATCTGTTACGTACCAGATACCTGAAATAAGCGTAGGTCTTCGATCCGAGTAACGGAAGAACAATGATCTTCCAGATAAAGGAACGATCCGTCCGCGGCGTGAATACGCCTTCCTTTATAAAGAACTCTAGGTCGGGATCGGCGTCGGCTCTGCCAAGGAAGGGGTGATGATTATGGACATGAGACTCCTTGTAGGCAAAGTGGCGCTGAAAGATCGGCCAGGCGGTTGGCCACGTGCCGAGCAGGAAGTTCAGCAAGCGATTCTTTGTCAGAACGCCATGCGCGGAATCGTGCAAAATGGTGGAAATGCCCCTTTGATGCGCGCCGATCATGATTACCGCGAGAGGATAAAACCACCAGCTTACATCAACCACCAGCCACACAAGGGTAGCGATCACCGCATAGTCCTTAACGATGTAAAATGGGCCATGCCAATTGTCAGTCGCAAGAGCCTTGATGTCACCGGTGATAGATCGATCGAAGTGATGGTGCGTATAGCGATCAGGCGCTTCGATACCTTTATAGAGAGGTTGAGCATGACTGTTCATGAAAATACCTTTTGCTCGATATTGAAGCGCCATTCCGTCGCATAGGCTGATAACGTGACATCGCCCTCTGCAGCATCCCACGGACGGAAAGCGGAAACTCGGCGCGACGTCTCGCATGGGCGAGCGAACCGTAAGCCGACTGTCGAAGCTCTGCGGAGCGCGGCCGTGCGCTGGGCACATTTGAAGGCCGGCGTATTCGTAGTGTGGACCGAATAGTTCTTGCATTGTCACGAGAAGCCAATCTTCAGAGTTTCGTTCAATCTTTCCGATTAAGATCCGGAGGATGTCCCCTTCGTTGGTCTCGTCGGCACAAGTCATCATTGGCGCCTGTATGTACTGAGTAGGTTCAGGTCCCGTGGAGGCCGGATGGAGCGTTCATGGAGGCAGCGTAAACTTAACGCAGTGAAAACAAGAGTACCCCCCGATTGCTACCGCCGGGACCGCACCAACGCGCGCCGCAATCGACTTGGGCCGAGCCCTAGCTCAAATCTGTATCTCAGAATCTCGCGGACACGCCGCATCTTTAGTCTCTCCGCTGGCATCCCGTTCCTTCCTTTCAAAGGACGAACGTCTCAATCAGCAGGACACCCGGATAAACACCCCAATCCGGGGGCGGCATCATCTCGGAACAAGGGGGCGGTTAATTCTCGGAATTGGGGGACCGCGCTTGAAGCTCTTTCAAAATCGAGTACTGAATCTTGCCCAAGGCTGTTCGCGGCAATTCCCTCGTGAAAATGAACTCCCGCGGGACCTTGAAGCGAGCGACCTGCGACTGCACATGCGCGGCCAATGCTTCCGCTTCGATCCGTGCCCCCACCCGCCTGACCACGTAGGCGACCGGCACCTCGCCCCAGTGCGAATCATGCCGACTGACAACGGCGCATTCCTTGACATCAGGGTGCTCCCCGAGCACACGCTCGACTTCGGCTGGATAGATGTTTTCTCCGCCGGAAATAATGAGGTTCTTTTTGCGATCGCGAACCCAATAGTGACCGCTGGCATCCCGGTACCCGATGTCACCAGTGCGATACCAGCCGTCACACAGTGCCTCGCGGGTCGCTTGATGATCGCCCCAGTATTCACAGAAGACATTCGGGCCGCGCACTGCGATTTCGCCTGGGGCACCCGCCGGCAACTCCTTGCCGGCTTCATCAATGATCATCGCCTCACAGCATAGACCCGGCAGGCCAATAGACCCGCAGCGTGAGAGATCACCCCCAAGCCTCGTGTAGATGGCGATGGGGCAGGTTTCTGTGGAGCCATACACTTGAAGGACCGGTACCCCTCGCGCGGTAACGCGCTCGATCAGGGCCTGGGACACAATCGTTGAGCCCGTTGAAACGGCCTTCAAGGAGTACAGGTCTGCCGTCCACCACGCGTCGTGGTCAGTCAATGTTTGGATGGCCGTCGGAACCAATGCCGTTAGTGTTGGCCGATCGCGCTCAAATGCAGTAAGTGTCGCACCTGCCGCAAATCGGGAATGGATAGTGACCGTCGCACCATGTTGCAAAGCCGGAGTGGTCTGAATGTTGAGCCCACCCACGTGAAAGAACGGTAGTACCGACAACACATGATCTTCCGACGTCAGAGCATGCATGTGCTGGCTCATCACCCCGTTCCAGAGCAAAGCTTCTTGTCGGAGGACCGCGCCTTTGGGCCGCCCGGTAGTGCCAGAAGTGTAGACGATCAGAAGCGGGCAGCTCAAGTCAGCATGTGAGTTACCGCCATCACCGCGGCCTTGGGCCAACAGGTTACCCCATGTGCTCCCGCGAGGGGGCGTGAAGTCCAAACCGACGACTGAGGTGTCGGGCAGTGTGTGTGCCAGATGCGGCAGAAGGCTGTTGAACTCCTGCTCGACAACCAATACCCTTGCTCCGGCATTGGACAAGATGAAGAGCTGCTCAGCCGGCGCGAGCCGCCAGTTCAAAGGCAGCATAATTGCGCCAAGACGCGCACAGGCATAGAGAAGAATTAGATACTCGGGCCGGTTCAGGCTGAGGATGGCGACTCGATCGCCTTTAGTGACTCTCAGCTCTTTGTTCAGGGCACGGGCGGCTTGCTCGATAGATCCCCGCAACGCGGCGTAGCTTAGCGTCTCACCCTCGAAATGAATTGCGGCCTTGTTTGGAGCAACCGCCGCATTGCGGTCAATCAGTGTGCAGAGATCCATTGTAATCGTCAGCGCATATTTTTCGATCTGAAGGAAGGCCGAGAGGGGGAGCCGCACTACATCCTAAAGATGCCATAATGTGGCGTCTCAGTGGGAGCATTGAGCGAGGCGCTCAAGGCGATTGCCAGCGCGTTTCTGGTGTCGACAGGATCAAGAATCCCGTCGTCCCAGATTTCAGACGTTGCATAGTAAGCGCTTGATCGCTCCCTATACTCTTCCAAAATCGACTGTCTCGTGACTTCGTACTCCTCCGCCGATAAGCGCCTACCATCGGCCGCCATTTGCTTTGCCTTCACATCCGTAAGCACTCGCGTCGCTTGATCGGCACCCATGGCTGAAATTTGAGCCTGCGGCCAGGTGAACAGAAAACGCGGATCGAAAGCGCGCCCTGCCATGGCGAATGTTCCCCCACCGTGAGAATGATTACAAATGAGCGTGAATTTGGGCACCGCCGCTCCAGACACGGCCATGAGTAGCTTGGCGGCATTTTTGGTGATGCCACGCCGCTCATATTCGCTGCCCACCATGAAGCCGGTGATGTTCTGCAAGAAGAACAGCGGCGTCCGATTCATGTCGCACAACTGGATGAAGTGAGCGCCCTTCAACGCACTGTCATCGAATAGCACGCCGTTATTCGCCAGAACACCGATTTGGTATCCATGAAGGCGCGCGAACCCGCATACCAGAGTTCGCCCGTAGAGCGGTTGGTATTCATGGAACCTGCTGCCATCGACCAAGCGCGCGAGAATCTCCCGCATATCAAAGTGCACTCGAGGATCTCTTGGAATTATACCGTATAGCTCAGATGCATCATAAGCGGGCGGCTCGGGAGCGACTCGATCGATGGAGATTTTTTCAGGACGATTGATACGACCGACTAAGTCGCGGGCAATCGCAATCGCGTGCATCTCTGAATGCGCGATATAGTCGGCCGTTCCCGATACCGTGGTTTGCATGTCAGCACCGCCGAGCTCGTCGACAGACACGTGCTGGCCAGTCGCAACTTTTACAACCGATGGACCGCCGAGAAATATCGCTCCGCTTCCCTGGACGATAATGTTGTACTCGCTAAGCGCAGGAACGAAAGCTCCTCCCGCGATGCAATGTCCCATCACGAGGGCGACCTGCGGCACGCCCATCTTCGAGAGAATGGATTGGTTGCGGAAGATTCTGCCCGCGTGGTGGCGATCCGCGAAGAGTTCCGCCTGCAGAGGAAGAAATCCACCGCCACAGTCGCAAAGATGAACGACGGGCAGACGGTTCTCGATTGCTATATCCAGGGATCGGACGATCTTTTTGACTGACAGCGGATACCATGCTCCACCCTTGACGCTCGGGTCATCTGCGTGAACGATCACCTCGCGTCCCGCAACGATGCCGATGCCGACGACTTGCGCTGCGCTGGGCACACCCCCGTTGTAAGCCTCGTTCGCGGCCAGTGTCGAAAGTTCGAGGAAAGGCGTTTCTGGATCAAGCAAAGCCTCCACCCGGTCGCGAACAAAATGCTTGTTTTGTCGCCGCAGGCGCTCGCGGTCGCGCTCGGGACGGTCGAAGCGGACCGCACGCTGGCGCTCGTTTAATTCGGCCGCAAGTCTTCTGTTGTGGAGCTCGTTGAGGTGAAATTCTTGCGAGTTCACGTCGACAAGAGAAGCGATGCGCTGCATCTTAATGCCCTTCCTCTTTGATCGTAACTAGTACCGCGCCATGCTTGAAGCTCTGGCCTTCGCTAAAATGAATTCGGTCGACCACCCCGTCCTGTGGCGCGCGTATGACGCTTTCCAGCTTCATGCTCTCGATCACCATCAGCGCGGAGCCTGCGGAAATTTGGTCGCCGGGCAAAACCGACGTTTTAACCACCACGCCTGGCATCGGCGCGCGCGCCACAAGAAGACCTGCATCCTTTTTCACGAGCGAATGGGCTAACAATGGGTCTCGGTAGCGCAGAACGCGCGTCCTGCCGCGAATATGCAGGTGAATAGTGTCGCCATCGATCGCAAACCTTACCGGCTCGTTTGAGTCGGCAATGGTAAGAATGCCGCTACCGTCGCCTTGATGGGTGAAGTCGAGCGGTACGAGTATTTCGCCCCCCAAATGCAGGCGATACCCCTGCTGACAACGTGAAAGCCACAACTGATAATCTACACCTTCAAGCTCAAAAACGTGGTTCACGCGTTTCTCCAGCCGCCGAGCGAGGCGTGAAGCTCAGGTACGGCATCTGCCGAATCGCACACTGGCCTCGTCAGTAGAGCGGCGGCGGCTAGGAAGGTCGACAAGTCGGACGGGGAGTCGCCAGCGGCCAACTGCGGATTTTCGTCAAGATATCCAGTATGGAGCTGTCCGCTTAAAAATTGCTCGTCGGCAAGGACGCGCGCTAGAAAGCTCGCGTTTGTTTCGCAGCCGAGGAGCACCAGCTCCCGCATCACGCGTTCGACCTTCAGCGCAGCTTCATTACGCGTGTCCGCATGTACGATCACCTTCGCCAACAAGGAATCAAAGGCTGTCGTTATCTGCTGACCCTGCGAGATGCCAGTGTCGATCCGTAGGCCTGGACCGCCGGGATACTCGAGCACCAGTACCTTCCCCGTCGTAGGAGAAAAGCCGCGTTCAGGAGCTTCAGCACACATCCTCGCTTCGATCGCGTGTCCTTTCGACACGATATCTGACTGTGAAAATCTAAGCTCATGGCCCCCGGCGAGATAGAGCTGTTCGGCAACAATATCGATGCCAGTGATCATTTCGGTGACGGGATGTTCCACCTGCAGGCGCGTATTCATCTCGAGGAAATAGAAATCTCCTCCATCCACGATGAATTCCACAGTTCCTGCATTTCGATAGTTGGCGGCTCGAGCGATGCGAACGGCAGCTTCGCAGATTCTCTGGCGCAACCGCGGGGAAATCGTTGACGCGGGCGCCTCCTCAATGACCTTCTGAAATCTGCGCTGAACCGAGCATTCCCGCTCGAACAAATGAACGACGCTTCCGAAGGAGTCGCCGAGCACCTGCACTTCGATATGCCGTAACTTTTCGATATATCGTTCGATGTAGAGCCGGCCATCCCCGAAGTAGCGCTGCGCCTCACTGCGTGCCTCCGCAATGGCGTCTTCCAAGGTGTCGAGGTCGCGGGCGATCCGCATGCCCTTGCCGCCGCCGCCGGCTGATGCTTTTACCAGCAAAGGCGCTCCAATGGATCGCGCCCTCATAATGAACGAGGCAGGGTCATCTTCTTCGATCGCTGAATGCACGACCGGAATCCCGTTCCGCTGAGCGAAGTTGCGGGCCCGAATCTTGTCACCCATCAATTGGATGCTCTCAGGAGTAGGCCCGACGAAAGTGAACCCAGACTCGACCACTGCCCTTGCGAAGTCCGCATTCTCTGCAAGGAACCCATAGCCTGGGTGAATCGCCCCGGCGTTCGCCTCGCGGGCGGCAGCGATGATTTGTGCGGTATCAAGATAGGCTGCGACCGGCGTGCGACCGCTCACAGCAATCGCCGTGTCGGCCATTGAGACGGCCGGCGCTCCCGCATCGAGAGCGTGGTAGACAATTGCGGAGCGCAATTCAAGCTCGCGCAGGGTCTTGATGACGCGTACGGCAATCTCGCCTCTATTGGCGATCAGAACGGTATCAAAGGGTAATTTTCGCATTCGCCTATTTGCCTACCTTAGGGCTGAGATCAGATTTGCAGGCCCTTTGTAGTGCTCTCCATCTCCGTATAAGGGCCTGCATCGCCCATGGATCGGGTTCGCAAATGATCCCGCGTTGTCACAATCTCTTTGTGGTCGATGTTTTGATGGCAGGTAGCCTCATCCGCAAACCGAAGCCGGGCCAGCGCATCGCTGAGTAGCAGCAATTCCTCAATAGCGTAAGCAACGAGCCCACTTGGGCGCGACAACTGCGGTTCGTGCAACGCCCTCCCTGTGGGTAGACGGCAGAGACGGTGCGCGCCTGTTCCATGAGGTCATTTCGAATGCGTATTTCACTTGGCCTGTTGGCATGAGCCTTCTATTTGCTCGGCGGGCACCCGAGACACCGAGCCGAGATCCTGTTCCCTAAGATGCTGCCCCGGTACACGGCCGTAACTGTCGAGACGCAGGATAGCATCGTAGGCAACGTCGACCTTCGCAGGTTGTGGTTCAGTAGTACAATTTGGGACAACCGCACGCCCTTAGGCCGCTTTGTTGCAACACCGCAGTTGCTAGTTTTTCCTCTGTGGATGTCCTTGACCACTGTATCCGGCAAACGCCGTGGTTAGCTGCTAGAGCGCTCCCCCGCTGCGGGGCTTAGTCAAGCCTGTTTGTCCGTGCCGGCGTCATGGTCCTTTTCTGGGTCAGCCTCATGAGGGGCTGAGATGAAATCGCTGACTCTCAGTTATCAAGAACCACCGCTTTCCACCGCAGATCATCGCCCGTGCGATCTGACTGTACTTCCGGTTCCCCTTGAGCCTGCGGCTGGTCGAGAAAATGCTGCTGGAGCGCGACATTGTCGTGCCTTACGAAACGATACGGCAATGGAGCCGCAATTCCGGACGGCTCTACGCGTTCAATCAGCTTAGATCCATAAGGACGGACTGAATGGCCAAGGCGGTGTACTGGGAGGCCTCCAGTGGCAGATCTCCAAACGCAAGTTGACAAAGAAGGTAGTTGGCGCCCGCCTCTTCCAACTGCTCGAGGAGAGCCCGGCGCACAAGAGCTGCCGTTCCTACTACGCACAACTCGCTCTCGATTGCGGCATCTAAGGTCAGCGGCAAGTTTGGCGGAACGGCGATCGAGTTGAGATCGTACAGGAATTTGAAGTTCTTGATCCATCGGCCGTAGGCAGGTGCCGCGAGTGAATGGGCATGCGCGGCAGAACGTCCGACCACTACCATTCGGAGCAATCCGAGAAAAGGCACTGGGTCGTCCGCACCAGTGTTGTGCACTCGCTCGGAACGGAAGGCATCAGTAATTTTGCGAACAACAGACGCGGGTCCTTGGCACGCGATGCTTGCGCCGTTCGCAGCGGCCCAAGCAGCAGACTCGGGCCGGTTGGTGGCGATCCATGTAGGCGGATGTGGACGCTGATGAGGCCGCAGCGTCAAAGGGACATTGTTCAGCTCAAAATGGTAGCCTCGGTAGGATAGTGTGCCCCCCTTCATTGCCTTCATGAGGATTTCGCAGGCTTCGAAGTAGCGCTCCGGCACCGCGTCTGCACCAATCCCGAAGTAACTCAATTCGATCGGGAGAGAGCCGCGCCCTATGCCAAGCTCGAGCCTACCACCGCTCAACTGGTCCAGCGTACAGATCTCTTCAAACGCGCGTAGCGGATGACAAAGGCTGAGCAACATGACCAAGGGGCCGACACGAAGCTGCCGAGTGCGCTGTGCGACGCTCGACAAGAACAAATTCGACGATGCGCCTCTCCCGTGCGGGGTACAATGGTGCTCCGCGAGGTGATATGCATAAAAACCGAGCCGATCGCACGTCTCGGCTAACGTCAGGCGGTCTGAGTACTGTTGTGCGATGTCGCGACCGTCGTCGTCTAAGTGATCAAAGATGCCGATGGTTAGCTTTGAAGGGAAGGTATGTCTCATTCGGTCATCTCCAACTTTCATTAACGAGCTCAATGGCGTTGATCCAACTGATCTGAGACCTGGCTTTTTTACTGGGCGGACATGATCTTAATTTGCCTGGGCTTTGCGCTGGCCACGCCAGATCAGGCGTTTGGAAGTTGCGCACACGTGTCCTTGCGCTTCCGGCTGTTGCTGAGAAGTTTATCCGTCCCCTACGAAGGCCACCTAGAACGTCGGCGTTGGCCACCCTAGCAGATCGCGTGGAAGGCTCCTTCCGCCAACAGGCACACACGGCCAAAAGCTGAACCGGGCTATGGGACTGTACTTTCGGTGGGTGGCCCGCCCGAGCTGTGTGGATGTCCCCTTCGTTGGTCTCGTCGGCACAAGCCATCATTGGCGTCTCCTCGTTGGCGTCTGTATGTACTGAGTAGGTTCAGGTCCCGTGGAGGCTGGATGGAGCGTTCATGGATGCACGGTCTGGAGGGCCGCCCGCATCTCGGAATAGACGATGGTTGCCCGTCGGCCTACGAGATGGCTCCGAGCAAAGGTTTACATGCGAATCAGCTCTGCTTTGATGGGACAGCGCTGCCGGTATATTGTCACGTTAACTGGGCTTCGGTTGTCTGCCTGACGGGTTGGGCGTAAATTTCGGTGATGCAGACACGAGATATCAGCTTCAAACGTCACCGTTTTCCGCCACGGATCGTTCTCACTCGGTCTGGCTCTATTTGCGGTTCAACCTTGGTCTGCGTGAAGTTGAGGAAATGCTGCTCGAGCGTGGAATCGACGTGTGATGCGATCAACCCAGGAGTAAGGCAGGCCCACCGCCGGGCAAGGGCCGATCGATCTCGGCCACACCGAAAGGAAGGACCACGGCCTTGCGGCTTGCCGATCCTTCGAGGTGAGTAATTCTCTCTCAGGTCCTCGAGAACGCGAGGATTGTGGGCGCGCGACATCGTTCACGGACCTCCTCAGGCTCTTGTTTTCAGGTTTTTATGTTCGAAAGGACGGCGATGTTCCTTTTGCTCTCGGAAATTAAAAAGGGTCACACGGGCGGATACTTGTGCTCCCGGTCAGGAATTGGACGTCTGGACACGATTCACGAAGAGAAACATGGATATATCCTGACAATTAGGGAAGGAGAAAAATGAAGCTTTTCCTATCCAGACCTCCGTCGAAGAGGAAAGGCAGGACACATCACATTGCAAACTGTCAGAAAACTGCATATATTTCTGACAGGAGATTGCCATGCAACGACTAACAACACAGATCATGGCCTATGCCGAACAGCTGCCCGAGGGAACGGCGCTGTCCGCAAAGGCCTTCCTGCATTTGGGAAACCGTGCTGCGGTAGACCAGGCTCTGTCGCGCCTATATGAACGCGGCGAGCTCGTCCGGGCCGGTCGTGGGATCTATCTCAAGGCGATCAAGAGCCGCTTCGGAAGCCGGCCGCCTACGGTCGAGCAAGCCGTCGAAGCCGTTGCGCACCAGCGTGGCGAGGTGATCGTTTCGAATGGCGCTGCGGCTGCAAACTCACTCGGTCTTTCCAGTCAGGTGCCGATCCGGTCCATATACTTCACATCCGGTCGCAGCCGAACCATGACTGTCGGCAGCCAGACGGTCGAGTTGAAGCACGTGCCACGTTGGCAGCTTGCCTTGGCGAACAAGCCTGCCGGCCTGGCTGTCCGCGCGCTGGCCTGGCTCGGTCCGGAAAAGGCCGACGAGGCTCTTCCGAGCATCAAGCGGAAGCTCTCCGCAGAGGCGTTCGGCGAACTCGTTGCCGCCGCCCCTCAGTTTCCCACCTGGCTTGCCCGCAGTGTAGGAAAGGCCGCTTATGGCTGAACAGTTTTTACGACTGTCCCGAGAAGCGAAGTCCTTGCGATCGCAGCGGAGAAAGCCAGGCGGCCTATCCACCTCCTGGAAAAGGACGCGTGGGTCGTCTGGGCACTGCAGACCCTTTACGCAACGGCGCTTGGCGACCACCTTGTCTTCAAGGGCGGCACGTCCCTCTCGAAAGCCTACAACGCCATCCGTAGGTTTTCGGAAGATGTAGACCTGACCTACGATATCCGCACGCTCGCTCATGATCTCGTGGGCGAGAACGAGGAGGCATTGCCGAAAACCAGAAGCGAAGAAAAGCGCTGGTCGAGCGAAGTCCGCAAGCGTTTGCCGGTCTGGGTATCCGAGACCGTGCGCCCGCTCGTTGCCGATGCGCTCAGCGCCCAGTCGCTTCCAGCCACCGTCCGGGTCGAAGCCGACAGGCTCTTCATCGACTACGAGGCAATTAGTGGAGGATCCGGCTATGTCGCTCCAAGCGTGATGCTGGAGTTTGGGGCTCGATCGACCGGCGAACCGGCAAGCGTTCGCGACATTTCATGCGACGCTGCCGGCCTTGTCGATGGCATCGAATTTCCCAACGCGCGACCGCGGGTCATGCATGCCGAACGCACGTTCTGGGAAAAGGCGACAGCAATTCACGTCTTCTGCCTGCAGGAACGCCTCCGCGGGGAGCGCTTTTCACGCCACTGGCACGACATCGTTCGTCTCGACGATATAGGCGTCGCCGACAGCGCAATCGCTGATCGCGAGCTGGCAAAGTCGGTGGCGCAGCATAAATCGATGTTTTTCGCTGAGAAGGCGGCTGACAAAACGCCGATTGACTATGAAGCGGCTGTGGGCAGGGGGCTGCAGCTGACGCCCTCCGGCGCCGGGAGGACAGCTCTCGAACAGGACTACTCGCGGATGCTTGAAGACGGCCTTCTTCTCGATGAGGCCGAGACCTTCGACGAACTCCTCTCTCGATGCGTAAAAATCCAAGAAAAGGCCAATGCCAGCGGCTGAGAAAAACGTCCATGATCGCGTTTGTGGAAGGCAACTGAAATGACAATTCGCGCGATGGCCGACCCGTGATTTTCAGCCGCTACACCACCTATCGGCCCGGCCTTTTCGCCCGTCTGCTTCCCTCCGGTAGGTGGAAGCTCCGGCTACCGACGGCGACCACGGCGTCCGTCGAGCTCCATACCGGAACGCGGGCCAAGCTGCTATGCCTGGACATTACCGCCATCGGTATCAAAAAGGCCCTGCTTTGGCACACGGTCGAAATCCGCACATGCAGTCATGTCGAAACTCTGTCGTGCCTCGGCGAGGACGCCGCTACTCGGCTCGCGACGGACCTTCACAGGTTCATCAATCGCTACCTGCTCGAACTGATCCGGTCGGATCAAGAGGTTTTGAAAGAGGTCGATGCGAAACTCGAGCCATTGATCGAGGGGAAGCGGCAATACCTCGCACAGGCAGATCTGGCGCAAGCCATCGCGAGTGTTTCTGGCCCGGCCGCCGCAGCACTCTCCCATCCCTTGTTCGACGCCGACGGCTTAACCGCGGCTATGGAAGCCGATCTTCCACGGTCCCTGTTTTTCCTGACCGACCCCGACCGGCGCCATCAGTACAATAATGAATTTGTTGCGACCGAGCTCACCAGATACGCCCCCTTCTTTGACGATCTCGATGGCCGATCATTGTCCGACCAACAGAGGGAGTCCTGTATTCGCCTTGAGGACAGCAATCTCCTCATCGCGTCCGCAGGGTCAGGCAAGTCGGCGACGATGGTCGGCAAAGTCGCTTATGTGCTGGACAAGGGACTGTATCAACCGGAGGAAATCCTTGTCCTCGCCTACAATCGGGCCGCAGCTGAAGAGCTGAGGGAACGAATTGCGCAGCAGCTTGGCGTCCAGCCGGCGGATCTGCAGTGCAAGGTCACGACGTTCCACGCTCTCGGTCGGAGTATCATCGAACTGGTGGAGGCCGGGCCACCGCAATTAGCGAATTGGGTGGACCACCCTACTGGCGAAGCACGGGTCATCGCAAAGATCATCGAAGACTTGATGCAATCGGACGCGGGCTTTGCCAAGGTCTGGATTGACCTTCTCGTGCTATATCCGCAAGCCGATATTCCAGCGTCCGTTTTTGACAGCAATGCGGACTATCACCGCTACATCTCAGCGCGCCGTCGTGGTCGTGATGTGTCGATTGGCGCACTCGGCGGGGTCTACGTCAAATCACTGCAGGAGCAGACCATAGCGAACTGGCTGTGGCTCAATACGGTCGAGTTCCAATACGAGCGCCAGATCGCCACGGAAGGCGAAGACGGGACGATCAGGCATGTGCATCCCGATTTCTATTACCCGGCAAGCAATACCATCCATGAGCATCTCGCAATCGATAGCGACGGTTCCTCGCCATTTGCCGACTACGTAGAACATGCAGATAGTAAGTTAGCGGCCTATAGCCGCGCGGAGCTGGACGTTTTCTCGACAAAATCAGCTCAGGCAAACGGTGGAACGCTTCTCCTTCAGCTCGAGGCTGAGCTTGCTAAACGAGAAATTCAATTGCGTCAGCGCAGCCTTGAGGAAATCTTGAAGGCGGTCGAACCGATCGTCATCAAACACTTCCAGAAGCTGATCGCCATCTGCATCAAGCATATCCGTGCTGGCGATCTGACTTTGGAAATGCTCCTTGAGCGCGCGAATTCCCTTCACGACAAGAAGCGTGCCAAGACGTTCGCACAGGCAATCTCGAAAATTACCGAGGCCTACGCGAAGAAGCTCGAAGACGACAAGCGTATCGACTTCGATGCCATGATCGCCAACGCGACCCGTTTGGTGGAGGAGGCCCGGTATAAGAGCCCCTACTCCCTCATCCTCGTCGACGAATTCCAAGATATCTCAGATTCCCGCGCCAATCTGATTAAATCACTGAAGCACCAGAAGCCATTCTCGAAGATCTTTGCGGTCGGAGACGACTGGCAATCGATTTATCGCTTTGCCGGCTCTGATATTAGCATATTCACGCAATTCGAGGAAAATTTCGGCGCAAGCTGGCAAGGCAGGCTCGAGACGACCTACCGATGCAATCAGGTGATCGCCGATGCTGCCGCAAACTTCATACAGCGAAACCCCGCTCAGCTGAGAAAGGCAGTTCGCTCGGCCAGACCGGCGATTGCGCGATCCATCAGAGCAATTCCGATAACGGGCGAGGAAGGCAAGCCCGACTTCGGTAAGGCCAGCCTGCGGCTCCCGGACCGGCTTGACCGGTTTCTCGGCGGGATCGCAAGCCAATGGCGCACGAGCAGCGCTGCCCGGCTGAAGGTCATGGTGCTTTGGCGGTATAACCTGCTTGATCCGTTTGCCGGCGGGCTCCCCCGGTTTGAAAACATCGAGGTATCGGGTTTGTCATTTCATCGCGCGAAGGGGCTGGAGGCGGATTACACAATCCTGCTAGATGTCAGCGAGGGTGAATATGGTGTTCCCAGCCGAATTGAAGATGACGAGCTTCTAAACCTCGTCATGCCGCAGCCAGAGACCTTCGAATACGCTGAGGAGCGGCGTTTGTTTTACGTCGCCCTAACGCGGGCAAGTCGAGGTGTCTTCCTGCTGATGAACGATCGGCAGCCATCACGTTACATTCACGAGTTGGCAAACATCGCCGGTGGCAACTTCCGACTGGAGACAATTGACGGCGAGGCGCTGCCTCAATGTCCAACATGCCATGTCGGGCATGTCACCGAAGAAAGAGCAAGACCGGAGACCGCTTTATGGGGTGCACGCAGTACCCAGATTGCAGTTACACAGCGCAACTTGGTGTGCGCTGAAGAACATCCAATCATCGTGGGCAACCAAAAATGCTAGGGCTCAAGCACTCCCACGGGTACCCTTGGAAACCGTGGACCCGATAGCGCGTAAGTGAATAGTCATTGCGATTACGATGTCCCCGGGTAACGAGCGTTGGAATGTCAGCGCGATCGCGACGCCGTTTCGTCGCAGCGGTCGGCAGGGACTGGGATGACGGTCGAACGGAGTGGTTCCGGGCTCCGATGACCTCTTAGTTGACTGAATTGTCCAGCGCGCCAGGCGGGCCGGCAAATTGCGGAAAAGATCACGGAACCCGGTGGTGTCCGCGCATCACCAGAGCACCGGGAACTCCTCGAACCCGCCATTGATGATCTCCTTGCGCAACTTGAGTTCTTCCAGCGCCACGACCAGGCGCAGCGTGGGGAACCGCTGAAGATCGTACCGAACACCACCTTGAGTTCCAGGCTGGCGAGCGCCAAGCCGATGCGGTAGTGCGGCCCGTAGGAGAACGCCAGGTGCGGCTTTACGGCGCGTCCGATGTGGAATTTCCGGGTCGTCGAAATGGCTTCGATCGAACAACTTCGCTGGTAGCCGATCAGCACCTTGCTCTCCGCGGGAATATGCACGCCCGCGATGGTCGCGGCCGCCCCTGGGATAGCGCACGATGCCATCCCAGCCCGCGCCCCGGCAAACGCCTTGTCCACCAGGGATGGATCGCCGACCAGGGTTCGGCTTAAGAGAGCGCGCGTATTCGTCCGGTCATCGCAGGCGCTCGGGCTGATTCAGGTTCCGCAACCAGCAATCGGTTAATGATACTAGTGGATATACAACTAAAAGTGCAGAAAAGGTCCGACCCTACTCTCGACTAAGAGACGCATCAGCGGTTAAACATCCATCGGGTGGAAGCAAATTTCGCACGGCAACGCCGCTTTACTTCAGCGGAGTGAACACCTGTTGCCGTCCAGGGGGGTCTTATGAAATTAATCTATTCGCTCTTTCTTGCCTTTACGCTATCAGCAAGTTCGGCTACCGCACACGGCGGCGGAACTGACGGGAACGGGTGCCATACCAATCACAAGACCGGGGGCTACCATTGCCATTGAGAACTCTTGCACTGATTGGAATGTTTTTCGCCTCGAGCAATATTTGCCTTGGCTGGGATGGCGTCGATAACGAAACGGGGGCCTCAGTCGAGATCGGTAAAGGTAATCTTGTTAGATCCGGCCAGACTATTGAGATCTACGACCACGGGTCCGGTGAATACCGCGACGTTGACGTCCAAAGCATTCAACGTTCCGGTGGATCCGTTGAAGTGGAAGTCTACGACAGTGAGAGCGGCGAATATCGCACTCTCGAGATGGATGATTGAAGCCATGAGCAGGCGTCATGGTGGCGCCTGCTTCATATTGTTGCACAGCGTTGAATCAAGTTTTCAAAGGCGCGGTCAGAAATTGACGATCGGCTCCCAACCCCGGTGCAAAAATCGCGGAGATAGTTACGCTACGTAGCTCCTGCACGCTTGCTTGCGGGGTATGGGTTGCTTGTCACACCGAAAACCAGAGCAATCCATGTCTATTGGTATCCTCACGCCGACTGGTGAATGCAGCATCGAGCCTGCTCCTGGAAGGCCTATCATCCTCCTCGGACCTAACGGTACTGGAAAGAGTCGCCTTGGCATCCACATCGATAATCTTGAGGAGACAGGAGCCTCTTATCGTATCGGGGCACAACGCTCACTTGAGCTCCCGGATGAAGTTTTTTCGGAGAGGTACGAACGAGCCGTTGGCTTGCTTCGCCGTGACAGCCGGCGCGTCCAGGCCTCGCCGGGATCAATGGAGCATAATTACGATGAAGTACTTGTCGCCCTCTTTGCCGAACGCCTCCGGGCACTGGAACTTGCGCACGAAAAATCGAAGGGGCGGAAAAATTCCATTCGACCGGTTACCGTGATCGACAGACTTCAAGAGCTTTGGCATGAGTTGATCCCCAGCCAAAGCCTTCTGTTTTCGGAAGCCACCGTCCGGGCGGTCAGGCTCGATGGCGATGGCGAGTCATACGAAGCGTCCGCGATGAGCGATGGAGAGAGGCTTGTTCTCTATATTCTCGGTCAGGTCCTACCGATCGAGACCGATAGCCTTCTGATTGTTGACGAACCCGAACTGCACATGAACCGCTCGCTGCTTATGCGGTAATGGGACCTTGTCGAGCGCGCCCGACCGGACTGCTCTTTTCTCTATGGTGACACATGACATCGATTTCGCGGCGTCCCGTCGCAGCGCTCAACTATATGCCGTTCTAAACTATGTGCCGGCGACCTATAAGGAGGTGCTTGTTCGCACACGAACTCGGCTTGAGGAGGACACGCCGGCAATGTGGACGATCGAGCCCTTGCCCTCGGCGACTGAGCTCCCGCGCGATCTTCTTGTGCGGATGGTCGGAAGCCGCAAACCAATCCTGTTTGTTGAAGGGAAACAAGGCGGCCTGGACGAGACGATCTATAGGGCGATCTATGGCAATTTCACCGTCATCCCGTCCGGATCTTGCGGCCAGGTGATCCAGTTTGTCCGCAGCTTCCGCAAGCAGGAGGAGTTGCATTGGCTGCATTGTGCCGGTTTGGTGGATCGCGACAATCGCGATCCAGCGGCGGACGGTGCTCTTGAGGAGGGGATTTTTACACTTCCCGTTCACGAGGTCGAAAACTTGCTTCTCGCGCCCGAAGTTTTCTTTGCGTTGGCCGAGGAACTCAAGTTCGACAAACGTGAGGCGACGCGCCGCTTTGACACGCTGACGAGTGACGTCTTTGAAGCCGCAGGACGCGACGCGGACCGCGTTAGCCTGAGACACACCAGCAATGTTATCTGGCAATCCGGTAAATCAGTCGGCGCGAAAGCGAAGAACATCAATGAGTTGTCGCGCATTTACGCTGAGCTTACGGCTAAAACCGACCCCTCCTCGATCTATTCTGATTTTCACTCAAAATATCAGGGCGTCTTGGCAGCTCGGGACTTCGAGCAACTTCTCCTTCTATACGACAACAAGAACAAGCTTTTGGACATGCTCGGGAAAGCATTGGACCTGCAAGGCAGAAGCGCGCTCGAAAATCTCGTGTCTCGGCTTCTTGTATCGCCAACCGCGAGCCCACTGACTGGCGCTCTCGTGCAACGACTTCCGGTAATTGATACTGGTACGTACTGACACGCAGGCAACTTCCGTGAACCCCTCGTACGCGGCTCCTGCTTGCTTCAGAAGCTCGGGGGCCATGACATCTCCATGCTACCCTCGACCTCCGATCGATCTTCGCCTCCGCCCATGCTAACGCCGAAACGCGCAAGAGGTGCGGCAGCGTCGCCGATCGGTTGGTTGCAAAAGCCCTATCCGGTTGACGCTTTGATCGATCTGGCCGGGTGGCATCTGACTTCATCGTCGTCATCGGACCACCTCCAAAGGAACGGAAGTTAGCGCGCTCCGATGGGATCCGAACTTTGAAGCCGAAGGGGATTTCGAACGAAGAGTTCGACGCGGACCACGTTCTGATCGCTTCCCTTCCTTGGTGGCTTCCTGTCGGACGATCGGCGTGCGCAACGTTTCTGGGCAGATCTGCAGAAACTTGTCGATCGAGATGAGGACGTGCTTCTGAATGCGCCCGGCACTTATGACGCTGGCCGCGGTGCCGAGTGATCAGGCTGTACAGCCCTTGGTGATGCCGACGTCGGTTGCGGCCTTAACTTTCGGTTGCATTCTGGGGAATGCTCGCTCAACGCTTTGCAAGTAAAAAGTACGCTAAAATGGCTGGAGCGTCTGGGTAGAATTGGTCGTTCGGCAACGATCTGCGGTCGAGCAACCTCGATTTATAGATAGCCGTCAGACGATACGCCTTCAAGAAGTCTTACCTATGTCTTGTCCGGAGGGGGTCATGGCAATTCGGGTTCTGCCTTCACAGATCATCGCGATGCTTGCGCCGCGGCGCCATCGCTTGCGCAACTTCTTGTGGCACGCAGTCCGCGGCGCCTGGAACAATCCACAGCTCACCTGCCCCGCCATGATGGCAACCGGCAGGACGATACGGATCTTCGCGATATGAAGGCGATCATACAAAAGCTCGGCTCCTACCGGGTCATTCGCAATTCCTGCGACCTTCTGCGCGACCCGGATTGATGCCGCAGCGAGTACATCTGCAACCAACACTTTGGGAGGCAAGTCATGGCAAAAGTTACTCGTGGAAGCCGACAATCAACGGGGGTGGCCATGCCGGTCCTGTTGCTGACGAAGGAAGAGACGGACAGTTGGATGCGGGCGCCCTGGGATGAAGCCGGGGA
This sequence comes from Rhizobium binae, assembly GCF_017357225.1. Lineage (NCBI taxonomy): Bacteria > Pseudomonadati > Pseudomonadota > Alphaproteobacteria > Hyphomicrobiales > Rhizobiaceae > Rhizobium > Rhizobium binae. The sequence goes on along the minus strand of NZ_CP071608.1, from coordinate 55,191 downwards.
GTTGGCCGGTCCATTACCCAATGATGCGCTGATCATTTCGCCCGCGAGCCGTACGGATCCACGATCGTCTCGAAATCTGGAGAGCCGGCGGAACAGGGCAGCTTACAGTGGTCGAGCGGGTGCCGGCGAATTAGGCAGACGTTGGGTAAGCCTCAGTTGTGTCACCGTCGCAGTTCATCCAAGTCGCGATCGAGTCATGCAGCATCCAAGGTGATGGCGCGCTGAGGGTGACCTCAACGGTGTCGACTGCGGTGAAATGGCACCACTCTTCATCATCTGAAGTCCATTCGCCGAGAATTTCGCCGTCCACGCGCAATATGTCACCGCTAAAATCAGGGTTGTGATAGCCCGTCATAATTATGCCGTTACGAACCATGCCTCCTGTATCGGTCATTTCACAGATGGCTCGAAACTGAGCCCTCACAGCCTCTACACTGGGACCGGAGATGAGGCCGACCTCGAAGATCCTGTATCGCAAGGTTCCGACGTAGTGGTCCATCTCCTCATTGGCGTCGATTTGACCCGACATCTCACCATGTTGTTCGGTCTCAATATGCACGATGCAGAAACCCTCCTGTATATTTCCAAATTGGCGCTGCACTGGGCTCGAGACCGATAACGAATTCGATCACTTTGGCGGAGGACAATTCGCACGGCTTCAGTAGCAACCCAGGCCCAGCCAGTCGATAGAGGCTAAAGCTGACGATATCGCTTCCGCTAAGCTCCTCGCCATACAGCCAGGTCCGTTTGCCATCCCGCGACCGCTTAACGGTCACGCCCCATAACCGCTTACCAAAATATCCGTCGAAACAGCCGTCCGGCAATTTCGCTAGCGCATCTTCGAATGCCGCCTGAAGCGATGGAGGTTTCTCGCCGTCGTCGGTCATGGTTCCAGGCATTCGTCGCAGATGCCACAGCCATCGTCATCCAAGGGCATTTAGTGCGGCCTCCTTCTTCGTCCAATAGTCGAAAAACGCGGCTCAGGCGCATCAGTTGAGAGGCGTTTTTGCCGCTCGGTTCAGTTAAGACGAGGTACCCAATATCGTCAACGTGAATGGCGCGGCGTTGCTGGATATCGACACCGAGGGAGCCGGCTCCCAAGATCCCGATCAATAACGCACGACCCGTTATGGGAGGTCTTTGACAATGCTGATCTGCTGCAGCCGGTCTTTGTCAGATATAGACCTGCAGGATCTGATGCGCTAACGACTCAACTGCCTGATCTACAACCCTACCGGGTCCACCAGACACGGGCGACACCGTGGCGCGCTGTGACGAGCAAGAGAGGTGACAATGGAAATGGCGATTAAGCCCCTCCGACATATTCTTAAAGAATATTTTTCCGGTTCGAAGCTTTCAATCATAATACTGTTAGCGTCAATTTTGACCGGCTCTGCGCTCTCAGTACTCGTCCCCTTTTATTTCTCACGTCAGCTAGACGTGTTGGCCGCCGGCGCCCCAACTGGTCAATGGGTTCAAGCCTTTTGGGTTTACGCAATCCTTTTGGGTATTTCGGTCACCTTTCAGCGAGGAACACAGTATCTTGCTGTCATTCAAGCTGAACGCTTGGGATTTTTGGCTTCCCGAAGTTTTTTTGAGCGGTTGATTGCTAAACGACCTAGCTTCTTCGTCGACCATAATCCTTCAGAAATTCAGTCAGCTCAGTCTCAAGGCACACAGGCGATCACCATGCTTGTTCAGGTCGCGTTCATTGCCTTTCTGCCTGGGGCAGCCTCGTTTGGCTTCACAATCGCTATGCTAGGGGCAGTGATCAACCTGCAGATCGTTCTGGTCGTGCTGACCTACGGTATGATTTTCTTGACTTTGATCGTGATTTCGAACCGCGTTAGCCGGCGACACATGGAAGCAGCCATTGACGCTGATCAGGCGAACGCACGGTATGTGGGGAATGCGATCAGCGTGATCGAACCTCTTCGACAAGCCGGAAGCGCTGTGTGGATGAAGGATCGCTTTACCCACAGCGCAGAGTCGGTGTTTCTTAATTGGCGGGCCTACGCAGTCCGGCGCATCGGTTTTGCCGGCTTGGTCGGCGCTTCCATCACGCTACAATTCGGAATAACCTTTTTTCTGCTGATGCCTCGATACGAGGCAGGCACGCTGTCTATCGGCGATATTGTTCTCTTCAATACTCTCCTCCTGCAGCTGAATGTTCCATTTGAGCTCATCGGACAATCAATTGATGAAACACTCAGAGCGATCGCCAAGATGCGACCACTGGCGCGTATTTGGTCGGCGCCAGAGGAGGAGGACGCGGACGATCGAGAGCCCCTTATGCTAAAGCAGGGGACTGTCGAATTTCGAGAGGTCAGCTACAACTATCCGAACGGACGTGGCGCAGCCAATATATCGTTCAAAGCAGAACGGGGAACCATCACGTTCATAACGGGGGAAACGGGATCGGGGAAATCGACGCTCCTCAAACTCCTCCTCAAAGCGATCGAGCCGGACGCAGGAGCTATCCGCATCGATGGCAAGAACCTCCATGAGATCCCGCGCGCAGCTTGGTTCGCGAAGACAGGAATCGTCCCCCAGGAGGTTCTTCTTCTGAACGACAGCTTGAAGACGAATATCACCATGGGACGACCCCTCGACGAGAAACGCCTGAAGGAAGCCGCCCGAAAAGCGGCCATTCTCTCCCGAATTGAAGAGATGCCTGAAGGTTTTGAAACGACGGTAGGGGAGCGGGGGCTAAAGTTATCGGGCGGAGAACGACAACGGATCGCCATAGCGCGGGCACTTTACGGTTCACCCTCAATATTGCTGCTCGATGAGGCAAGTTCGGCTTTGGACGATACAACGGAAACGGAGATTATGGGCCAATTGAGGCTGGTCGGCAGTGATATGACCATAATAGCGATTACCCATAGACTGAGTAGCATTCAACGGGGCGACCAGGTGGTAGAACTTCGAAGCCCCGCAACAGCGATGCCGAGCCCACACGAGACCAAATTGTTTGTAGAGCGACCAAGTGCCTGAGGAGGTCCGGCGGCAGCTACAGATTATATTTATCTTATAAATCCCTTATAAGTTGCATATACCCGAAAGCGTGCAAACATCTGAATTGCCAATTCCGGCAAAAGAGAAAGGAAACTGCTATGAAAGTTCGCCTTATCAAGCTGAATGCCCCTCGTGCTACCGGTCGTGCAACCAAGTTCCTCGTCCGGGGTGACAGCGCCCGTTACCGGTACTAAAGCTAGGGGAGCTCGTGAATGTTGCGCGGGACACTTTCAGCTCGTACGGTTCGCGAGCTCCCTAACTCGTCTCCACAGGCTGGCCGCATTGAGCCGCTAGAGCACTGCAACGTTGTCTATCGATTGATTCAAGAGCCAGCGGCATGGGCGATAGTCGTAGCAGAGAAAATCTCAGGTCATGCATACTCGCTCACAGGCTTATCCGACGCCTATAAATTCTTCGAGGAGTTCGATGGTGAGGTTCTCCTCCTCGAAGTGCAACACAATGAATACGGATTTAACTTAAGGCTGTTGTCAAATGGTAACGGCGTTGCGCCGGTATATTTCTACCAGACCGGCGATTTCCTCCACTTAGATTGGGATAGCCACCGTCTTGCACAGGCAGTTCCATATAAGCCGCTAGATTTCCAATTCCTTTGCCGATCTATAGTGGATCCGGTTTATACCTATCGGACGCCGTTCTTAAATGTCCAATCCCTCCCTCCTCGAACGGAGTTGTTATGGGATGGTTCACGAGTATCAATTTCGCAACTCCAAGGTGAAGAGCTCGTTGACGAGATCGATCGCGAAGACGCCGCAGAGTTTATCGCCGATCATGTCGCGGCCTTTCTTACCAAAAGAGCCCAGCCCGAAGATAAAGTTGCCGTTGAGCTTAGTGGTGGGATAGATTCATCGTTTGTCGCCTTGGCAGCTTTTCGCGCTTGGCAGGGGAGAGGAATAACCCTGGGCATCGATATCGGCTTCGGCCATGAACGAGCATCTCAAACAAAACGCCGAAACAAAGTGATCAGGGCCTTGGGCTGCCGAGACTTTTTGATAGATGTCCGTAACCATTTGCCGACTTTTGAGTTGTCGGAGCAAGACCTTGAGAGCCGCTATTTGCTGTCGGAAGAATACGAGCGCTCATTCACGCGAATATGGCAGATTGCTCAGGAGCAAGGATGCAACGTCATCACAGGCGGATATGGAGGCGACGAGCTCTTCCCAGCTTTGGAAACGGACGAAGTGCGTCAGGATAAGCTGAGAGGCGTCACCGAAGCCGATCTCTCAAGAATTGAGCTGGTCTATGAGGAGATTTTCACGCCGGAGGCTGTGCAAGCCTTGAACGATGGATTCATTGGCGAGTTGGATGCCGGCTACCTTGGAAAATCTGCGCGACTGGCAGTAATAAAACGAGCACCGCTCTTGCTATCTCGTGGGTTTTGGCCCGTATTTCCGCTTTTTGACGAGAAACTGGCGGCGGCGCTGCTTTCGGCAACGGTGGACGAGCGCCACGAGAAAGCCTCGCTTCAACGGGCCGTCAAGGCACTTTTAGGCGACAATGACATCTTTGGAGAATACGACAAAGAGACCTTGGAAGGAGCTTCGGACTATTCTCTTCGCACTAACATTGATGACGTCATTCATGTCCTGGCCATTCACGTCTAATCGATGTGGGAATTCTCAAACCAGACGCAATCAGCATGGATGGTATCGGAGATATCTCGGACAAAAAAAATCCATACTCGCCCGTCCTGTCAGTTCTTTACGCGGCCGAGAAGTTTATCAGATGGAATCTCGCTTGACAGATTTTCAAACCATTATCGGACGGTGGTTACAGGTGGATCCAACCCAGGTTCAAATGGTCACTGACGGGGTAAACAAAAACCTCCGCGCGATGGTCGACCATCAGGACGTATTTTTCAGGTTTTCACCAGCCTCACTGCACTCGAAGAGCGATCTGGAAGCCGAAGCAGCAGCATTGAAGAAGTTGTACTCTATGGGGGTGCCGTGCTGTGAAATCGTAGAGGTAGATGGTCGGCAGATCTGGGGGCCAGTCAAGGTCAACGAGGTAGAATATAACGCATTGGTAAATCGCGCTATCGTGGGCTCATCATTGGCACCTGTCCCTAGTGACGCTAAGGCTTTCGGCCGCTCCCTCGGCCAGCTACATCAAGTATCCGCGGATCTGCCCATCCCACGAAATGTGTCGACCAGAAAAAAGCGAGTAGATCCAGTACTCCAGACAGTCTTGCACGATCTTACAGAATTGGCGAACACCTTCGAAGTCAATCCGGAGGCAGAGGTGGGTATCTGCCATGGCGATGCGTGGCTCGGTAACGCCATCATGAGAGAGAACACGGCGGTTCTATTTGACTTTGAGTTCATGAAATTTGAAGCCCTGGCTTATGACATCGCGACCTTTATTTGGGCGCTTCGAGCCGATAACAACGAAGAGGAGGACCAGACCTTTAGGAGCTTCGTGAGAGGATATCGCGAGGAGTGCAACAAAGAGTTCAGCGAAGGCGAATTGAAGAATGGTCTCCTGCGGAAGGAGATCAATAATATCGAGTTCCTTTGTGAAAACGTCGCAATGTCCCGAGAAGTTAAAGTCGCTACCGCACGGTTTGCCCGGGACACGATTGACTTCGTTCTGAGCGACGAGTTTTCACGGTTTCGCTGGGTTTAAGCCGAACTATGGATAGCTTGATAATTAGACAACCGCGATCCTCAGATAAGGAGGACATCGTCGCGGTCTATGAGTCCAGGGGCTTTTTTGACTACTCGCCGTCTCGCCCCGATCTAAAAGTCATCGTTGCAACAGTAGACGCCTATTTCACAGAACTAGTTTCCGATCCGGCCTCGATCATTCTCTACGTCGCCGAGCTCGAATATCGGCTTGCCGGATTTGCGATCGCCCGAAAGGGCGCTCGGGCTACTTGGGAAGTCCAGTCGGGCGTGCATTTCGATCATCGAAAGCAAGGCATTGGGCATGTCCTTCTAGCAGCGTTGTTTGAAGAAATGTATAAGCGCGGACCGGCTGCATGCAAGGCAACAGTACATGCCGGAAATGTCGCCTCGATAAAGATGGTATCGCGATTCTTCCGAGAACATGGAGAATTTACCGGCTTGCCGGGCTTCCTGCAATTCACGACATCCTGGTAGTCAGAAGGAAGCGCCAGAAAAAACCATTGGGTGACCCGCCAGGAGGTCACGTTCTTTGACCGCTTGAATAGTATCTGCCATTCTCTGCTTCCGAACTTCAAAAAAAATCTGAAGCCTTTCCGTCAGCGGCACGGGTTGCCGGCTGGAAGCTAGCCACAAGTATGAAAAGGCTGCCTTTCCAATCTCTCCCTCGGGCCCGTGCTTTTCTCCGTCGATCACAAGGTAACGCGCGCATTGTGCGATTGCTGTACGAGTGAATATGGCTGTCGGGTGGGCGAAGTAGGTGTCAATGATATCCGTAATCAACTTTACACTCTCAAACACGCTATTCGCAGGTTCGCGGAGCCTTATACCATCGTCAAGCAGCCGTTTCCGAACAAGGTTCTTTCGGCCGTGGGGAAGCGTAGCAGCACTCGCCAGAAGAAGATTTTGGAGGAACTCAAGGCGTAACGCGATGCTTTCTGCATCAAGTCGTTTGTTGAAGAAGCCCCGTCCCGGATAAAAGTCTATCAGATCTTCTGCCGCCAGCGCGATCAAAGCCTCTCTGATTGGAATTGCGCTGAACCCTAGCTCAGATTCGAGCGCCCTGACCGTGATAGGCGCACCAAACGGAAGTTCTCCGTCGACAATTTTGCGTTTCAACGCCTGGTAGGCAGGTCTGCTGGTCTGGTGGATCAATATCGTCTCCGTCAGTCACTGATCGGAAAGTAGGTCACGTTCGCCAAACTAACTCTCACGGCTCAACTTAAGTATGGTCAACTGAAACGAGTAGGACGAGTTTGATAAAATAATTGTGATCGACCGTCAGCTTGCTCATGTCGACGACGAAAATATCACGTGTTCAATCAGTTATCTGAGATTAGCGACCGATGCTGCCTACCGTGCGGAGCCTCCGACTCGCCTCGTGGTCGTATCGACCGGATCGGGGCTTCGTCTCAAAAATGCCATACGACCGCTCACAGTGTCTTCGGAAACACGTCCGCATGAGAGAGCTGGAGGTCGTACGTGCAAAGATTGAAGATCAAGCAATGTTTTCAGCCGACGCCGGACTATTCGTTCAACAACCCAGTATGGATACAGCTTTAAATTTAGCAGGACCTTACCTTTTCGGGCGCTGAACCGTGGATGAAATGCGATGACGATTATTATTCGGTGGAACCATAAGAGATTTGCGGCGGCTATCGCGATAGCAATATCAAGTCTCGCTCCGGCTGGAACTGCCGTTGGGCAGGACAAACAATCAACTCAAATTGAGCTCGCCCAAGCTGACGTGAGCAAAGCTGTTCGTCAGGACGTCGCGAACGAGGTCCGCATTGCTGGATCTCTAACCCCAATTCGCCGCTCAACGCTTACTTCACGTGTCTCCTCCACGATCATAGAGCTTCCGGTACAGATTGGAAATGTCGTCACGAAAGGCGATCTGCTTGTCCGCTTTGATACGGAAGGACTTGAATCGGCAGTCACCGCCAAAAGGGCTGAAATCGACGCCCTCAACGCCCAGATCGAGCTCGCGGAGGTGGTGCTCGAAAGAAACATCACCCTTGGCGAGCGCGGTGCTGCGTCAGAGGCGACCCGGCTGGAAGCAAGGGCAAATCTTCTCAAGCTTCAAGCCCAGTTGAGGGCCAAACAGGCTGAGGTCGCGGATGCTGAGCGGTCTCTCGCCTATGGAGAGCTGCGAGCCGAGTTCAACGGCATGGTTGCCGCTCGTCCAGTGGAACAAGGACAAACAGTCGCGCTGAACACCGACCTCATGACCATAGTGGATCTCAGCCAGATGGAGGTCGATGCGGGAGTTCCCACAAGCCGCATTCCGCTTGTACGGCTTAAGCAGCCCGTCGACCTGGCCGTTGAAGGCTTTCCGGGACGGACGTTCACAGGCCAGGTCGTCCGTATTTCGCCAACGGCCGTTGCCGGATCTCGGGCGGTGCGTGTCTTTATTGCCATCGATAACGTACAGGGTCTGCTGCGGGGCGGCATGTTCACGACGGGGGTTCTTAAAATCGACGATCAGAAGGATGTCATCGCCCTTCCGACTGCTTCGATCCGGCATGATACGGGAGGCTCGTTCGTCCTCAAGGTGGAAGATGGCGTCTTGCGCAGACAATCCGTGGAGCTCGGTACGAGTTGGACCGACCGTGATCTCGTTGAGGTATCGGGCATCAAGGAAGGCGATGTAGTGGTCACAGCCCCGTTGCGCGATCTTGTTGCGGGCACGCCAGTGGCCGTTGAGGGCAGTTGACCGATGTTCCTCACTCGCATCAGCGTCAAGCATCCCGTCTTCGCCACCATGATGATGGTAACGGTTCTCGTGCTCGGCTTGTTTTCGTACAGCCGTCTCGGCGTGGACTTGTATCCGGAAACCGACCTGCCGATCGTGGTGGTCGCAACCACCTATACCGGTGCATCTCCGGCATCGGTGGAGAGCGAGGTCTCACGACCGATTGAATCGTCGCTGAATACCATTGGTGGGATCGACACGATAACGTCGGAGTCTTACGAAGGGCGCTCCATCGTCGTCGTTCAGTTCGAACTCGACGTGGATGCACAGGTGGCGGCGCAGGAGGTGCGCGACAGGGTTGCACGGCTTGATGCGACCTTCCCTGACGGCGTGGACACCCCCCATGTCACACGCTTCAATCCGGACGACGAACCAATTCTCTCCGTGGCGGCATCCTCGTCCAGCCGAACGTTGTCCGAAATCACGACGCTTGCCAACCGTGTCATCACCAACAGTCTGAACGTCATTTCGGGCGTCGGTCAGATTTCGCTCGTTGGCGGCAGCGAGCGGCAGGTTCTCGTGGTCGTAGATCCTGATCGCCTCGAGGCATATGGTGTAAGCGTCGTCTCCGTGATGGACGCGATCCGCCGCGAAAATCAGGATCGTGCGGCGGGGACGCTCATTTCGGGCATCAATCAGCGGATCGTGACGGTCGAAGGGCGCATAGCGGATTCCTCGAGCTTCAACAGCATCATCGTCAGCCAAAGCGGCGGCTATCCCGTTTACCTTTCAGATGTAGCGACCGTTCTCGATACAGGCGCGGAAGTGACAAGCCGCGCGACCTATCAGGGCGTCACGTCGCTTGGGTTGGACATCGTCAAGGTCCAGGGGGCGAACACGGTCGCGGTGGCGTCTGCGCTTCGCAATGAAATTTCCGCGTTGAATGCAGAACTCGCAAAAGAGAATGTCCAGCTCACCATCACCCGGGACAACTCCCGCCCGATTGCCGCACAGGTTTCCGAGGTACAGCGGACGCTGATCGAAGGTGGCGTCCTAACCGTGCTAATCGTGTTCTTGTTTCTGAACTCGTGGCGATCCACCGTCATCACCGGGCTTACGCTCCCGATTTCCGTCATCGGCACATTCGCCGTCATCCATGCTCTGGGGTTCACCCTGAATACAATGACGCTGATGGCCCTGTCGCTGTCGATCGGTATTCTCATCGACGACGCGATCGTCGTGCGCGAGAACATCACTCGCCATCTCCAGATGGGCAAGGGCCATGTCAGGGCGGCGCTCGACGGCACCAACGAGATCGGCCTCGCCGTATTGGCGACGACGCTATGCATCGTCGCCGTGTTCCTGCCTGTCGCATTCATGGGGGGACTGATCGGCCGCTTCTTCCTGCAGTTCGGCGTGACTGTCGCCGCGGCCGTGATGATTTCTCTTTTCGTGTCCTTCACGCTTGATCCCATGCTTTCGAGTGTCTGGTACGATCCTCAATCCCAAAAAGGTGCCAAGCGAGGACTCCTCGGCCGTTTGGTGGAACGGTTCGACCGACGGTTCGACGGCCTTGCGGACCGATATCGCTCTGTCATTCACTGGACATTCGACCATCGGAAAACAACAATTGCGATGGTCGTCGGCATGTTCGTTGCGAGCCTGCTGCTCGTTCCCCGCATCGGAGCCGAATTCCTGCCGCCGGCCGATCAGGGTGAAGTGAGCATATCGCTCGAAGCCAACGAAGGCGCATCTCTCGATTACATGGCCGCCAAGGTCGGCCAGGTCGAACGAGCGCTGCGGGAATTCCATTATGTCGCTTCGACGTATTCGACTATCAATTCCGGCGGCGCCCGCGGGTTCAACGAGGCCATGGTGGCCGTGCAGCTTGTGCCCAGCATCGATCGGACGCTGACCACGTCGGAAACCATCGAGCCGATCCGCCAACGCCTCTCGCGGATCGCTGGCCTTAAGATCTCTGTCGGTCAGTCGGCGGGAGTGGGAGGATCATCAAAGCCGCTGCAGCTCTCGATCCTGGGGGATGGCGACGAGGAACTGCGACGAATTTCGGATCAGATCACCTCGGCGCTCGCTGCCATCCGGGGCGCAACGGAAATCGAGTCGTCGATCGAAAATGTCCGACCCACCCTCGCCGTCCGAGTGCGTCGCGAAGCGGCAAGCGATCTGGGGGTGTCGATTGCGACGATCGGCGACACGCTTCGGCCGCTCGTCGCCGGCGACGCAATCTCAGTCTGGAACGCGCCCGACGGTGAGTCGTAAGACGTCATGGTGCGCCTGCCGGCGACCGGCCGACGAGATGCGTCGCAACTTCGCAATCTCACAATTTCCACCGGCCGCACGGACGAGGATGGCAAGCCGATAACCGTCCTGCTGGACCAAGTCGCCGATGTCGTCGAGAGCACGGCGCCCAATGCAATCACCCGTAAAGATCTGTCTCGCGAGGTTCGTATATCAAGTAATATCGAAGGCAGAGCGTTAGGTGACGTAACGGCGGACCTGAATGCCGCCATCGCCAAGATGGACATTCCTATCGGCTATCGCATCTCCTTCGGCGGAGATGCCGAGAACCTTGCGGAGAGCACCGGTTATGCGCTTCAGTCCCTGGTGCTGGCGGTCATCTTCATCTACATCATCCTGGCTTCCCAGTTCGGCTCATTCATCCAGCCGATCGCCATCATGATGACATTGCCCCTCTCCTTGATCGGCGTTTTGCTCGGCCTCCTATTCACGGGATCGACGCTCAACATGTTCTCGATGATCGGGTTCATCATGCTGATGGGGCTAGTTACCAAGAATGCGATCCTTCTCGTTGACTATTCCAATCTGGGAGTGCGGGAAGGCACGGATCTGCGCCAGAGTCTCGCCGATGCCGGAGCGGTCAGGTTGAGGCCGATTGTGATGACCACGCTTGCGATGATCTTCGGCATGTTGCCGATGGCATTGGGCCTGGGCGAAGGCGGCGAGCAGCGTGCTCCGATGGCCCATGCGGTGATTGGTGGATTGATATCCTCGACGGTGCTTACGCTGGTGTTTGTGCCGGTTGTCCTGACTTATCTTGACGGCATGGCGACCCGCGTTGGGCGCTGGTTTGTTCATCCGGCGGCAGCGACAAGGCCGTGAAGCTCAGCGACGGCAATCAGCCGCCGCCTCGCCTTCTTCTGCGATCCGTTTGGCAACCTGATCGAACTCGCCGAAGTCCTGCCGTGAACCTTTCCCACCCCGGTGGCCATCCCGACATCGCTGTGGCCAGACGCCCTCCCATATCTCGCCGAACATCAAGGAACATCCTCATGAAAATCTGGTTCATCACCGGCGCCTCCCGCGGCTTTGGCGCCCTCGTCACCACACGCGCTCTTGCTTAAGGCGACGCCGTCGTCGCCACCGCCCGCAATCCAAAGGCGATCACCGAGCGGTTCGGGAACACCCCAACCTGTTTTCGGTCGCCCTCGGCGGTCCATCCTCTCCGAATGGCGCACCGTCTCGGTCTCGACCGATTTCGCTGCCGACCAATAACAGCGCTCGTCTGGTTAAACGTCGTCCGATGGAAGGCCGCTTTCGGGGTCTCTCCCATCGCCTTGAACCAGTTCGAACCGTCGACCGTCGAATGCTACGGTTAAGCTGCAAACTCAGGAACTTAATGTAGATCTCTCGTGGTCGACGCGCGCCAATCCAACAATTATAACGCAGCGGGTTGTAACCGGTGCACAGTGAGAAACACGGCCTAAGCTGATGGGGTGACAGTTTTTGAAAATAGGCCGGCGTCAAAGGAGCAGCGGCGCACCAGGCGCAGACTTCTTTTTCGCCCACAGCTCGCTGGTCCGCTCCATCGTCACCAGCTCGGGCGGAAATGTCCGCTTCTGAAATGCCAGCGCCTCCTCGAAGCTCCCGTGAAGCCATTGTTCGTACTCATCGGGATGTAACAAGACGGGCATCCGGTTGTGCACGGGTTGAATAGCCTCATTGGCGTCCGTCATGACCCCGGAGTAGACCGGACCCCACTCGTCGCTAATCCGCCAGAGCCCTGCCCAGGCGAACACCGGCTGGTCCTTCAGCGAACCAGGTACGGGTCATCCTGCCCTTTTCACCCTCGGCTTCGGCGAAGCCGGTCACGGGGATCAGGCACCGCCATTGCGGCTTTCTGGCAAGACCGATCCACATCCCCTTCGAAAGGTCAGCGATGTTGTTGACCGGCTTTGGTTTGGCCTCCGGCTTCATGCCTTTCAGGCGCAACGGGAATCCCCAGACCATCGAGCGAAGCTCGCGAACGCCCTCATTCTCCGTCACCACCATCCCCGGCGTGCCCGGATACACTTCCTCCGGTGCGTTGGACTGCATCGGGTTCGGCACGCGGAAGTGTGCGGCGACTTCCGCAGCGGACAGACGGACGGTGTACAAGTTGCACATTCTGCAGACCTTTCGACTGGAAACCGAGCACGAGACCTCGGTTACATAAGCATGTTGTCCCGACGCGGTGAAGCCTTGGAGGGCGAAACGCCGCTTTGCCAGCGGTCACGCGTATGCAGGATTTCGAAGTCATCGGATGGCGGCGGCTCGCGGAACTGGAAGGCGATGACGTCCTCGATCGGGCCATGAAGCCAGCGGTCGTATTCGTCCGGATTGAGCAAAACCGGCATGCGATCGTTGAACGGCCTGATCTTCTCGTTGGCGGTCATGGTCATGCCGGCGAACACGGGGCCGAAGTCGGGGGTGTTCTTGCAGAACCCTGCCCAGGTTGTTGATTTGCGCTGAGAGTTGACCCGGGATTTGCACTGAGAAGTGACCCGCCTTTTAGGTATCGTTCGTGTCGGTCTTGGTGGTCAAGCTCTTGCGTTTCTCCTTTGCCGTTTTGGGTTCATGTGCGGAACTGTTTTTGAAGCGGAAGCTGTCATTGCCAGTTTCCAGGATATGGCAATGATGGGTGAGCCGGTCGAGCAGCGCGGTTGTCATCTTTGCATCGCCGAACACGCTGGCCCATTCGCTGAAGCTGAGATTGGTCGTGATGATAACGCTGGTGCGCTCATAAAGCTTGCTCAGCAGATGGAAGAGCAGCGCGCCACCTGAAGCGCTGAACGGCAGGTATCCCAGCTCGTCGAGGATCACGAGATCGGAGTGAACGAGGCGATTGGCGATCTGCCCGGAGCGACCTTGTGCCTTTTCCTGTTCCAGTGCGTTGACCAGTTCGACGGTCGAGAAGAACCGAACCCGCTTGTGGTGATGCTCGATGGCCTGGACACCGATCGCCGTGGCAATGTGCGTCTTGCCCGTGCCGGGGCCGCCAACCAGGACAATGTTGTTGGCGTCATCGAGGAATTCGCAGCGGTGGAGCTGTTGCACTAGCGCCTCGTTGATCTCGCTGCTGGCGAAGTCGAAGCCGTTCAGATCGCGGTATGCAGGAAAGCGTGCGATCTTGAGCTGGTAGGCCGTCGATCGCACCTCTCGTTCAGCCGTTTCCGCTTTCAGAAGCTGTGACAGGATCGGAATGGCAGCTTCAAACGCCGGCGCTCCCTGTTCTGTCAGCTCTCCGACGGCTTGAGCCATGCCGTGCATCTTCAATTGCCGTAGCATGATGACAATGGCACCGCTTGCTGGGTTATGACGCATGACGAACCTCCGTCTTTCTCAAGGTGTCGTAGCGTTCGACATTGGCCTTAGGCTCATTGGTGAGCACCAGTGCCTGGGGTGCGTCGAGCGTCGGCGGCGTGAAGGATTTGCCATCGACAAGGCGATGCAGCAGATTCAACACGTGAGTCTTGGTCGGAACCCCGGACTTCAGCGCCATGTCGACGGCCGACAGGACTGCTTGCTCATCGTGCTGAAGAACAAGCGCCAGAATATCGACCATCTCCCTGTCTCCACCCGGCTTCTTGAGCAGGTATTGCTGCAGGTTCTTGAATGCGTCCGGTAGCTCGGCGAACGGAGCACCATTGCGAAGAGCGCCGGGTTTGCGCTGTACGACAGCCAGATAGTGCCGCCAGTCGTAGATGGTCTGTCCCGGGCGGTCATGGGAACGATCGATGACGCGGTGATGCTCGCAGACGATCTGACCTTCCGCTGCTATAACGACACGATCCGGATAGACCCGAAGGCTTACCGGCCGATTAGCGAAAGAGGCCGGGACGCTGTAGCGGTTGCGCTCAAGATGCACGAGGCAGGTCGGCGTGACACGCTTTGTGTATTCGACAAAGCCATCGAACGGCCTGGAAACAGGCATGAGAGCCAGAGCCTCCTCAGCCCAGATGTCGGCAATGGTGCCGCGTACCTGACCATGTGGTGTCTTTGCCCAGAACTCCTTGCACCGAAGCTCAAGCCAATCATTCAAGGCTTCCAATGATGGAAAGCGCGGGATCGGTTGAAAGAAGCGATGACGCGCATCCTGAACGTTCTTCTCGACTTGCCCCTTCTCCCAACCTGAAGCCGGATTGCAAAACTCGGGCTCGAACAGGTAGTGGCTGGCCATCGCCATGAAGCGGACATTGACGTCACGCTCTTTTCCACGGCCAACCTTGTCGATCGCTGTGCGCATGTTGTCGTAGATGCCACGGCCAGGAATTCCACCGAAGACGCGGAACGCATGATTGTGCGCATCGAACAGCATCTCGTGGGTTTGCAGCAGATAGGCCCGGACAATAAAGGCACGGCTGTAGCTCAGCTTTGTATGTGCCACCTGCAGCTTGGTGCGTTCATTGCCAATGATGGCCCAATCCTCAGACCAGTCGAACTGGAACGCCTCACCCGGTTCAAATGCCAGGGGGACAAACGTGCCACGTCCTGTCGTCTGGAGTTCTCTCTGTCGGTCCGATTTCCATTCTCGAGCAAAGGCTGCAACGCGGCAGTAGGAACCATTATAGCCGAGGCTCACCAGATCAGAATGCAATTGCTTCATTGTCCGCTTCTGCTTGCGGCTCTTTTTCGATTCAGTCTTCAGCCACGCTGATAGCCGATCCGCGAATGGATCAAGCTTGCTCGGCCGCTCCGGGACATTGAACTTGGGTTCAACGCCGCCGGCACGCAGATATTTGCGGATGGTATTCCGGGATAAGCCCGTCCTGCGGCATATCTCCCGGATCGATAGCTGATCCCGAAAATGCCAGCGCCGGATTACGCTCAGTAACGCCATGTCGATCACTCCAGAGCCCCCGCTGAAACCACAGGGGATGATTGAAACATGGGTCAATTCTCAGTGATATTTTCCCGCAGTCCCGGGTCAACTCTCAGCGCAAATCAACACCCAGGCCATCAAAGGTTGGCGGTTCTTCGAAAACCACGATCGGGTTTTTGCCCCTTTGACACCGTCGGGATTTGCGAAGTGTGTCAGAGGGATCAAGCAGCGATATCTGGGATGAACGACGATTCGATCCCAGAGCGGATTGGTGAGATCGGCGACGAGGCCTATTCGGCTCGGGGGCTCGCCCTCCCGTCGCATGTCACGTGTCTGCCGTGGGAAGCCCCAAGGAATCGACTTCAGCAGCCGCAGTCCATCCTTCTCCAACACGATCAGTCCGGGAGTGCCTTCGACAGTTTCGCTCGGCACCTTAACGGCCGGCGCCATGTCGACCGCGAAATGCGTGACAATCTCCTCCAGGCTTTTGGTGACTGCAAACAGGCGCGACACATCGGTCTCCTCAGTGGAAGTTTCTGGATTTGATCTTCAGATTATCGATATGGAGATCGGGAATATAAATGTCCCGAGTTTGCACAGCGGGCTTGGGATTATCCCGTGGATCCGGTCCTCCTCCGTGCTTGACCTGATCGCCACGGCCATGGGGCAGCGGGAAGTCACCAAGGCCGCCGTCCCGGTTACCAACGCTCGCCAGGTCGGTGGAGAAATCGAACAGGCGCTGAGCGACGAGGTGAACGACCTCGCCTTCTCGTTGAATGCGTCCGTTGATGGCCATCATGCTCGCGGTCATCAGAACCCGCCGCTGGCGTTCAAACAGCGACGGCCAGACGACCGCGTTGACGATACCGGTCTCGTCTTCCAACGTGAGGAACATCACGCCCTTCGCCGATCCTGGCCGTTGTCGCACGAGAACCAGGCCGGCCGTCCACAACCATCGTCCGTCGCGTTGTCCCATCGCCTCCGCGCAGGTGACGATGCCCTTGCGATCGAGGTCCTTTCGGAGAAACGATACCGGATGCGCTCGCAGGGTCAGACCCGTATGCGAGTAGTCCTCGACGACCTCCCTGCCCTCGGTCATCGATTTCAGCGCTACTTCGGGTTCATGCATTTCCGCGATGACCTTGGCTTCGCGCTCGGCGGCAGCCGCCCAAAGCTCCAGGGGTTCATCCCGGAGCGCCTTGATGTCCCAGAGTGCGTGCCGCCGTTCCAGTCGCAGCGATGGCAGGAAAGCATCCGCTTCGGCCAGCTTGACCAGCGATGATGGCGAGACCCCTGAGCGTCGCCACATGTCGTCAGCCGATGCGAACGGCTGGTCTGCCCGAGCCAGGATGATCCGGGCGGCATCGTTGGTGGACAGGCCCTTGACGACGCGCATGCCAAGCCTGACAGCAAACCGGTCGGAATTACCAATCCGCTCCATCGTGCAGTCCCAGCGTGACCGGTTCACACAGACGGGCCGAACTTCGACACCGTGGTTTCGGGCATCCTGCACGATCTGCGCGACGCTGTAGAACCCCATGGGCTGGCTATTGAGCAAGGCAGCACAAAACACATCGGGGTGGTGACACTTCACCCACGAACTCGCATAGGCGATCAGCGCGAAACTCGCTGCATGGCTTTCTGGAAAGCCATACGATCCGAACCCTTCGAGCTGCGCGAAGGTTTTTTCGGCGAATTCGCGTGTGTAGTCGTTCTTGACCATGCCCTCGACCAGCTTGTCCTTAAACTTCGACACGCCGCCTGTGAACTTGAACGTCGCCATCGCGCGCCTGAGCTGGTCCGCCTCGCCGGCCGTGAAACCCGCGCAGGTCATGGCAACCTTCATCGCACTTTCCTGAAACAGCGGAACGCCGAGCGTCTTGCCGAGGACCGCTTCGAGCTCAGGCGTCGGATACTCGACCTTTTCCTTGCCTTCGCGCCGCCTCAGATACGGATGCACCATATCGCCCTGAATGGGTCCGGGCCTGACGATCGCCACCTGGACGACCAGGTCGTAAAACGTCCGGGGCTTCAGGCGCGGCAGCATCGCCATCTGGGCGCGGCTCTCGATCTGGAACGTGCCAAGCGTGTCGGCCTTGCGGATCATCGCATAGGTGGCCGGATCCTCCTGCTCGATATCGGACAGGCCCATTGGGATGTTCTTGTGTTCTTTCAGCAGCTCGAACGATTTCGCCATGCAGGTCAACATGCCGAGCGCGAGCACATCGACCTTCATGAACTTCAGCGCCTCAATGTCGTCCTTGTCCCATTCGACGACCTGGCGGTCCTTCATGGTCGCCGGTTCGATCGGCACCAGATCGTCCAGCCGGTCCTGCGTCAGGACGAAACCGCCCGGATGCTGGCCGAGATGGCGCGGCGCGCCCATCAGCTGGGCCGAAAGATCCAGCGCCAGCTTCAGGCGATAGTCGGCGGTATTCATGTTGTTGTCGATGAGCTGCTTCTCGCCGACACCTTCGGACCAGCCCCAGACCCCAGAGGAGAGCTGAGTGATCAGATCTTCCGGCAACCCTAAAGCTTTACCGACATCCCGCAGCGCGCCTTTGGCGCGGTAGCGGGTGACGGTGGAACAGAGCGCGGAGCGTGAGCGGCCATAGGTCTCGTAGATCCACTGGATGACTTCCTCGCGGCGGGCATGCTCGAAGTCGACGTCGATGTCTGGAGGCTCGTCCCGTTCCATCGAAACAAACCGCTCGAAGAGAAGGTCACCCGTTTCCGGATTGATGCTGGTGATGCCGAGGCAGTAACAGACCGCCGAGTTGGCCGCCGATCCCCGCCCTTGGCAAAGGATTCCTTGCGACCGGGCAAACCGGACGATGCTGTAGACGGTGAGGAAATACGGGGCGTATTTCATCACCCGGATGAGTTCCAGCTCGTGAAGGATTGCTTTGCGGACTTTGTCCGGGATCCCTTCGGGGTATCGGGAAGCAGCGCCCTCCCAGGCGAACTTTGTCAATGACTGATGGGCATCAAGGCCCGGCACGAGCGCTTCTTCCGGGTATTGATACTGAAGCTCGCTCATGTCGAAACGACAGCGGTCGACGATTTCGCGGGTTCGTGCCAACGCTTCCGGGTATTCCGAGAACAGCCGGTGCATCTCTTCCGGCGCTTTCAGGAAGCGATCGGCATGCCGCTCGCGATCGAAGCCGACGCTGTCGATGGTCGTGCGGTTGCGGATGCAGGTGACGATGTCCTGGAGCTGTCGTCGCCTTGGATCATGAAACAAAACGTCGTTGCTGACAACCGTTTTGACCTTATGTCTCGCCGCCATGTTCGAAAGATTGTGAAGCCGCAAGCGATCATTCGGGCGACGGCGCAGGCACAGTGAGACATAGGCCCTGTCGCCGAAAATCGCAGCGATCTTCCTGAGCTGGCTGGCAGTGGTCTCGTCGGCCTCATCCGGGACAAGGATTGCGATCAGGCCAGCAGCATAGGCTTCCACGTCTGACAGATCGAGAACGCACTTGCCCTTGCCGCCCCGGCTCTTGCCGAGCGAAAGCAGGCGGGTCAGTCTCGAATAGGCTGGCCGATCGGTGGGGTAGACCAGGATAGACATGCCGTCGGAGAGATCGAGCCGACAGCCGACGACCAGTCTCACGCCGGTGGTCTTTGCCGCCTCCCATGCCCGCACGATCCCGGCAAGCGAATTGCGATCGACCACGCCAAGAGCGTCAATGCCAAGCGCTGCCGCCGCGGCAAACAGTTCCTCGGCTGAACTCGCTCCACGCAGGAAGGAGAAATGCGTGGTGACCTGGAGTTCGGCATATCTCATCCGAACACCCCATGCAGAAACCAAAGGTGCGAGCCGGTGTCAGCATCCACGCCGTCACCCGCGCGATAGACCCAGTAGCGTTCACCCGCCTCGTCCTCGACAACGAAATAGTCGCGAACGGCGGCATGTTCTCTCGGGCGAAGCCACCACTCGCCAAAAATCCGCTCCGGGCCGTCTGCCCGCTTTACCCGACGGCGCTTTCCGCGCCAGGTGAAGACGGCAGGCGGCTGGTCGGGAAGCAGAGCGGTGACGTCGATCCGTTCCGGGTTGGCCAGCAGTCGCGACGGCCTCGGCCATTTGGCAGCCCATGTCGCCCCGGTTTCGTCGGCCATCGGACCGACGCGCATCACCGATCGCTCGGGAACGTCGGAGGCGACGGGCGTGACCCGGTAAAGCCGCTGGCCGCGATTGCCGAGGATGTCGACAAGCGGCGTCACGTCGACCACGGGTTCTTCGATCAGGGAGGATGCAGCTTGTCGCTCCTCGAGCGGCTCTGCCATGATGGCGACAAGCACCAGGCATTCGATGCCGAAGCCCGGATCGATCTTCTCGATCCGGTCGCAGAGAAGCTTTGACAGCCGGGCGGGGTCACGTACCGGTTTTGCCAATCCGGCTCGGATGCACTGGCGGGTGTTGTCGACACGATGGATGACGAGATCGGAACGCCTGACGCCGAGACCGCGCGTCTCCAGCTTGGCGGTCAGTTCGCCGACCAGTCGACGCACATATTTGGCGATCGTCTCCGCCGCGCCGATCGGCTCCTGAAAGTTCTTCGCTGCCTCGACAAGCTCCGGAGTGCGCAGAGGTTCGATCGGTTCTGCCATTCGTCCAAAGAGCTGATCCAGCCGTCGGCCAACTTCGAGACCGTATCGCAGCGTCACGGGCGCACGTGGCATTGCGGAGAGTTCACCGACCGTCTCGACGCCCATCACCCGCAGTCCATGGATGGTGTCTGGTGGAAGACGCAGACAGTGGATCGGCAGGCCAGTCACCGCTCTCGCAACGCCGCCGACCGGGACAACCGTCGTTTCAGCCGACGTCACGCGGGTGATCGCATGCGCGGCCCCCCATGTATCGGCGACCGCAGCACGCGCCGCCAGGCCCCGTCCTCTCAGCCCATTGACCAAGCCGGAGATCAGCAAGTCTTCGCCGCCCTGCAGGTGATCGGCGCCTTCCGTATCCATGACGATGCCGTCCGCGCCATCGACAGCAACGACCGGGCTGTACTGCCGGAGCGCCCACAGCGCGAGCCGCTCAAGGGCAGCGGCGTCGGCGCTGGGATCAGCATCGATCATCGTCAGATTGGCAACGACGGCCTGGGCTTTGCTCGCCGGCATGCCGATCTTGAGGCCCAGTTTGCGTGCGGCGGTATCGGCCGCCGAGATCCAGCGTTTCGACCCCGATTTGGAAATGACGACGAGCGGCTGGTCAGCTGGCACGGCTCCCTCTCCATGTCGACGTATCCGGTCTGTTGCCAGATTGGGGAAGTAGACACAAACGACCCTTGGCATCACAGGCTCCTATTTCAAACTCAGCACACTCGCCTGCTTTCACGCGCATCAATTCCAACAGCCACCGCGCCCGGCCGACCCCTGCCACTGGCAGCTCCTCCGACGGAAGCACGCTCACCCTCCATCGTGTCGTCGAGGCCGTCGGGTTGCCGAAGTCCGACGCTTCCGTCTGTCGCCGCCATCTGCGGACAACGAGGCCCATGGTTCCGGTTTTTTCGGCAGCCAGCTGCAGCCGCCGGGATGCCACCATCGGCAATCGCACCAACTCCCCGACCACCGCTGCCAAGCCACCGAAAGAGAGCCCTTCTTCCATGGAAGCCAGGACATCCTCCTCCTTGTCGCCTTCGCAGAAGATCACCCGGTCGGGATGTAGGCCTGCCTGAGCGATGGCGGGGAAAAACAGGTCAGGCCTCGTCAGGCACCAGAGCACCTTGCCTCTCGAGCGCGCGGCAATGCCGGCGGCGAATAAGGCTGCCGCCGCGCCATCCACAGTGCCCGAACCGCCACCGGCGACCTCGTGAAGAGCCCCGTACGACAGCCCACCGCCGGGCAATCGCTCGTCCATTTCCCGGACGCCGAAGGGCAGCACGACAGACTTCTTCGCCGCGCCGCCTTCTAGGTGCGCAATACGATCCCTGAGTTCCTCGATGACCCGAGGACTATGGACGCGCGACATCGTTCACGGACCTCCCTCGGCTCGTGTTGCATGGACTTCATGTCCCCGAAAATTGTTGACGTTCCTCTTTTGTTCCGTGTCCGTGACGGAGTCAAGCCGGTCGTATCGAGCTTATTTAGGCTCCGCTAAAGCGCTGTGGGCGAAATGATGAAACGAATCAGGAGCCTAGGCTGCGGGAGCCAAGTGACTCTACCGCCTCATTTTTTTTTGCGTTTTGCACATGGGCCTAAAAGATGCGACGGCGTGATAGCGGCCAAAACGAAAAAGCCTGCCGCGGGAGGAGGTGCGGCAGGCTTTTCGAAAATAACCGAACAGCAACTGGGAGGAGGAGTGTTGCTGTTCCCGCAACCGGCCTTGGGAGGAGTAGGACGTCTGCATATCGAACTGATGCGGGAGGAGGTGCATCACTTCGATAGGTGGATGATACGCGTTCTGGCCGCCTATTAAATAGACTTTGCTGCAGCGCAGTCATGCCGACAGCGCATATCAATTCCGACGGTGCCAGGTCGATCATTCAGAGCCAATGGCGCTGTTGTCCACCGCCCCTGCCCAACTCCATGGAACAAAACGACAATCTGTTGCTTTTTGCCTCCTAAGGTCGCGCGCTGTGACAACCAGACGTGACAGGAGGCGGATTTGTAGCGAGGACTGCCATGGCAAGCGACAAGCTCTCGACATACAAACAAAAGCGGGATTTTCAGAAGACGCAGGAGCCAAGCGGCGCGGCGAAGCTGAAGGCATCGAACCGCAGGCGCTTCGTTATCCAGAAACATGACGCAACGCGACTGCATTACGATCTGCGGCTCGAACTCGACGGGGTGTTCAAATCCTGGGCGGTGACTAAGGGTCCGTCGCTCGATCCGCACGACAAGCGGTTGGCGGTCGAGGTCGAGGACCACCCGCTGGACTACGGCGACTTCGAAGGCACCATACCGAAAGGCCAGTATGGCGGCGGCACAGTCATGCTCTGGGACCGTGGCTACTGGGAGCCCGAAGGCAACAAGACACCTGAGCAGGCTCTGGCCAAGGGCGACTTCAAGTTCACCCTGGAGGGAGAGCGGCTGCATGGCAGCTTCGTTCTGGTGCGGATGCGCAACGATCGCGATGGCGGCAAGCGCACCAATTGGCTGCTGATCAAGCACCACGACGGTTTCTCGGTCGAGGAAAACGGCGCGGCTGTCCTTGAAGACAACGCAACGTCCGTAGCCTCGGGTCGAACTATGGAAGCGATCGCTGCTGGCAAAGGCAGGAAGCCGAAGCCGTTCATGGTGGAGAGCGGCGACGTTCAGGCCGATGCGGTCTGGGACAGCAACCATGGCCTTGCTGCTGAAGAACGCAAAGCCGAAACCAAAACTAAAAGGAAAACTAGCTCAGCTAAAACTGCCAAACCAGCAAAGTCTGCGATGCCCGACTTCATCGCGCCGCAGCTTTGCGAAACGCTGGAACGGCCGCCCGCGGCCGAGGGATGGATCCACGAGATCAAGTTCGACGGCTACCGCATCCAGGCGCGCATCGAAAACGGCGAGGTGACGCTGAAGACCCGCAAGGGCCTGGACTGGACGGCAAAATATCCGGCGATCGCGACATCGGCTGCAAACCTGCCGGATGCCATCATTGACGGGGAGATCTGCGCCCTCGACGAAAACGGTGCACCTGATTTCGCAGCGCTTCAGGCGGCACTGTCGGAAGGAAAGACGGACGCCCTGGTCTATTTCGCTTTCGACCTGCTGTTCGAAGGCGATGAAGATCTGCGGCGATTGCCGCTCACCGAGCGGAAGGAACGGCTGCAAAAATTGCTGCATGGTGCCGGCGAGGATCCACGCCTGCGTTTCGTCGAGCATTTCGAAACCGGTGGTGACGCCGTGCTGAAGTCGGCCTGCAAGCTCTCGCTGGAAGGCATTGTTTCAAAGCAGGCGGATGCTCCCTATCAATCGGGCCGCACCGAGACATGGGCGAAGTCCAAATGCCGCGCTGGCCATGAAGTCGTGATCGGCGCCTATGCCAAGACCAACGGCAAGTTCCGCTCATTGTTGGTCGGCGTCTTCAGGGGTGACCACTTCGTCTATGTCGGCCGGGTTGGAACCGGCTACGGGGCCAAAACGGTCGACACGATCTTGCCGAAGCTTCGGGAGATCGAGACCGACAAATCACCGTTCACGGGCGTCGGCGCGCCGAAGAAGGATCCCAACATCGTATGGGTTAAACCCGAATTGGTCGCCGAGATCCAGTTCGCCGGCTGGACGGCGGACGGCCTGGTCCGTCAGGCCGCCTTTAAGGGATTGCGGGAAGATAAACCCGCAGCCGAAGTCGAGGCGGAAAAGCCGGCATCGCCGGCGAAGACAGAGACCCCAACGCCAGCCGCGACAAAGGCATCAAGGCCGGCACGCGGCAAGAACGCCAAGGCCCAGGTGATGGGCGTGATGATCTCCAGCCCGGACAAGGCCCTGTGGCCGGATGCCAATGACGGGGTGCCGGTCACCAAGGAGGATCTCGCCCACTATCATGAAGCTGTCGGCCCATGGCTTATCGACCATATCAAAGGGCGGCCATGCTCGATCATCCGGACGCCGGACGGCATCGGCGGCGAGCAGTTCTTCCAGAGGCACGCGATGCCTGGAACGTCGAACCTGCTCGAACTGGTCAAGGTGTTCGGCGACAAGAAACCCTATCTGCAGATCGATCGGGTCGAGGGCCTCGCCGCCATCGCCCAGATCGGCGGCGTTGAGCTGCATCCCTGGAATTGCGAACCGGGCCAACCTGAGGTTCCCGGTCGTCTCGTCTTCGACCTTGATCCCGGTCCGGACGTCCCCTTCTCCACCGTGGTCGAAGCCGCCCGGGAAATGCGCGACCGACTAGAGGAACTCGGCCTCGTCAGCTTCTGCAAGACCACCGGCGGCAAGGGTCTGCATGTCGTCACCCCGCTTGCCGTGGCGAAGGGCAAGAAGCTGACATGGCCGGAGGCAAAAGGGTTCGCACACGATGTCTGCCTGCAGATGGCACGCGAGAACCCTGACCTCTATCTGATCAAGATGGCCAAGAACCAGCGAAACGGCCGGATCTTCCTCGACTACCTCCGCAACGATCGGATGGCGACTGCCGTCGCCCCACTGTCGCCGCGCGCCCGTCCCGGCGCCACCGTATCGATGCCGCTCACCTGGAGCCAGGTGAAGACGGATCTCGATCCGAAACGCTTCACCATCCGCACGGTACCGGCGCTCTTGGCCGAGACGGCCGCCTGGCAGGATTACTGTGACGGGCAGCGCTCGATGGAGCATGCAATCAAGCGGCTGGCAAAGTCCATGAAACAGGCCGCCTGAGATAGCTGTGGTCAGGGACCGTAGCGTCGATCAAGTTCTTTGAGGGCAGCCTGAACCTCATCAATAGAAACCGGTTCCGGTGTTCCAGGCATATGTCTGAAAGCGGGCTTCGAGTTGACGGCGTAGAAATCCGAAGCCCACGAAGCCAGGATGGTCCTTTTGTCGTCTGCAGAGAGTGCCTTCGCTTTCACCACATCCATCGGCCGCTCAACCTGCATGCCCTGGAGCAGGACCGTTGGTCCCATTGCCATAGCGTTGCTGGCCGCCTGCTGCAAAATCTCGTGCATATCGGCCTCCTTAGCGAACGTGCGGATCTTTGTCGTGCCGGCGGCGGGAGGCGACGATCACGTCGGTTTCCGGCGCAAGCAAATCATGCTTAGCGGCGAAGGCTGCAAACAGGCCGCGCGCGGTCTCGGCTTCGATATCGCCGCGCAGCGCGGCACTGCATGACTTGAGCGCCACCGAATGGGCCGTATCGCGCAACGATGCCGGCCATTCGGCCAGATGCCGGTAGGCATCCATGACTGTTCGGACTTCAGCCGGAAAGCCAAGGCCGACAAGGATGGTCACAGGTTGTCTGAACATATCGGGTTTCATCGCTCTCTCCTTCCCAACCCGGAATGTCGACGGGCGCCACCGCCGTGGCGCCCTGATCTATTGAACAGGCCTGGAAATCAGGCGGCCTTCTGCGCTTCGATTTGCACCGGGGCCGTCTTCTGCGTGACAGCCGGATTTGTCTGGATATCGATCCTACGCGGCTTCAGAGCCTCGGGGATCTCACGGACCAGGTCGATCGACAGGAGACCGTTTTGCAGATCCGCGCCGTTCACTCGTACATGATCGGCGAGCTCGAACCGGTGTTCGAACGGTCTTCCGGCGATGCCGCGATGCAGGTAGCCGTCGTTGGCGGTCTCCTGCTTCTTGCCGGTGACGGTCAGAAGGTTGGACTGGAAGGTCACGTCGAGATCTGCCTGGGCAAAGCCGGCCACCGCAATCGAAATCCGGTAGCTGTCATCGCCGGTCTTGACGATGTCATAGGGTGGCCAGTCGCTGATCGAACGGGCACGCTGGGCATTTTCGAGAAGATTGAAGACCCGGTCGAAGCCGACGGTCGAGCGAAACAACGGTGCGTAGTCATAAGATGTTGCCATAGCCATATCCTCCTTGAAGCAACATGGGTACGGGAACGCCGAAAGGCAGCGCTCCCAGCAAGGCCAGCTCTGTCTTCAGCAGCCGGCGGCAATCGATTTGGTTTTCGAAAATTTCGGATTCAAGAGAGCAGGCGGAAAAATTTGGACGGGGCAACAGCCGTCAAAATCAGCTCAGTCGAGCTCGTAGACCGCAGCGTTATCCTGGATCTCACGCAGCCCTTTGTAGGACGCGTGCCGCAGATTGCCGTCGTCGGTCCAGCCCCGGAATTCAATCTCGGCGATCAGCGTCGGTTGCGCGAAGACGTAGTTCTTGCCCTGGAGCGGAACGACCGGCATCCTGGTCTTCAGCTTGTCGAGCGTCTTCTTCAGGTAGGCTGCGTCCTTTTCCTTGAAGCCCGTGCCGACTTCGCCGACATAGATCCAGTCGTGGCCACGCCGGGCGGCAAGCAGCAGGCTGCCGATCCCGCCTCGGGCGGTGGCTGACCGTTCGTAGCCGACGATCATGAAACTCTCGCTCTGAATGCATTTGATCTTCAGCCAGTCGCCAGTCCGGCCGGATCGATAGGGACGGTCCCGGTGTTTGGCGATAATGCCTTCCAGTCCAAGCGAGCGGGCGTTCTCGAGAAGCTCGGCGCCATCACCCTGGACCTCCTCGGAAAGCTGTATCGCGCCGACGGCTCCGTCGAGCAGGTCGGTCAGGAGGTGGCGGCGGGCCGACAGTTCGGTCTTCGTCAGATCGTGCCCGTCGAAGTATAAGAGGTCGAAGGCGAAGAGGACGGATTCCGTGGAGGCACGCTTACCACCGCGCCCGCCTAGCGAGCGTTGCAGCGCTCCGAAATCGGACCGGCCCTCGCTATTCAGCACAACAGCTTCGCCATCCAGGATCGCAGTTCCTACCCCGAGCTCTCTGGCGGCCGCTGCAATCGCGGGAAACCGAAGTGTCCAGTCATGGCCGCCACGCGTGATTATCCGGACGCCCTTCGGCTCGATGTGGATGGCTAGGCGATAGCCATCCCACTTGATCTCGTAGGCCCAATCCGGTCCAACCGGTGGCGCCGATTTCAATAGGGCCAGGCAAGGTTCGACCCGGTCTGGCATTGGATCGAATGGAAGGTTCGGCTGTGCCGGGTCGCGCTTTCGGCGCGGCTGCGATTTGGCGGAGAGACCGTCGTCCTGCAGTAATGGCTTCGCTGGTTTTCTCATTTGCTGGACCGGGTCTCGGCCGCGACCGATTTCTTCAAAGCATCCATGATATTGATGACGTTGTTCGGGGCGGGCGCCGAGGCCGGCGCTTTCGCCTTGGCCTTCGACGGCTTCTTCAGCGCCTTCTTCTTATCCGCAATGATGTCGAGCAACCGATCCTGCACCGGATCGATGACCATCTTCGGATTCCAGTGCTGGGTCTGCTTTTTGATCAGTTGCTGCACCAGGGGCATCATCTCGCTGTCCGCTGTCTTGTCGTCGTCGATCCCGGCGAAATAGGTATCCTCGTCACGCACTTCATCCCCATAGCGCAGCGTCCAGAGGACGATACCCTTGCCGCGTGGCTCCAGCATGACGGCCCGTTCCCGGCGCGAGATTACCAGTCGCGAGATACCGACCATGTCCTGCGCTTCCATGGCGTCTCTGATGACGGAAAAAGCCTCCTGCCCCACCGGATCGTTGGGCGACAGGTAATACGGAGTGTCGAGCCAGATCCATTCCACGCTGTCGCGCGGTGTGAAGGTGGAGATATCGATCGTCTTGGTGCTGTCGAGTGCGACGTTCTCCAGCTCCTCGTCTTCCAGCATGATGTATTCGTTTTCGCCACGCTGGTAGCCCTTGACCTCGTCCTCGTCTTTCACCTCCTTGCCGGTAACGCTGTCGACATAATGACTGACGACACGGTTCTGGGTTTCGCGGTTGAGGGTGTGAAAGCGCACCTTCTCGCTCTCGGAGGTCGCAGGCATCATCTGCACCGGGCAGGTGACAAGCGAAAGCTTCAGATAGCCTTTCCAATAGGGACGAACGGCCATGGTCTCCTCCGATCAACCGGCGCGGCGGGCTTGCGACGCCGCGGACTTGGTTTTGGCAGCGGCAGGCTTGGCGGCCTTATGCCGCGACGTGCCCTTGTTAGCATTGGCAGCCGTCCGCTTCGGCTCGGCCTTCTTCCCACCAATGCCAGCGCTCTCTCTAAGAGCCTGGAGAAGATCGCTGGGCTTGGAGGCGGGCGGAGCCTTCTTCTTCGGTAGCGCCCTGCCCTCGATTTTGGCCTTCACCAGTTCGGCGACGGCAGCTTCGTACCGATCGTCAAACGTGCTGGCGTCGAAGCTGCCTTTCTTGGTGCCGATGATGTGCTCGGCAAGCTCAAGCATTTCGCCTTCGATCTTCAGATCAGGCAGTTCGTCGAACGCCTCTTCGGAGGAGCGCACCTCGTAATCGAAATTCAGCGTTGTGGCGATCAATCCCTTGCCGTGTGGCCGGATCAACACCGTGCGGACACGGCGGAACAGGACGGTCCGGGCGATCGCGGCAACCTTGGCATTTTTCATGCCGTCGCGCAAAAGCACAAAGGCATCCGTGCCCATCTTGTCCGGCGCCAGATAGTACGGCTTGTCGAAATGGACCCCATCGATCTCGTTACAGGGGATGAACGCGTCGATCTTGAGCGTCTTGTCGCTGTCGGGAACCGCGGCCGCCACTTCCTCGGGCTCGAGGATGATGTATTGGCCGTTTTCGATCTCGTAGCCCTTGACCTGATCGTCCCGTTCGACGGGATCGCCGGTCTCGCTGTCGACGAACTCACGCCTCACCCGGTTGCCCGTCTTGCGGTTCAACGTGTTGAAGGCGATGCGTTCCGAAGAGGAGGCCGCGGTATAGAGCGCCACCGGGCACGACACCTCTCCGAATTTGATGAAGCCTTTCCAATTCGCTCTTGGGGCAACCATGACGCAAAACTCCTCACGCAACTTAAGCGATTCAAGCGAATCAGAATGTAATTGTTCCGAGTCGAAACGAATCATTTTTCAAGGACTTAGCCCAACCGTGCCGCTCGTTTTACGAGTCTGCGCTAGGCGCTTGATTCCGGTGCATCTTTTCGTGGCCGCGCGCGTTTCTTCCCGGAGCAACCCTGAAGGAGTCCTGCCATGAGCAAGCGCGAACTGATCGATACCGGTACCGACAAACGTTACGTCCGGCGGGACAAAAAAGGCAAGTTCAAGGAGAGCGTCGATGTCTCGCGATCCCTGTCCGCCGATGCTCGCCACGACGCGAAGCATGATGCGAAGCCCGGCCAGGGCGACAAGGGTGATCGCAAACACTGAGGCAGCGCCGGTGAAGCTCGCCACCTATAATGTCAACGGCATCAACGGTCGCCTTGACGTCCTGCTGCAGTGGCTGACCGAAGCTCAGCCTGATGTCGTCTGTCTGCAGGAGTTGAAGGCGCCGGAAGACAAGTTTCCGCGCCGTGAGATCGAGCGCGCCGGCTATGGCGCCATCTGGCACGGTCAGAAATCCTGGAATGGCGTGGCGATCCTAGCGCGGGATCAGGAGCCCCGCGAGACGCGCCGCGGCCTTCCAGGCGATCCCGACGACAGCCATAGCCGTTACATCGAGGCCGCCATCGATGGGATCGTCGTTGGCTGCCTTTATCTTCCGAACGGCAATCCGGCACCAGGGCCGAAGTTCGACTACAAACTCCGCTGGTTCGAGCGGCTGCATTCCTATGCGGCGGAACTGTTTGAGCTCGATGTTCCGGTCGCCCTTGTCGGCGATTTCAACGTCATGCCGACCGATCTCGATGTCTACAAGCCGGAGCGATGGCGAGACGATGCTCTGTTTCGGCCTGAGGTTCGCGCAGCTTATGCCGAACTCATAGCCATGGGCTGGACGGACGCCATTCGGCTGCTGCATCCGGAAGAGCGGATCTATACGTTCTGGAAGTATTTCCGCAACGCCTTCGTCCGCGACGCAGGCCTTCGAATTGACCATTTTCTGCTCAGTCCATCACTGCGGGAACGACTGCAGGCCTGTGGCGTGGACAAGTTCGCGCGTGGATGGGAGCACACCAGCGACCACGCGCCGGTTTGGATTGAACTGGACGACGGATAGCATATCTCAAGGACATATCGGCGCGGTCGTTTCCAGGCGCGCCACCCTTAGCGATGTCCGATGGCGAAACATAGGAGTGACGGTATGCCCGCTCAACAAGAATTCGATGCCGCGGAGTTCGCGGATCGCTTGGCGGCGATGACGGACGAAGAAGTGTTTTTAATGATGCAGAAGCTTGAAGAGGGCAGCGAGAGAATTCCTCCTAAAGATCGCGATGAGAGCGATGTGTTCGCCCAGATCGCCATGGTGGAGACGGCCATAGAGGATCGGTTCCCCGGCCAGCTGCTGGCACCGTATAAGGATTGGAAGCAACGCCGGATCGGTGGTTGATCAGGAGGGTTTTCGATGAGTGAGAGATCTCAAAATCAGGAACGACTGTTTCAGCAGCTTGATGATGTCGTCGCCGAGATCATCGATCGCTTCGCTAGTGAGGGCCATGGAACGGCGCGTGTCATAGAGACGCTGCATGACGTTCTCGCAAAGCGACAGCTCGCCTATGATCGTGACCCTGATCCGGCGGAGGAACCAATAGCGGAGCCTTCCAACGATTGGCCGGGCGCCGATAAGACATCAAACAGAGGCGAAGGGCCGTGACCATGCAAAACACGGTAGACCATCCGGCCGCCGGGGAGACGATACGCAGCCTCACGCGGACGCAAGAAGAAGCGCTGAGAGCAATCGCATTTTTTCGGCGGCAAAGAAAAGTCGGCCGCGGTTGGCTCGTGGGTGACAAGCGGCTGTCGGAGAAGCTCGTCGAGCGGCTGGAAAAGATGGAGCTGGTCGAGGAAAGCTTCATCCACGGCGAACCGGTGCTGCAGTTGACCATTGTTGGACAGGCAATTAAGGCGCAGCTTCTCCAATAATTGCACTCGCCTGCGTTTTCGTGTTCGGTATTATTTGAGAATGGTCGTGATCAGGTTTGCTACTATTACCTCGATGGGGCGCCATGGGAGGAGGCAGCATCTCGCGTCCTCTGGCAAACTCCGCACCGATCATTTATCCCAAGAGGCCTACCGCTCATCATTGAACCAACCAGCGCGGTTCAATTTTCATCGTCGGAATCGCGAAATTCTCGGATCCCAGAGCGATATAATTCAATGTACCGATGCCCGAGCGCTGAAAAAGCGACCTCATTCTGGGTGACCCCAAGCGATTCACGCAAATGCTTCACACACGTCATTCCCGCGAGAGCCATGATGCTTATGGTGTCGAATATCTCGAAGTCCGTGAGTTCAGGATCGATCTCCAGATGTATCCGGTCGGCAAGTTCTTGAGGATGGCGACATAGAGATGTCCACGTGACGTGTTCGGCATCAGCAGAAATCTCGCGATAGATATGATGGTATCTGGGGAAATCGCTGCCTTTCGAAAAATCCCCCAAATTCAGACTCTGAAGTTTTGTCCCGTCACCCATGACGAATTGCTGAAGACGTCGGTTCGCCTCCTCGGTCAAATTGACGGCAATTTTCTGAAAAGCCTTTCCTCTTGAAATGCGGCTCGCCTTGTCATCGTCCAGCAAGATTTGCAGGTACTCCGGCCTGGAGCAGGCCGCTTCCATATGCATCGCACATTCGACAATCCCGCGGACGAGTATTCTAAATCCGAGTTGCTCGCCTTGCTGAAGGAGCGTAAGTGCCGAACGAAACAGCGTGAAAGCACGAGCCGCGATCGCCAACATGGCGGATTGTCTTCGTGGATCGTCGCCATAAAGCGGATCAATCGCGGCGTCCTCTATGAACCCGCGCGACAGATCGTTGAAAGCAACAAGCCATTCAACCCAGTCGGCATCAGCAATTTTTCCCGTATCGGAGCTGTCGCTCATCATTGTATTTTGCCGGTGCATTATCGTTGGTTTCGCCAATGCTGCGTTGTAGGTTCAGCCACACACCACTTCTATTGTCACGGATCTGGAATGCTAAGTGGTTCAACATATTTAGCGACATCAGCTGGGCGAGGAAACTTGCGACTTAGAAAGACGAGGACGGCCGCGCAAAGCTCCAGCGACCAAGCGCACCGTGCGGGCGTAAAGGCTGCCGCCTCATCCCGCGGAACATCCTGGTTGTCATCTTGGATGTGGACCTTATTGCGGAACTTGCGCAAGGTATGCAGCTGGTCATAGATCCCTACCCCAAGCTCGTCGAGCAGCCCATACTTCCGCATCACGTCGATGATGTTGTTGAGCTTGTCGATCTTTTTGCCTTCGATTCCCTGCCGGTCGACTTCGGCGATGTTAGGCACCCCTTCACGATTGAAATTCTGCGCACGGTAGATGATTTGGCCTAACGCCGCCTCGAGAATGGCGCCGACCTGCACCACCACGAGCTTGTTCAAGCCGCCGTCGCCATTATGGTTACAGAGCGCGCGCAGAATGGCAGCATTGTAAACAAGGTTGTCCCCAACCTTGAAATCCCCGATGAAATTTGAGGGTATGTCGACCACGATGTCTGTTCTCCTCAATTATGGAGCGGCACGTTGAGCCGGACGCGGTTGAACGCGATTTCTCACCTGATCGTAGATCCTGAGCTCGCCAGGCATTTCGAGTGTAACCGCCAGGCCGAAAGGAACCAATTCGTCAATGGCGCCAGCCGGATCGGGTTCCCTTTGAATTTTCAATCTCAAGCTCATACCGTCGCCGACGACCGCGGCTTGTGCACCGCTCCACACCCGCGTAAAGAGCGTCCCGCGATTGGTCTGGTTCCCATCCGGTTGCCATGCGTCAGCGGAAACACCAAGACCCGCGATCTCGGCCGGATCGAGGATTTTCATCCTCACAGCACGATAGGATTTCCGACCGGGCACGACCGGTGTAAACCAAGCTAATGTGGCAGACAGCGAGTGGGCACGAGCCTGTCCGCCGATCGCAGCCGGTATCGGCACTAGCACATCGACGCTTCGCTCCCTCCCCAGCGACCCAACACACCAGAAGGTCGCGCGGTCCGCGGCACAGGCGACGGCATCGTCGCTGTCGAACACGCCATATCCGAGGAAGCGGCGAATGTTGTCCTTTTGACGTGGAGCCTGACCCTGACCGAACGGTCCTAGTAGCTCTTTGACCAAGCCGGCGGCCCCATTCGGCCAGCGTGCTGGGTGCACAAGCAAAGCCTTGATGAGGACAGCTCGTTGGGTATTCGTTAGCTGAAGAAATTCCTGACCATAGGCCGCTTCCAGGGCATCGTGGATGCGGTGAGCCGTTCGAGAAGCCAGTGCAGTTGCTGCGCTCGTTCCATTTGTGAAGCCCTCGGCATTCTCGAAGCCAGGGCGTGGCGGTGCGGCTACTTTGAGGCCCGCTCCTCGACTTGCGCCCGCCGGTGCGACCGTAATGCTCTCCGCGCTGGCGACGACGCGGAGGTGCTCTCGTGCGCCCGGCATAAGGATATCCGGCTTAACGGAGCCTGCGAATCCAGGGCCTAGGGCGCTGGACGGGTTCGCAATGTCGAGCTCGGAATAGGGGTTGACGTTAACGCGTGCCAAGGCTCGCTCAGCGTTCGGCACCCAATCCAGGTTTCGAGCGCCGATGGTCAACCCATTAATCGTTTCGGACGGGGAGAGCAATCGACGGTCGGCGACCACTGCCGCGACCGCGTTGATCACGCCTCGCGCGCGCTGATCGGCATTGGCATCCTCGAAGGCGACCCGGTTTGCAAAGGCCGCGACGGGGAATTGTGTGGTGATATTGCCGGCGCTGACGAGGAAAAGGATACCGAAGCGGTATGCCAGTCTGTCGAGAAGTCTCGCCCAGGGCGACAGCTGGCCGTAGAATGGGCGCCGGAGATTTCCGAGCGATATATTGATGATGATAACATGTGGAGCCGAGGGCTCATTGCCCGCGCGCATACGGATGACAGCCTGATAGATTAAATCAACGATCAGCCTGTCCGCTGGAAAGCGGTCATTGTCGCCTAGAACCGGAATGCAGTGCACCCGACGAGGCAGCGGCTGCTCCGGCTTGTTGCGATCCCCGTGGACAATGAGGGAGGCCATGGCCGAGCCGTGATAACGTTGCGCCACAACAGCGCCGGGCTCAAGCCCGAAATGATCCTCTAGGCTCAGATGAGGCTGCAGCAGCGGGTGCCCCGCGACGGGAACGCCATCTAGAAGCGCGAGAATCGGGTCGGCGATGACAGGTCCCATCGCTGGCGCAGGAGCAGCCGGCAAAAGATCATTGGTATCAATTCCGGTGACAACGCTCTGCGGGCGAATGTGCATGATCGGCTCGACACCGGCCAGACTGCCGGGAGCCCGCTCCACGACCATCCGAATTGCCGCCGCTGGCAGTTCTGCAAGGATGG
Organism: Rhizobium binae; assembly: GCF_017357225.1. Taxonomy (NCBI): domain Bacteria; kingdom Pseudomonadati; phylum Pseudomonadota; class Alphaproteobacteria; order Hyphomicrobiales; family Rhizobiaceae; genus Rhizobium; species Rhizobium binae. Next base: position 20,893 of record NZ_CP071608.1, on the reverse strand, counting down.
CGTGGTAAGCAATGTCATCCAGCCTGGCGCGGCTGAGAGGTCGACCACCACTCTGCCTGATCGCCTCTGCGACTGCCGCTTCACTGATCGCACCTGCGTCAGGTGACGCGCGGAACACGAGTTCGATTTCAAGAGGAACAAACTCGTCGTCCGCCCGGCCTTCGATCTCGTCAGCTAGGACATCCGCATCCAATCGCTGGACGCGATCGGCAGGACCCCAAACACGAAGGTCGCGAAGACAGGCAAAGACGTCCCGCCATGGTGTAAAGCCCTGCGGCAACACCCGGCCCGCCACCCAGGTTCGCCATAGCGATTCTATCTGCCGCAGTGCCTGCAAATCCGGTACAAGCAGGTAGGCAACGGGTGCCTTGTCCTCATCGCCCGGCAGCTCTTCCTCATCGATAAGTTCGAGGCCAGGAACATTGTTGATCGCACGAGCAAAGGCCGCAATGCTTCCCTTCACTTCAAATACCAGTAGTCGCTCGGGCGCCAGTGCCGAAGGATCAGCGCGTAGCGCCAAACCGCCAGGGTCGCGTTGAAGAACGTCCGTCAGACGCTGGAATTTCGGGCCGAAGCGCTGGTTCTGGTCAGCGGTCGAGTTTGGTTGAGGGCCGCGCACGACGGCTTGTCGACCGGGGGCTCGTGGTTGCGGGTCGCTCGGTTGCAGTCTCAGTATCGGCTTGGTCGGATCGCTCGCCATTCAGAACCTCAGGACTAACTCTTGTTGCCCAGAGGTCCAGTTCTGAACGAAGTGCATCGTCGATTGAAAGCTCCCCCAAGCCCAATATCTGCCTTCTTCGCACGTTTTGGCAGAAATCCAAAGCCTCTGCGAAACTTACGGTACCCAATTTTGCGGCAATCGACCTAGCTGCAACTTTAGGCGCGTGGGGCCATTGCGATATGATGCGGTCGAGAAAAACCCCGATCCTCTGTCGGTCGGGGGCGGGAAAAGCCAGCCGCATCTGGAAGCGCCGCCAAACGGCCCGATCGAGCAACTCGGCGTGGTTGGTCGCGGCGATCACAACGACATAACTGGGAAGCTGGTCCAGTTGCATCAGCAGGAACGAGACGACGCGCTTGATCTCGCCGGTCTCGTGGGTATCGCCGCGTTCCTTGCCGATCGAATCGAACTCATCGAAGAAGAGAACGCTCGGCCGCGTGCGAACATAGTCGAAGAGCTTGCGCAGGCGAGCATTTGTCTCGCCGAGATAGCTTCCAATTAGGGCGTCGTACCGGACAACGAAAAATGGGAGCCCGAGTGCCTCCGCAACAGCCTCTGCAAAGGAGGTCTTGCCGTTACCTGGTGGACCGGAGAGCAGAACCCGGTGGCGTGGCTCGTAGCCATGAGCGCGCAAGACATCGGCACGAGTGTGTTCTTCAATGAGTTGGCGGCCGCCCTGCTCTACCGGAAGCGGAAGCATCAGCTGGTTGAGCTGAAGTCGCGGCTCGAGTTCGAGTATCGTGTCTTTTCCAGAGCCGGCAGGACTAGAAGCGGCCGTCAGGGCCGGCGGCGTTACGGCGACCGTGGATAGCGCCCGCTCTAGCCGATCGGCGACGATATGGTGGTTTTGCGCTCGCTCTTCAGCGACCAGCGCTTCCGTAGCAGATTTCAGCATAGCCCGATCGCCGGATGCACCAGCGCGTACGAGGGAAATGAGAAGGTCGCTTCGGGCCATATCGATCGCGTCTCTAAAGGTTCTGAACTTAAACTCGCGGCAACGCGAATCGTAACTCAAATAGTTGAAAAAGTCTTGCCACGTGAACGTCTCCGGCTTCTATACATGAAATTTGCGCCTCGCCAACGCAAGGGAAAACGTGGCTCTTGATTACGCGCAGTAGGTGTAGTTTTTGATCCAGTAAGCGGAAAACCAAGGGCCACGGATAAGAATAATTGGCCAAGGGTTAGCAGCATAGGCGAGGAGCCGGCATGACATTGGTTCGAATCCTGGAGATCGCGAACTTTCGAGCGATTAGAAAGCTCCGGTGGCTGCCAGGACCCGGGGTAAACTGTCTGGTCGGCCCGGGCGATAGCGGGAAGTCCACCATTCTCGACGCAATCGATTTATGCCTCGGCGCGCGGCGATCGTTGTCTTTTACCGATGCGGACTTCCATGGGATCGACTTCGATCAGCCTATCCGCATCTCCATTACTCTTGGCGCTCTAGATGAGCCACTCAAGAATATCGACGCGTATGGCGATTTCTTGGTGGGTTTCGACGCGGCTAGAGGAACCGTGGAGGCGGAGCCAGGTGCTGGGTTAGAAACGGCGCTAACCCTGCAGCTCACCGTGCAGAGCGACCTCGAGCCGGAATGGACGCTCGTGTCGCCCCGTGCGCAGGCAGCGGGACGAACGCGCAATCTCAGTTGGGCCGATCGCACCCAGATCGCCCCGGCGCGGCTCGGTGGGGCGGGCGACTCACACCTAACGTGGCGGCGTGGCTCGGTGTTGAGCAAAATCACGGAAGGCAAGGCGGATACATCGAGCGAACTGACCCGGCTGGCGCGCGAGATGCGTGATGCTTTTGATCAGGAGAAACTCAAGGAGTTGGAAGGCTCATTGAAGATTGTCACCGCCGCTGCAGGTGAGATGGGCGTTCCTGTCGGTGCGGCGGTGCAAGCCCTTATCGACGCCGGTTCGATCAGCTTTACGGGCGGGTCGATCTCGCTGCACGACGAGAGCGGTATTCCGCTGAGGTCGCTCGGCCTGGGATCGTCGCGTCTTTTGATCGCCGCTCTGCAGCGGAAAGCTGCAGAAAAGGCAACGACCTTCCTGATTGATGAGCTGGAATACGGCCTTGAGCCGCACCGCATCATCCGCTTGCTCGGGGCGCTCGGTGCGAAGGAAGAAATTCCTCCGATGCAGGTGTTCGCGACGAGCCATTCACCAACGACCGTCACCGAACTGAGCGCTCACCAGCTCCACATTGTCCGACATAAGGATCACGAACACACCGTGACCCGTGCCAGCGACGCGGGGGACGTGCAAGGAACGATCCGGGCTCACGCCCACGCCCTCCTCGCCACATCCATCGTTGTGTGTGAAGGCGGAAGCGAAATCGGCCTTATGCGCGGGCTGGATCAACATTTTACCGGAACGGGTGAACTATCGCTTGCCGCCTGCGGCGCCACGCTCGTCAACGGCAATGGCGATGAGACGTTCAGCCGCGCCAACGCGTTGCAGTCCCTTGGATACCGCGTCGCCATCCTGCGCGACAGTGACAAGGCCGCGCCTGCTGCAGCGGAGGCGACTTTCCTGGCCGGCGGAGGGGAGGTCTTCGCCTGGGGCGGGGGGCGGGCGCTTGAGCAGGAGCTGTTCGCTGCCTTGTCCGACGCGTCCGTCGCGCAACTCCTCGAGCTTGCAGTCGAAGCAAAAGATCGCGCAATCATCGACGCGCATATCAAGACGATTTCGAACAACTCGACGTCGCTGATTGTTCTTGAAGCCGACGCTTTAATTAACGGCTTCGATACCGCCAGCCGAACGCTCCTGGGGAACGCTGCGGCGCGGTTCGGTTGGCTTAAGACCATTACAACCATGGAGGCCGCCGGACGGACCATCGTCGGGCCTTCATATGCCGCCGCCAATGCCAGTTTGACGAGTGTGATGGATGGCGTCTTGAAGTGGGTTGAAGATGGTAGCCGGTGAAATCGACCTGAATGCAATCAAACGGGGACTTGTCGTAGCGCCTGCTGGCTGCGGAAAGACCCAGCTCATCACGGACGCGCTTGCGCGACACGACGGCGCGAAACCGGTTCTGGTGTTGACGCACACCAACGCCGGCGTGGCAGCTCTGCGCGGGCGTCTCGAAAAGGCGGGGGTGAAGCCGAGCTCTTATCGAGCAGCCACGTTGGATGGTTTTGCTATCCGGTTGATTTCGACGTTTCCGCAGCGCGCGGGGCACAATCCGCGGATAATAGATGGTGCCCGCCCGAATTATGAAGCGATCAGAGACGCAGCGGCTCGACTGGTCGCAGCCGGACATGTGCACGACATTCTCGCCGCCAGCTACGAAAGACTGTTCGTCGATGAGTATCAGGACTGCTCGATCCGCCAACACGCGTTGGTGACCTGGCTCGCCCAGAGCCTGCCGACAGCGATCGTCGGAGACCCTTTCCAATCCATCTTCGGGTTCGGGGGCGACCCTCTGGCGGATTGGAATTCAGAGGTTCTGACATTCTTCCCAGTTGTCGGGGAACTCACCATTCCTTGGCGGTGGAACAATGCCGGAGCCGCCGAATTGGGGAATTGGTTGCTCTCTCTCCGGCCCCTGCTCGCCAGCGGCACACCGATCGACCTGCGGACGGCGCCCGCTGCAGTTCAGTGGATCGAGCTCGACGGCCGGCGCGATGATGCACTTCGTTTGGAGGCGGCCGCGGTACAGGTCCCCGGCGAAGCGAAGGTCCTGATTATCGGCGACAGTATTGACCCGCGTGGACAGCGTCGCTTCGCACGTCAGGTCGATGGTGCCGTCACCGTAGAGGCCGTAGACTTGCGCGACCTGACAGACTTTGGAGCTGCGCTTGATCTCAGCGACCCGGGAGCGCTCGCCGTGGCTGCTGGATTTGCTGAAAATCTTATGAGCAATTTTTCAGCCGATGACCTTGTGCGGTCGATCACTGCCGCCCGGGCGGGCAGCCTTAGCCGTGCCTTGTCCGACCTGGAACAGGCGGCCGTTGTGTTCGAGCAGGAGCGAACGCTGAGCGCGCTTGCAGACTTGTTGGTGTCTATCAACAGGGCGGGCGGGGTGCGATGTTATCGGCCGGCGGTGCTTGCCGCAGCACAGCGCGCCCTGCAGCTCGCCGCCTCCCCAGGGGGACCATCCTTCCGCGAGGCGACTGTTGCGATCCGCGAGCAGACGCGGTTGGTTGGGCGGCCGCTTGCCAGACGCTCGGTCGGCAGCACCTTGCTACTCAAGGGCCTTGAAGCCGATGTCTCTGTCGTTCTGAACGCCGCTGCCCTCAACGCTCGAAACCTTTATGTCGCGATGACGCGTGGATCTAGCCGGGTGATCGTTTGCTCCTCATCCCCGATGCTTAATCCTGTCTGGTGATCACGGGACTCACGGTTCGATCCAAGAGACATGGCCAGCTGACATGTAAACGACGGCCCCGCGTTCAGCACCGGTCACGCTCAGATAGTCACGTAGCTGTGCCGCGTGTGCACCCTGCGCAGTCGCATCCGGATTCACATCCGATTTCCAGTCTATGACCAGGACGATGCGATCACCGTCGACCCAGGCGGCATCCGCGCGACCCGCTAGATAGCGTGGCGGGGCTGCTGCCCAAAGCGGAATTTCGGGCACCAGCCGCCCGATGAACGGCTCAAGGTCGGGCATGCGCAATGTCCGCAGCGCTGTTCTCCCCATTTCCGCGGGATCCGGCATGCGCTTATTGTCGCTGTCATCCACCGCGGCTTGCAGTTGCACTAGCAGTTGTCCAGCTCGCCGCGTGACGTCTTCCTCGCCTTGGGACAGTTCGCCATTAAGAAGCTCCTCCATCAGCTTGTGAAGAACGTTACCGCGCAGGGCGCCTGCTCCGACGATTCGTTGTCCGTCCGAGGTGCTATCCACGACAAAGCTGTCTATTGTGTCTGCGCTACGGTCAGGATCGCGCTCGCTAGGACGATCCCAGAGGATGGGTTCCGAGGCTGCCACGATGCGCTCGCGCTCCGCGATGAAAATCGCATCGGTCTGCTCGTTGGTCAGGACATTAGCAGCGGTTACTTCAGGGGCAGGCAGCATGTCCGTTCGAAGCTCACTCAGACGCTTCTGTCCCAGATCCATGACCCTAGACCACGAGCGCGACGAGGCTCCTGGCAGATCTGGGATGACGAGCAGATCGCGGGCACGCGTCGTCGCGACATACCACAGCCGTTCACGCTGCCTCGCTTCACGAAACTCTTCCTCGCTGCGGGCGACTGCCAAGGCCGGCGGCTCAATGCCGCCGACGATCCAATGAAGGGTATCGTCCGATTGGCGATAAACAAACTGGTCCTGAGGCTTGAAACGAGTTGACGAGTTCACCGTGATGACGACAGGCCATTCAAGCCCCTTGGCGCTATGCATCGTGACGATTTCGACCGCGTCTCCAGAGACATCCACCCGTCCCTCGGGGTGGCGGCGTTTTCGCTCCCACCCCCGCTGGAGATCGAGCGCAAACGCCCGCAGGCCAGCTACTCCATAGGATCTCGCTAGCTCGACAATCGCATCGAGGTTCGCCAATGCACGAGCGTTGCGTTGGCCATGGCGCGCGGCCATTACCACCCGGAGGTTCAAGCGCTCGATCGCGTACGCTAGCAATTGCATGGGCGTGAGCTCCGCAGCGAGACTGTGCAGACCCTGGAGTTTGACGAGCACGTCACGAGCGAGAGGATGGACGACGTCGTCAGCCACCGTCCGCAACTGAAATCGCCGGCGACCGTCCGCATCAGGCGCGAGTGCCGCCGTGACGTCGAGCAACTCTTCGTCGCTCATGCCAACAAGTGGGCCGCGCATAAACGCGCCAAACGCGAGTGTGTCCAAGGGATCGCTCAACGTTCGGACCAGAGCCAGAAGATCTTGCAATTCCTGCCGCCGGAATAATGCGTTGCCAGCCTGAGAGGCGACAGCGATCCGCTGTCCTTCAAGGGCGCGCTCGTAGCGCCATAAATCGGTGTGCGTGGGCGCGAGCAACGCTATATCACCTGCCCGAAGACGCCGTTCTGTGCCGTCTGCCTCGGTAATCGTAAGTGCCCCTATCAAGCGCACGCAAAGACCGGCCACTGCCTCTGCCTCCGCCTCGCGCTGCTCCTCTGCGCGGGCATCGCGCGGCACGTCGATCGTCAGCTTCGCCGCAGCTGGAAATGGCAGCGGCGGCGGGTTCACTGTAGCCGTCAACGGTACGAAGCCAGGCTGCCCCGGCTTAGCAAGCACCTGCTGGAAAACCTCGTTGATATGTTCGAGCACTTCCGCCCGGGACCGGAAATTGGCTGTAACGTCTAGCAGGCAGCCGTTGGATGATCTGGCGATCACCGACTTTGCCACGGCATAGGCCTCGATGTCGGCCCCGCGAAACCGATAGATAGCCTGTTTCGGATCGCCGACCAAAAACAGCGCGCCGGGACGGAGCTCAGCCTGTTCCCATCGGCCGGGAGGCGTGGTTGCCGCGATGAAAAACAGGATCTCGGCCTGAAGAGGATCAGTGTCCTGGAATTCATCAACGAGAAGATGCGGGTAGCGGCCCGCGAGCCATTCGCGGATTTCCGTGTGCTCGCAGACGAGAAGCCGCGCTTGAAGCAGAAGGTCATCGAAATCCAGGACCGCAGCATCACGCTTGCGCAGATCATATGCATCGATCACTTCGCTCAAGACCGCGGCCAGTTCATGCACAAGCTTCTGGGCAATCGACCCAATCAAGACTCGGTATGCCGCGCTCACCTGCTCGTACCGGGCGGACGCCTCGTCACCGCGACGCTGGCCTTCGGCGGGTCCGAGAACACTCTTCCAGGCCGCCATTCGGCGATACGGCTGTAGATCGATGGACCGCGGCAACATAGCTTCGATGCGTGGGGGCTGTGTCAAGCGCCAAAGGACAGGAAATGCGGTATCCGTAAGGGCTTCGTTATAGAATGCAGCCAAACGTTCCAGGTCATTGATCAAGTCCGCTGTGCCAGCCTCGGCTGGACCGGCGGCGTGCCAGCGGGAAAACGCCACGACGGCTTCGTTGAATGTCCGGTCCGGCCGGGATGAAAAATCAGGTGAAGGCGCACTCGCGGTGCGATGGTCTCGGCGTAATACGGCAAGTTCGCGGACGCGCTCGACGACTCCAAGCGGATCGTCCTTCGCCAACGTTGCGATCGCTCCATCTTCGTCGGCGCTGTCCGCCAGCTTGTCCTTCAGCCACTCGGCAAGCACTTCGTCGAAGAGAGCCTCGGCGACAGTCGCATCAACCACTCTGGATCCGGGATCCAGACCCGCGGCGAGCCCGTGCGAGCGGATGATGCCTTGGCAAAAGCCGTGGATCGTCGTCGCCGTGATCCCATCGAGTCGCGGAGCCGCGGCCTCGAGACGAGCAAGCGCATCCGCGTCTAGCGGCTGGGTGAGTATTTTCGCAAGCGCCGGCGGGATCTTTCCGGCCCGGAGCTCCGCAATCGTCCAACGAATTCGCGCTTCAAGCTCGCTTGCCGCCGGTTCGGTGAAGGTGATCGCGGCGATCTTTGAGGGTTCAATCCCGCTCGCTATCATCATCGCAACACGGGCAGCCATCAAGGACGTCTTGCCGGTGCCAGCGGCTGCCTCGACCAGGATGTTGGATATGAAGTCTGTTAACGCGCGTCTGCGAGCATCTAGGTCAGCGATCACGGGCTGCTCCAAAGCTTAGATAGCGGGCTATTCACCTGCGCGAAGGGACGTTGCTTAGTACGACGATAGACGTCCAGGTCGGATGGCAGCGCGATCGAAATCGGATCAAAAAACTCCGGCTGGGGACCCAGCGCGATCTGCCCAGTCTTCTGAAGTTCGACAGCAGCGGCTGTGAAGGTAATAGCTTCCTCGATGGCAGCTGCGAGTTCGTCTTGGACCAAGCTCAACGTGCGAGCGGGCTCGTGCCTGAGATAGGTCAGCCGAGACTCGACGTACCGGACCTCCGGCAGCAGCGATTTGGCGGCCAGAGCATAGAAAACGCGTTGGAGCTCCATCCCTCGATTGAAAACGATGGTCTTCTTCCGCTCGGGCGCCGCGCCTGCCTTGTAGTCGGTAATGATGGCCGCACCTCTAGACGCGTCCTCGTCGAGCCGATCGATCCTGCCGCGAAATGCAATACCAGTCGCTCCCACCGAGACTGGCGAAAGCGTTGTCCAAGGATGAGGCCCGGCGATGGGCTCGCCGAATGTGAGCTCGGTCCAACTCGTACCACGAGGTTCTCCAAGAGCATCTCGCAACCCCCGCGATGCGCGCTCCCGGGCCACTGTCATGGTATGGCGCCATAGCAGACCCGGTGGGACTGCACGTGCGATCGGCCAAATGTCGCCCAGTCGCTTGGCTTCATCTGCTAGACCGATGTCGATCTCATGAACATTCCTCGGAGCACCGTTCCGGAGAACTCCTCCAATGAGGGCGTGGACGAGTTCTCCGAACGCGCGTTGGTCGAGCGCCAGCGGCTGGGGGTCGAGATTGGGCTCGCGCCAGTGAAGCGCGTACTCCCAGACAAATCCAAGCGGATTGCAAAGGAGGCGATTTAGGGACGTCGTGGATTGCACTTCCGCGAGTGCTTCCAGGACCAAATGATGGTTTGCCCGAATCAGCCCGTCATGCGCGGTATGCTGCTCGCTATCCTGCCAAGCCCTCCAGCAGGCGCGGCTGGACCGAATCTGCGATTGCTTGCCTGCATCTACAGGTCTTGCATAAAGGCGATCGCTTTCGCTGAAGGCGTGCCGGGGAATGGCGCTCCGGCTCACAATCCTTTGCTGATCGCGGCGCCATAGCGTGCTCGCGGCTTGCAGCGCACCCGTCGCGCTCCTGTGCCCGCGCGAGAGCGCATAGTGGTCAGACTGAGCGACGAGCAGGTTGTACATCATTCGGTCCTCGTCGGCGATATCAGCTGAAGGAAGCTTAATCTTGTCGAGAAGATGCTGCGGTAGTAACGGATCTTCGACCGCCTGGCGCGGCCAGGCGTTCGCCTCGAGGCCGAGAAGCCGGAGATACTTGCGAGGGGCGCCGGCTAGATGACGAGTTGGTCCCCACACGACGCTGCTGCCGGGCTCTCTCCCGTCGTCGACACGGAGGGCCTGGAGCGAGAGTTCGACTGCTTGGGGAGGCGCCATGCGCAAGGCATCCTGCCACAAGGTGAGCGCTGGGCCACGCAACAGAAGACGTCCTGCTCGTTCCGCCGCGAGGAGACCGCTAGCGAGAACCTCGATAACCGGTAACAATGATTTTTCGGCAGCATCGCCATCGGCCCGCTCGGCCCGTGCTTGCATCAGGGCGTGCCGCCAATGCTGCGCGGTCGACAAAGCAGCGCTTCGCCTTAAACCCTTGGCCCAGTCGAGGGGGATATTCTGACGCGCTGGAGAAACCCGGGCGAACAAGAGGCGCACGCGTTCTTGCGAGAGGCCCCTTAGTAGAACATCGGCCAGCGCGGCACAGCTCTGGCCTTCACGCGTCGCTAAGGCGGGGACGCCATGGCTAAAATGCAAGGGAAGCCCAGCCTCGCGCGCAAGCACCAAGAATGTATCGTCCCATGTACTCGGCGAAGTGGCCGTGATCGCGATCTCACTTGGAGATATGCCGTCTTCCGCAATGAGCGCCCTCGCCCAGCGCAGCGCCTCTCGCACCTCGCTCCGCGGATCGGCGCAGACATCGGCGGCGGCGAGCCGGCTGCGGCCGGCGGGCAACACTTCCTCGTTTCCGGGAAACCAGCTCCGCTGGCAATGGGCTGAACCGACCCATCGCACTGGAACAACGTCGCAGAGGTGCATGATGAGCCGGTGCCAGATGGGCTTGATGTCAGGAACTTCATGAAGCGTGACGGAACCCAAAAGTTTTGGAGCGAGATGCAGGCGCTTCAGTGCCGCTTCAACGAGGTCTGGCGGGGCGAGTGTACCCGGAGGCAACGCCTCTCTCACACGCCGTTCCAGCATAGCGAAGTCACGTAGGCGGGGATTGTCCGCAATTTCAGTTAGGATCCCGGCCTCCCACCAGCTTCGGAGTGAGGTGAGTACAGCAGATGGCATCCCGGGCAGGCCAGAAACCTGTCCGATGTCCTCATACATCCCAGCGTCAAGAGCCGCTCGTATCGCGGGATACAAGGTTTCTTGTGAAGCTGGAGCTATGAAGCCGCCCGCGAGCCGAGCAGCTAGAAGGGGAAGCGTTAGTATCTGGCGCCCGATCGCGCCTTCGCGCGCAGCGGTGAGCCGCTGCATCCGCAATGCAAGGGGGCCGTCGACGATCACGGTATGAATGGACATTTCTCCGCCCCCACATCTTGGCCTCGCGCTGCCACCTATCCCCGAGTTAGCCATACAAGCGCCAAACAATGCCTCACCCGTTTGTGCCCCGCCGGACAAACAATCCCTCAAGGTGGGCGACCATGTTTTCGAGGGCGCTACCCAGCTTATCGAGATCGGCTTTACTTATCGTACGCTCTCGACCGTCGTGATCGCGACCGTAGCGGTGGACGCAATCATGCCGTACAGGAACGAACTCCATAAGTATTTTCTTTGTCGCTTCGTCAGGAAAAATTGTAGAGCCCAGCGCACTCCGATAGTATTGATCGATCTTCACGAAGTTGTGGTACATCAACTCGCGCAAGCGCGTATGCACCCAATCACGAAATGCATCTGGATTTGATGCAAGCTCAACGACACTGATCTTTTCGGCGGCCCATTCCTTGTTGCCCCTCACCAGTGCTGACATCGATTTGGGATCGTCAAGCACTAGGCGAATCAGGCGGTCGCTTAGATACGCCTCGATCGCGGAAAAGTATTGGACAAGCAGCATTCGGTTCAGCGCGGCAATCGATCCATGGCCTCCGCTCTCGACCTCGCTGGCGACGAAGTCGATGTCGTAGGTCGCAAACTTGAAGATCTGCCCAGGGTCATTTGGTAGGTTTTCACGCTGATAGGCTTCCGTCCCCCATTCGTCATCGGGACTCGCGATGGGATCATTAATCACTTCAACCGGTGTGTTTTCATCCTCGAGTACCGCTGCCAAGCCTGCGCCCGTATTCCTGATCCCAACTCTAAACTGTCGATCGCACTCGGTGCACTCCACGGCCTGCTCAACAAAGCCTTGCGCGTCTGACTCGCGGTCCGCCATGAGGTCATAAGGCGGCACCTCCTCAAGGATTGTGTGAATAGTAGCCCCACATCCGGAGCACACGAATTTTACGGAAGGTAGACTAAACTCCATGCTCCCCTTTCGTTTTACTCAAGTGCCACTATCGCGTCCGAAAGCTATTTGCGCCAGCTCGTTATGGAAAGAACATACGGCTTCGAGACTCTCTGGCAGGTTAGAGTATTCCCCACGCCCGAAACCTCCCCCTCCCCGTCATCTCCCTCAAGCCCAGCTCCAAAACAATCCGCCGCGCCGCCTGCGGCGTCATGTCGAGCGCCTTGGCCACCATCCCGGCCGACACCAACGGTTTTGCCATGGCCAGCTCGACCAGTTCCGGCAATTTCGAGGAGGTGCGGCGCCCCTCCAGCTTCCGCTCGAACAGCGTGCGCGCCAGCACCAGCCGGTCATGTTCTTTCAGTCCGATCTCGGCGGCCGCCAAAAGTCCGTGGGCGATGGCGAGCAGCCGCGTCTCGCGATGACGGTGACGCCGGCGATCGACGGGAATGGTTTTCAGACCGAGGTTGATGGCGGCCAGATGGGTGCCGGTGGTGATGGCGGCCTGGCGCAGGATCGAGGCGGCCAGCAGCCGGCCGAGCCAAGGCGCGTGCTGAAGGACGGAAAGCTCGTTCCAGGCATCGAGGGCAACGATCGCCTGCAGAACCGCCGGCAAGTTTTCGGCCTGGCGCAATACGCCTCGCCATTCGTCGAGCCGGGCATCCTCATCCCAGTCGAGATCATAAACGAGCGGGTCTTTTTCGGCCGCGGCGCCGGCGCTGGGTCGGCCGAGCCGTGTGGCGCTCTCGATCGCCGCCCGCGATCGGGCCAGAACCGCATCGATGGCGGCATAGTCGACGCCGGGGAGATTGTCCGCGTCATCACCATCGTCCCCCTCCCCTTCTGCATCGATCGGGGATGCGAACCGGACGACGCCGGCCGTCCCCGCCACGCCCTCGCCAACCAGACTGCTGTCCGACGTTTGTCGCAAAATCCGGATACCCTCGGCGGACAACGTCCAATCTGGCGGTTGCGCCGCAATGCGCCGGCGGGTGCGCAGCACGTCGCGGGCGATGGTGAGTTCGTGGGTGGGCGTGCGGATGTCGCGAGTGGCGTCGTGGAGGACGAGATCCTCGAGATGAACGAGTTCGCCCTCGATCCACAGCGAGGCGCAGGCGTCGGCGAAGTTTTGGCGCTCGATCCAGCCCTGACCGACCGGAGAATGGGCAACCCGCTCGTCCAGGCGCGCCAGAGCGACGCCGGCGTCAAATGCCGGGCGCATCAGGGCTGTCATGCTGATTTTCGCGAGATCGTAAGCCATTGAAATCATGGTAAATGATTTGCTAAAGGAACGCCAGCGCGTCGTTACTGTTCTTCATATGGTACGATCGTGCGCTGGGTTTTCTATCATCGATAATTATAGGTTATCGATGGTAGTTGATCTGGAGTCGCAAATCAGCAATGTCAGCCGTCCTGGATGACCGGAAACGCCTGGTTTTCCGGCCTTTTAGGCAAATTTCGGCGAGGTTCGGCGGAAACGTCTCTGCTCTACAGACGACTCCGAGCAGCCCTCCCCTTCCGATGAGCTGGGAATTCTCCATCCGCTTCAAGCTCAAACGGGCCTTCGTGGTCGCCCCCTCCTCGGATCTCTCTATTTTCAGCCGTTTCCGCCGCAGATGGCCACCAGAGCGCGTTTCACGCTGGTCACGGCCCGACGCCCGTTCGGCATCCCTTTTCGACTCTGGTGGGGCTGCATTGACTCCATAAAACACGCTTGCAACTGGTCATTTTCTCACGCATTCCTTAACTGTACAAAGCACCGTAAAATCGCGCGAGAAAATCATGGCAAAACGGCAAGCCGCCAATCCAGCGCCGGCCCCCAAACGTCTTATCGGTTATGCACGCGTCTCGACCGACGATCAGGTCCATGATGCGCAGATGGACGAGTTGCGCGCCGCCGGCTGCGAGCGGATTTTTCAGGAGCACGGATCCGGTGCGTCACGGGCCAGACCGGTTCTGACGAGACTCCTCGTCGAGCTCGCGGCTGGCGACGTGCTTGTCGTTGTCCGGCTGGATCGCCTCGCCCGCTCAGTCAGCCATCTGTTGCAGGTGATCGAGGACCTTGAAGAACGCGGCGTCCATTTCCGATCGATCCGCGATCCCATCGACACGTCCACCCCCCAGGGGATGTTTTCTCTTCAGGTTCTCGGAGCTGTCGCGCAGCTCGAACGGGCTTTAATCGCCGAGCGAACCAGAGCTGGCATAAAGGCGGCAAAAGCGCGTGGCAAGCTGCCGGGCAATCCTGGACTTCGAGAGCGGCGGCCAGAAGCGATCAAGGCGGTGTCGAAGGCGCGAGACAAACTCTATCTCGACGAGTTGATCTCGTCCGCCCAAACGTGGCTGCCGATGGTGCGGCAACTCCGGCCTCAGCACAGCTGGGACAATGTCGTCCGGGTGCTAAATCGCCGGGGCCATGACTGGACGGTGGAACGCCTGCGCCGCGCGGTGCATCGGATGGTCCGCGAGAAGCTTGCCGACTCCGAGCTTTTGGGGCGCTCGCCCCGTCGTGCCCCAGAGGATCACCTGATGAAGCTCGTTGCAGCGATTGCCATTGCTGATCCAGATCTGTCGCTGCGCGATATTGCCGCCCAACTGGATCAGATGGGTGAGCGGCCGGCACGCGGTGGGCGCAAATGGCAACCGTCCTCTGTTCGCCACCTGCTGGATGAGGCACATCGGTTTGGTCTCATCCGTCATTGAGGGCACGGAGCATCAACTTGCCGATTGCCCGGTTTCTTGCGCGCCTTGTTTTGGACGGCAGAGATTTCCAGCCTTCGCTTTCGACAATGCCGCGGGCCAACTGCCGGTACTTGGTTTCCGCACGTAGATTTAGAACTGACGCCGCCCGCGTTGGTGGAGGTACCGGATGATACTCTGGGACCGGCCCGCGCTCGAATTGCCGAAAGGCTTCGCGAACGGAGGCAGAGAGTAGAGCCTTCTTGGCGGTCTCCTGAAAGAGGAGGTCTGAAATAGCCGTAATGGTCACGGCTCACCATGCCGGTGGAAGGCTGGCCAGCGGCGCCGCGCCTGCCGTAACTGACGGCCGTTGACCATAAGGCAGCGATAAACCCAGCGCGGCGATGTATGGCATCCCTTCCGGCCGTGGCGTCCAGAGGAAGCGGCTTGCCGTCTCGGTGCATTCAAACTCCGACCCGCCCTTGCCGATGGCCTCGCCTACTAACGATACGACCTGCAGCAAGTCTGTTTGATCGCGGCGCTGGAACCGCCGCGCCCAGACGACCGCATCGCAATCACGGCAAACCAGTCTAACAACACCATCAGGCGTAGACCGAAACTGAAACAGACAGCTGCGGAAACATCCGCCGCAGTTAATCTCGAGGCCAATTCTGTGCCGGGGGCAGACCACTGCTTCGACGCATGGCCACGATTGGCGGCAGTAGTGGTCCCTCCCCTCCTCGGCATCTTCGTCCAGGCATGCCGGACAAACGCCTCGATGCGCCGCATCGCTGACGAAAGACGCTCTGCTGCGCCCGGTAGCCTTCAGAGACAGTTGCTCCAGATCGACTTGCCGCAGGCGACAGGCAAGCGCCCATAGACGCGGACTGGTCGGTCGGAATGTCGTGATTGAAGAATTGTGTGTTCGAGCCTTCCGAAAGTCCACTTATCCGGTTTCCAACCTGCCGGGGTGAGATGGTTGGAGCAATGGCTCGCCACCCGCCAACAACAGCTGAGAAGCTTATCCTCAAAGGGCCGTCGGGCAATAGCCAGCAGCCGCACCGGTCTCACTGGGTTGCATGTCGCTGCAGGCGGCCTTCAGTGCGCCGCGCCATCGGCAACCAGCGGCAGGACAAGGTTGTCACCGTCGAAGCTCTCAAAAGTGATCGTCTCCTTCCCATTTCGGACGGCTTCGACCGCAACTGTCTCGATCAGGCGAAAAATTCGCACCGTGAAGCCATCGGTCATATCCAGAACTTTGCGGCGAACCGCTGCGGTCCCAAGCTGAGATGACTGGCGCAGAGGCATTATGCTTTCGAGACTTGCGAGCAACTGCGCAAACTGCTGTGTATTTGACCACCGCTTAAGGTGAAATGCTTCAAACCTCTCCGCGAGCTGAGGATCCGTCAACAACGCCTGACGGGCGAGATCGGTACCGGCGCAGGTCAACGGGACTTTCAGATCGTTCGCCAGAAAGCGAATGACGTTGAGGAAGACCCGTTGCTGCCGATACGTCCCGGTCAGCAAGGCATGGATCTCATCGATGATCAGCATCCGAGTGCGGCAAGTGGTCTTCAGACGGAAGGTCTCGTCTCCGCTTGGACCCGGTGCGCTCATTGCATTGAGGCGTTCGCCGTATACATCGCCTTCGACGGGTTCGGCCGGCATCTGCATCGCCACGACCGGCATGCTCGTCACCCCGGTTCCACGATCGGAGATGGGCTGGTGATCGCGAAGAAACTTTCGGATGATTTTTGTCTTTCCCATGCCGATATCGCCATAGAGAAGCAGACAAGGCATTCGATCCCGCGGCGGATAGGAGAGCAGATCTTCCAGCCGCGCCAGTGCAGCCCTCGCATCGGCTGTTTCCTGCCAACGATCTGCACGGATCCAGCCGACTCGTTCTTCAATCCCCACCTCGGCATACTGGCGATAGGCTGGCAGGAGGTGGAGATATTCCGTCATGACCATTCACCGATAACGGTGCCAAATCAAAGAAATCGATTTCGTCGGTCATCCGTCATTTCCGCCTGCTGCCGGTTGGTCGCCAGCACTAAGGCCTCCGATCTACATTTGTAGGGAGTGATGATTCCCGCCGGCCTTCGCGCTGGCCGCGCCCAGTGACGGTCAAGGGGTCCGAAGGTCACATTCGCTCGGCGACTTGCCCTTGACCGTTGCTCCAGTCCGGTTTTCCACCCGCGGAACGCATATTGCATAGGCTGCCGATACTGCCAGCACAGGCACGGCGAGCAGCTTTGTGCTGATGATGCCGGACTGAATAGCGCGAATAATGGTGATGCCGAAGATCGCCACTATCATCGTCGCCGTCTCTGCCGTCAGAGCGAGCCGCGGTGTCACCGTTCGTAAGGCGACCTCGTCCATTCGATCTCAACCGTCCGCCGGAGGGGACGGGCCTTCCCCATTCTCTGACGCCGCAATTCAGCTCTCTCACCAGTCGCATCTTGTGCTCTGCCTCGAGACGCAACTTGTTCATAGGCGCACACCGCGCATATTTAGCTCCGACAAAAATCTCTGCCCGAAAAAACAATTATCTTTCAGTACCTTATACCGGTGGTCAGTTGACCACCGAAGAAAACTAGTTTCCGCGTCATGAAAATTTTGAGTTCGGTCCCAATTCACGATGATCAAAGCTCTACCCGACCTTCAACCTGCCCTCCCCGTGCGCCCGCAGGCGCGCCATCAGCATCGGGCCGATTGCGAATTCTCCCTTTTCGCTTCGCCGCGTCAGGCCGCGAAGATAGCCACCGGCCGAATTGATGTGGCCGCCGCGCTCCAGGATGCATGCCATCACGGTCGCGGCATTTTCCGGCCCCATCACATTGGCGGCCTCTTCGTATGCCGACGGACTGACGCCCAGCATCGATCGAACGATGACGGCTGCGGCCATCAGATCGCGCCAGTTGCGGATTACGCCATCCGGCCCATAGGCAAGGATTTCCGGGCAGGCCTGCAGAACGAGGCCGAGCGGGAAGGATTTCAGTCCGCCACCATCATTGCGGACCCCCGGCTGTCGACTTTGCTCTGCCTCACCCCTACCCTTCTCTGGCGTCACGCCCCCTCGATCGTTGTCTTGCTCAGCCATCGCGCCCCGCTTCGTTTCGAAGCCTGGTTCAAATTCAATAATGGATTCGGGATTTGAATTCTGTATGTGACGCTCAATATAATCGGCATTGCCGCTCCGTTTTGTTGATTTAATCCGAATTTCCAATCGGTTAAGGATATCCGCCCGCTGAACCTCCAATTCATCCAGCAGCAATTCAAGCTGCGCTACCGTCGGCGATCGCGGCAGGCCTTCGATCAGGTCCCGGAATTCGCTGTAGAGGCCTTGCCAATCCCCGGGGATCTCTTCTTCAACTGCCGCTTCGATCAATTTGGCAATGTCACGGCGGCAAAGGGTAATGCGTTCACGCAAACGCTGGACATGCAGCCGCTCAGCCATCACTGCGGCCGCAAGCTGTTCGATCTCCTCGGCACGGGCAAGCAGCGGCGCCAGCGAGAAGCCGAACGCCTCGTCGACCTCCCCTGCCCTGTCCCTGCGGACGTAACGCTTGCCGTTGGGGCTATCCTTGCGCACCAGAAGACCTGCCTCGACGAGCGCGGCAAGATGACGCCGCACAGTCTGTTCAGCCATGCCATGCGTTCTGAGCGAAAGCTGGATATTCGACGGGAAGACGATCAAACCGTTTCCCTGGGCCAGCTCATTCTTCGGATAAAAGCTCAAAAGCGCGTTGAGCACGGCAAGCGCTCGATCGCCGATGCCAAGCAGCGGCTTTGCTTCGCACAGCGCGCGAAACAATTTCCACTTATCAACCGACTGATCCGGTTTGATCTCCCCGGCCATGACTTGGTTTGCAAGCATGCCAAGCGTCATCGACCGCCGCCCGAAGGGCGTCGTTACGTTTGTCGTGTGCATTATCTTTTACCTTTCAGCAGGCAAAGGAACTCAGCTCACCAACACGGCGCTAAAAACTCTTGACGAGGATTCGAGGAAATGCGATTCTGTTCTTGCTAGAGAGACAGAAGGGCTTCCGCGACGGCGACGTTGAGGGGGCTCTTTTCTTTTGCGGTTTACTCTCCGTGTTTCCGTTGATTCTCAACATGGTACGCTTGATACAACGCTGGCAAACGCTCGAGTACGAAGGTCGCAAAATCAGGCGTCGCCTTCCTGTCAATCGTGATTTCCAGTTTGGCCTTGCTCTGCGTCACCTGAGCAATTCTGGTGCCGTCCGGGGTGGCCATGACCTCAGGAAGTCCGCGCGCAACCCGACTCGGCTTCAGACTAGCGATCACCACCTTGAACCGTTCTGCCGATGGCAGCGCTTGAACTTCCTCCGACATCGCATATTTCGACACATCGGCCGGTGAAGGCGCTCTCTCGATCAGCTCCGCTAGCTGCTGCCAACTCGGCCGTCCAATGCCAGGAGCAGCACCAATAGCATCGATTAGTTCAGAGGGGAGGGCGTCGACGAGCAGAAGCATCTTCGACAAATTACTCTTGTCGATAGACATCGCGGCGATGACAATTTCTCTTGAAAACTGCCTGTTTAGGTGATGTGCGAAGCGCGCCTTTTCGATGAAGGTAAGATCTTCTCGCTCATTGTTTTCCTGACCCTGCGCTACGACCAATTGCTCGTCTGTCAGTTCGCGAACAACCGCCTTGACCCGGATTCCCAACTCTGAAACGGCGCGCAGCCGACGGTGGCCGAAAGCAACTTGATATCGGGCGGGCTGGTCCGGATGAGGTCGTACAAGGATGGGGACTTGCTGTCCTTGGTCGCGGATCGAAGCAAGGAGCCCGTCGATGTCCCCCGGCATACGATCCTGCACAAACGACGGCTCAATTGACGAGGCATCCAACTCTATCACTACCTGCCCTTCAGCAAGACGCCGCTCGATCTCTTCGGCACGGCTGAGACGATCGTTTTGCTCTCGCAGCGCGTTTCCAATGTTCGCTGTGAGCTTCGTTGCGGGATCGCGCTCCTTCCTTGCCACCCCGAGAAGCGGCATGGATCGATTCTTTGCGGCTCTGTAGTCTGCGGACGACGTTTCGGGCGCGTCTGTTGAGACGTCAAGGATGTGCTTCCGGCTCATGTGGGTCTACCCCATGCTTTTTTGATCAGTGTTTCGATTTCGTCGTTGACGGCATTCATCGCCTCCAACGCTCGGTCATAGGTCGAACGCGTGAACTGGCCACGCTCGATTTCAAATAGGGTCTGGTTTGTCAGACCAGCATCCGAAACCGCGGTGGTTTTAAGCATCGGGAAATTAAGGACATTTTCGCCGAAAATAGACCGCAGATAACCGACCATCTGATTTTGCGGTCCATCGCTCGGTTCGAAACGAGTTATCAAGTAGCGCATCCAATTAAACTTGAACTCTGCGCCAGCGTTCTCGATTTCGCGCAGAAGGTTTGATGTCATTGCCAGAAACTGGTTCATCGACATCACGTCCAGCATCTGAGGATGGACAGTGACTAGGATCGATGTTGCGGCAGTCAGAGCCGAAAGCGTGAGGTAACCAAGCTGGGGAGGGCAGTCGATCACCACGACGTCGTAGTTGTCTGCGATGTCTTCGATCACCTGACTGATACGACCGTAAAAGAGCGTGTCGCCTTCCTTGCGCTTCATCAGCGCACGCGGCGTGTCATGCTCGAATTCCATCAGCTCAAGATTGCCCGGGATCAGGTGGAGATCAGGGATATACGTTGCTCGGACAACCTGCTCGATAGCAACCTGCTCTTCATCGTATCTGATGGCGCCGTAAAGCGTCTGGTTCGGACCAACGTCGGTTTCCGGCTGGCTACCGAAGAGCGCGGAAAGACTCGCCTGGGGATCCAGATCTATGGCCAGGATGCGATATCCGCGCATAGCGAGATACTGTGCCAGATGCGCGGCGGTGGTGGTCTTGCCAGATCCACCTTTGAAATTCATAACAGAGATAACCTGAAGCTGTTCGCCATCTCGACGATGCGGCAGGTAACGCCGGTTCCCGCGGCCGACCTGGTCCATATGCTTCCGAATCGCATGGATATCTTCAATTGAGAACATTCGCCTGCCACCCGGGCTCATGCTAAGATTCAACTCCGGCATCTCTGACGCGGTCTGGCGCAAATAGGACTCGCCAACGCCGAGCAGCTTAGACGCCTCAGACGGCCCGAATGTTCGAATGCCCTTCTCGGAATGCGGTGGGAAGACCTTAAGATGATGTGCTTGAAGTTGGCTCGAGAGGGCATCGGCATGACGCTCCATCAAGGCTGTCAATCCTTCAACTGCAGGTGCTTCTTTTGCGGCGGCCTTCGCCATATCGATAACCCATTTGTTGCCACTGGCGGT